>NZ_JASMRK010000012.1:0-103000 GCF_041431295.1 Psychrobacter sp. Arc9 | reverse complement strand
CGCTATGATCTTAGAATGAAGCTGTTTGCTGGTATCATTAATTCCGAGCTTAAATTATGACTTTTGCAAGAGGTCTATTTGTGATCTATAGATTTAATACTATTTTCAATTTTCTCCAAAAATTTATCTTTTTTTATTAAACAGTAGCTGCTACTAAAATCATTTATTAGTAAGTAATTAAATTGCGTTGTCTTATCTGCCAGCCCTTGAAATGAATGGTTGTCTTTTTTTATACTAATAGTTTTATCAAAATAATTTGTATTCTCGAACTTGTTTAGCGCATATTGTTTTGGTGCATTTTCATGTATGCCTCCAAGGCATACAAATAAAACCTCATTTTTTGGGTTATTTATAACTTTCTTTATAGATAGATTTTCTTCCTTATAAAGGTGTTCAAACTTGTTTTTTACTTTATAGTGGTTGTAATCATCTAGGTCTTCCACCTTCTCATAGTTACCTAGCAGTAAATTGCTTTGCAGCTCATCTAGTGCATCAAAATTATCAAAATTCTTAAATCTTTTTGAATTAAACTTTTTGTACTCAGCTTGCAGCTTATCAAATTTACTAAGTTTGTACAAAACATGTATATAATAAAAGAACACATCAGATTTATCATTCGGAAAAATCTTGTAAAAATTATCAAATCTATTTTCTGCTTCTTTCCAGTCTTTTCTATGATGAGCGCAAATACAGTATTTTCTATTGAGACCTAAATGGCGTGGACGTTTTTGAATCTGCTCACGTAAGAATATTTCAGCCGCATTCAGTCTACCAGTAGAAAGTAGTAAACTTGCACGTTCATCTGAAAATTTTATATGATTTGGCTTTCTATCTAATATCTCATCAAGCTTCTTAATATCAATTTCCCAAGACCGTATTAAAGGCAGACCTAGGACAGGTAGTTCTAACCAAGCTGTTAGTACATCTACTCGATTAGGGAAGCTCTCCATCAGCTCATTAATTAGGACTTCATATTCACTAAAAAACCTTAGTTTCATAAAGGTAACTTTAGATAATATAATTATATCTTTCTTGATAAGGCTATTGTCAGTTAGCTTTAAAGATAATTCAAAATTATTGAATGATTTGTTATATTCTTGTTTTTTTTGATATACTAAAATCAAGGCATGATGTATTGAAATACTTTCAGGGTAAATAGTTTGGAAATGACAGGCTATACTTTCTGCCTTATTAACTTTCCCTGTATCTAGTAATGCACTTATATAATCAATATGCATTTTACTCTTCATATCTGAATCATACCAGTAACTATTCCAAATACTTGGGAAAGTATCGATAAAATTTTCTATCAACTTAACCAATAGCTGCAAGTCATTATGTTCTTTTGCTAATTTTATTAATCCAACTGTACCTAATATTTCATTTGGGAAAAGTGCTTGTAATTGTTCAAACTGATTTTTTGCCTGAGTATGTTTTTTAAGTTTCAAATAGGCATTACCTTTAGCCCAATAACCTTGACATATTTCAGGAAATTTATTAATAAGTAGACTTGTTAGTTTGATTACTTGTTGCCAGTCATTAGTCTGCTGAGAAATTTGAATCAACCCTCGTAAACCTTGAGGTTTTTCAGGATATTTTTCGAAGATTTGTTGAAATATTTTTTTAGCATCTTGGTATTGTTTTTTTGACTTTAACTCTTGTGCAAGAGAAAGTAATAATTTATAAGACGGTTCAACTTTACATGTTAGGCCTTCATCAACCTCATTGAAATAAATATTTTCGTCGTCTTTTATATCGTAAGAAGTAGGTACACTGTCTTGTTTTTTCGCTATGATATTCTTATCATGACTCATTCTTAATACTCCGTAAAACTACCTAATTTCTTAAATTTTAATTGATTTTGATGATGTACGTTTATTTCAGCATATAGCAGCATTAATAATTTTAATGTTTCTTAAGAATGTGTTTCACCATAATCAACCTAAGAAAAGTAGAGTTTATTAATTCTCTCGTGAAAGCACTAATTGATTGACTTCCACTGATGAATATATAAGAACTAACAACAACTTATATGAAGGGTTTATTACGTAACTTCAAATATCTACTCTCAAATTTTTTATTTCTATTATCTAAAGAGAACGCTAACTTGAACGACTCTAGAGCCTGCAACTCATT
Source organism: Psychrobacter sp. Arc9 (assembly GCF_041431295.1). Lineage (NCBI taxonomy): Bacteria > Pseudomonadati > Pseudomonadota > Gammaproteobacteria > Moraxellales > Moraxellaceae > Psychrobacter > Psychrobacter sp. Arc9. The sequence goes on along the minus strand of NZ_JASMRK010000012.1, from coordinate 100,864 downwards.
ACCCTCTTCTACTTGCATATTACCTCTAGCATAATAAGCTTTAGCATAGTTTGGAAATTTTTGAATCAAAGTATCTAAAATATGTAGACTAGTATTTTTATCACCTAGCATTCTAATAGCATGTGAATACTTAAATAAATAGTCTGCATTATTGGGAGCTACTATGGCGGCACTTGCCAGATAATTCGTTGCTAACTGATACTCTTCCTTCTGAAAATAACTGTCTCCAATTATATACAACGCACTTTCGAAAGCGGGAAACCTAGTGAGTATTCTTTTGGCATAAAAGATGGCCTTTTCGAAATTAGCAGCTCTGAAGTTCTGATATGCTTCAGCAAGATCGGCAAACAACTCATCATCGTATAGATTGAAATTTCCTGAGTTCGAAAACAGCTCCTTTTGAACCATACCCGTAGAGACAAAATTCATCAACAATGTGTATAGCTTACTAGAACGTGAAATCACAGAAGGTACGTAATGATCCGTTCCTAATAATGAGTAAACTTTAACGTTTTCAAAACCCCTTATATAACCTGCATTAATCAGGTCTTTAGGTGTAGATTCACCGATTATCATATGTATCGTTCTATCAAAACTGGCTATTTTTTCTAATAGAAAATTTTTCTTTACTATATCCTGCTCCAAGTTTTGAATGCTTCTAGAATACGGCTCTCCCAATATAATCTCAGCTGGAAATGATAGTATATTGGCATCTAATTCTATCCCATAGTGAATGGATGCATGACCACCCATGCTAGTTCCAACAGCATACACATCTTTCACCTCTAAATGATTTATCCATTTTTTGAGACATAGTATTGTCTGATCCAAACTTGCTCCTAAGCTTGGAATACCATTTAGATACCATTGATTAGAAGGATCGTTTACAAAAATGACATTCTCATCAATTTCTCTGCCTAGTTGCCAAAAATTAAATTGATTTTCTTTCATATTAATTGCAGCAAAGAAAATAACTAACTTTGACGAACTTGGTCTGACAAATATAGAATGATTATCACCTTTCAAAGGTGTTGGAAATTCACTATTACTCATCGTTCAACAGCTTATCGAGTATTCTTTCATAGCCATGCTCATCAATAATAGTCTTTAGATTTTGTCTATGTGATTCAATTAAGCTAGGCTCACTCAAGAAACTTCTTAGATTCTCTGCAAACTTAGCATCATCAAGTTCATTAAAGTTTGAAACATATGTCATACCGCCCAACTTATCCCAACCTATACATTGATTTGTTTGGTTATCAGCAATAGGTATCAATAGTGCCGGAATACCTAGATAGGCAGCTTCAAATATAGTAGTTCCACCACCTAAGACTGCAAAACTACAGGTAGACATTATTTCTGCCATATTTTCAGGACTGATCATAAGCTCAATATCTTTAGAGCCCTTTGAGTTTATCCAATTAGATATGTCTCCAATATTTTCATTCTTATCACTAACTACTATAGTTAATTTCCAATTATTGTCTGCAATAATTTGATAGAAGTTTTTTAAAATGTAGAGAATTGCACCTCTATCACTACCGCCACCAAAAGTCATCAAGATTCTTTTTTGCTTATGGCATTCTTTGAGCTCATCATTAAAGAATATTGGTCGCAGTATGCAATATTTAGGACCTAATAAAAACTCTACATCATTATATAAAACATCTTTTTTATAAAATTCCGCTCTTTCATGTGGACTACCATTTACTACCAGATTGGCCGCAAAATTTTGCTTTTTACTAGCATCATATTGCTGAACGATCCTTACATTTTCTTCGCGCAATCTTTTCTGATGTTCTCCATCAGATCGATAATCATCGATAATCATATGCTTTGAATTGTATTTTTTCAAAACACTAAGATGAAAGTCAGCTTCACTTTCAGAGCTTAACCAATTCTCTCTGGGAATCCATTCGAAAAAATTGGTTTCGTCAGTTTTATCTTTTAAGCTAAGAGGTGGGCCAATCATAATCACGCCATATCCTCTTTTGCATAGCTCCGTAGCAAGCACTCTGCATCTGACCAAATGGCCAAATCCAACGTTAGTACTTGCTAAACATCTTATAACGACTATATCCAATTTATAATCCTATTCAATAATTTCTAATGCAAGCTTTCTCACGTTCTGATCACCCTTAGTCAAATAACGATTTACATCTTTATTAAACCAGTATGGAGGATAAAGAACTTTATTGGTGACAGGCCTTGAGTGATATCTGTAGTCCGTCGTAAACAGACTACTCCCCATATAAAAAAGCCATAATGCTGATTTGTATCTCAACTCATCGTCACATTCAAGTCCGACTTCACCTTTTAACATTTGTTCGAAATGCAATCTATCGTTTGGCGAAGGGTGCCCGACCGGGTAGTCGACCGTTCCGAAATGTCCACATAGAATAGCGGGTATATCCATTACACCTAGCTCAATACTAGACGTACCGTTATAAACGATTGCAAAGTCTATCAAATCTTTCAAGTCATACATTTTGAACCAATTATGGTCTAGAAATATTACATTCTGGTTTTCTTCCTGAATAATATCTCTAAATACGGCATTCCCAAATGTTGAAATTTGCTGATTTAATTCATGTGGATGAGGCTTGATAAGTAGTAATGTATCTGTACCATTAACCGTTTCAATAGAATGATTGATCCAGTCCTTCATGTCTGAATGTGCAGCACCTCCATCAAATGGAACTCCTGAATCATAGACAACCTTGCCAAATGCACAAACTACTTTTTTGCCAGCTGCTCTCCAACTATTAATGTATTGAATAGCAGCTCTCTTCTCAACAGAGTCGTCATCATAAGAGACGGATCTCTTTACATTTGTAACGCCACTTACCGTTTCTAAAATCTCTTCAGCACGATATTTGTTTTCTTGGTAGAAAACTTCAAACTCCTCTGGTAATGGGAAGCTAGCAGACCGTGTATGAGGGTACTTCGTCATATTTCTAACAACACACTTAGAAGATATATTAGTAGAGAAGTTAGAAAAGTAGTTTTGATATCCATTTGCAGAATGTATGCAAAAGAAATCTTTAGGATCTCCGTATTCCTCGCAATAAAAACGATAGAGCGCATCTGGTAATCTTGCATTAAACTGTACGATAAAACCGATTCTTAATCCAATATCGTCTTTTAGCTTATGAATATTGTCTAAAACAGTCGCTGCCGACTTTGTTGTAGTATAAATATTTTTTAAGTAGTTGTTTAATGCCGGGCAAGTGTAATCTACGTCATAGATACGTTTGTTGATAGCTGACTCTTCCCACAAAACATGAGATAGATCAATATCTTTCCACTGCATTTTACCTTGACTCAAACTGATATCGAATTCTGTATCAAGTTCAAGCTTAGAGTCCCTCTTTATTTCTCGATTCATCGTTATGACATCAATGAACTCATTGATATATACATTGTTCGTTTTTTCTGTCGGCAAAAGACCTTCTGATAAAGGTATGACGGCCCAACCCAATCTTTTAAGCTCCATGAGAAGAACGATAGGCGTTTTTCTCAACTGCTCTATAGATCTTGGAGTAATAAAAATTACTCCCTGTGGATTTTTGGGCTGTGGAATACTTTGATACAGTACGGCCGTATCCTTTAAAAATTTAAGCTCGCCTGACCGTTTGACCAATGACCAACTAGTATACGGACATAAATTATGGCTCCGAGATAAAAGAGAAATGTGAACTCCTCTAGTTATATCTTCTGCTTCTTCAAACTTTTTAAGTCTATGAAGAATTTTTACATAAGAAAGAGCACTCTTTGACTCCTTTACTTTTCTTGGCTGCTTTGAAAAGAATTCATAAGCTAATTGATACTCTTCTGATAATATAGCCCAATCCAGAAAATGCTGAATATCGGATGCATGCTGAGGTTTTTTATCATTTAAATTCAGTATTTTTTTGGATATTTCATAATTGTCTTTACCATCTTCCATAAGTGCAAAGGCGGCAGTCCATACTGTTGACTGACCTGTATCTGACATTGCGATTTGAATAATTGCCTCTTTAGCCGGTCTATATATAGCACCCTGCCCCAAAGACCTTCCTACATTCATTATTGTTCTTAGAGTTTTTACATTCTTTAAGGTTCTGTCTAACAAAGATTGGTCAACAAACTCTTTAATTTCATCCTCTAATGACACATATAAAGCTATCGCCAACTCATAGTTTTTATGATAGCTAGGAAGACGCCTAATACCTTCTCGTCTAGAAGCATAAATAACTTTGAGCTTTTTATCTAAAGTCTTTGCTTTATCAAATGCTAATTGACATATATTCAAATAATCATGATGAAGCTTACCCTGCAAATATGGCTCAGCATAAAATAGAATAAGATCAGAGGTCAACTCAGGATCTTCTAAGTCATGATCAGATAACAAGAACTCTAACTCATCGTAATTTTTGTTCTTTAAATTATCACCATCTGCCCACTTCATATTTTCTCTTGCTACAAGATCGAGAACTCTCCAAACCTTTAGCAAGGCCACTAATTGTTTATCTCTGACCTTAATATTTTTAGTTTTATTTAACTTCAGCTCTACAACTTTACTTGAAATTAAATCAGACGCTTCTTCAAATCTCTCTTGCTTAGCTAGAGAGATAACTGACAAATATATCAGTAGAATACTATCAGGGTTATTGCCTATCAGTCTTTCAGCAACTGCGCCTAAGTCTTTTAAGCCTTCTTCTGAGTTCAATAGCTTTTCAAGATGCAAACCATATTTTCTTTGAGAAGTAACCCGTAGCTGCTCATTACTTACCAACTCTTGCAATGTTTCTTCTATATCATGACTAGGACTTTGATTCACTTTAGTGATTAAGAAATCTTTGGCCTTGAAAAACTCTAATTCTTTAGCTTTTAAGAACTCTTTTGCTTTCGAGAACTCTTTAGAATCTAAGAGTTCTTTTACTTTTGCAAACTCCTTCTTCTCTAAAAAATTATTCGTCTCCAAGATTTCTTTCGCCTTAGAAAACTCTTTAGATTTTAAAAGACTTTTTTTTGCTTTTTTGAGCCAGTAATGAGTCATAATCAATTCTCTAATTTATTCCAATCTAACGGTGTGCCTATACTCATATCTGATGCAGCCCTTTTACCAATTACTTCATCAAAATATTTCGGTGCTAAACCATGTCCCGGTCTTATTCTTCTAATATTTTCACTTGTAATCAATTCACCAGCTTTGATATCACTAACAACATAAATAGATCTTCTATTTTTTCTTGCTAGTGTATCAGCATCACTTACTCCGTAAGATACACAACCCATAGCCTCAGCAGCAGTTTTGCATTCAGTCACAAGCTGTTTAAACTGGCTCGGTGTCAAAGAGAATGCTGCATCGATGCTACCCTCATCATCTTCTAGCTTAAAATGTTTTTCAATAACAGTTGCACCTAGCGTTGTAGCAGCTATTGCAGCACCTATGCCTAGCGTGTGGTCAGACAAACCCACCTGACAACCAAACAACTCTCTCATATGAGGAATGGTTCTTAAATTTGCTTCTGATGCAGGAGCTGGATAACTACTAGTACACTGTAAAAGCGTCAGCTGAGAGCAGCCATTTTTTAGAGCTGTATTCACAGCCAGGTCGATTTCAGAAATAGATGCCATTCCAGTAGAGATAATCATTGGTTTCTTTGTTTGAGCAACATATCTAATCAAAGGAATATCAACACATTCAAAAGAAGCAATTTTATAAGCTGGAACCTCTAACGACTCTAGAAGGTCTACTGCCTCTTCATCGAAAGGAGTGCTAAAACATAAAACATTTTTTTCACGTGCTCTATCAAATATAGCCTTGTGCCACTCATACTTTGTTTGGGCTTCTTCGTATAAGTCGTAAAGTCTTCTGCCATACCATAATGACTTTTTGTTAGTCACTTTGAAGTGGTCGTGATCTAAATTTAAGGTCATCGATTCTGGTGTAAAGGTCTGCAACTTTAGAGCGTCTACACCTGTTTGTGAAGCGTGATCGACAATCTTTAGTGCTTGTTCTAATGAGGCTCCGTGGTTCCCTGACATTTCTGCAATGATAAACGGAGTTGGATCATTTGCTTTAGCATCACCTTTATATAGAACTTCCTTCAATGTATTCATTTCAACTCCTTATTTGCATTATAAGTATTTCTCATATCAACTAAAGCCTCTTTTAAATTAAACTTAGGTGTCCAATTTAATTGATTCTCTATTTTCTGAGTTGATAGAAAATTATCTACGTTTCTAATTTTTATATTTGAGATGATTTCAATGTTATCAGTATTATCAAAAACTTCATTAACTGTTTCTGCCATTTCTAAAATAGAGTATGCTTTACCACCGCCAACATTAAAAGTACCTGCTACTTCTTTAGTAATGGATAAAATTATTGCTTCAACAACATCCTTAACATACACCTCATCCAAATAAAACTCGTTATCTTGGGCGGTAAGCTTTTCTTTGTTTCTAGCTAACTTTACAAACCTCATTAAGACTGGAGAGTCCTTTTCTCCTACACCAAAACACTGAGACAGTCTAAAAATAGTACTTTTGACATTGTTTTTTTGACAGTAATAGGTGACTAGCTGCTCCCCCATTAACTTTGACAATCCATATATAGTATTGGGATGTGTAACCGCATCTTCTAAATATGGCGTTCTATCCATTTCGGAATATATTCCAATGGTAGAAGTCAGAACAACTTGCCTGATTTTTGCCTCACATGCTGCTAAAAGCAAGTTTTCGGTCATCTTTATATTGGAATCAATAAAGCCACTTAGCTTAGGTTTTTCTTCACTTCTAGTTAATCTTTGACCAGCTAAGTGAACCAACACATCACCTTCTCGAAAAATATTTTCTAGACTATTTAGCTCATAGTCTGTCTGAACAAAACTTACGCTTTGATTCTCACCATTTTTCTCGTTACTTCTCGTTAAGCAGATAATTTCAAAATTCTGCTGAGCGGACTCAACTAAATGCCTACCAATAAAACCTGTCGCACCTGTGACTATGAGTCTCATTCATCTTCCCACTTATCTTTTGGAAATTCAGCAACGTAGTAACCTACTACTTCCTTTTTGCCATTGATGATATTAATCGCTTCTCCATTAGAGTATCTATATTCATGATATAGAGCATCTACTGGAATAGGGAAACGTTCTTCTTCAAATGTTTGACTCGGTTGTGAATGTTGAAAAATCAATTCGTAGTATTTATTATCTTTCAGCTTCACACGCTGCATACTTTGATGCTTATTTAATAACACCTCAATTGTTTCAACTAGAAAGCTTCTATTTGTGGCATGCTGAATAAGTCTCCACATGTGACAGCCATCCAATCTCGGAGCGATTTCGATAATTTTGACTCCGTTCGTAGTCGCTTTCATTTGAAAATATAAAGGTCCGTTTTCAATTTCTAATGCTTTTACTACATTAGAAACCAACTCAACAGCTTTTTTCTTAGTATCTTCGTCAATGTTTACACAAGGAATTAGATGTCCTTTTGGTATACCAAAATATTCATCGTTATAAGTTAAACGTTCAGATAGTATGTCAAATACAATTTGGCCTTCTGAAACTAGCACATTACACGATATCTCCACTCCATCTAGAAAGTCTTCAATCACTGCAGTGTTGTTTGACGAAAATTGTTTAGCATTTATAACTGAGTTCTTTAGCTCATAAGCATTATCAACTTTTTTTACACCTCGCTGACCTTGTGCATTAGATGGCTTTACGATACATGGGAACGTATTCCATTTGTTACTGTCATCAATGGCATCAACTTCTACATAGTTAACAATACTAAGCTCAATGTTATTCAAAAAACTTCTTAAATCTTGCTTATTATCAAGTAATCGGATTAGCTCTTCTGAATAAAAAGTAGGCAAGTTGAGTTTGCTAGAGACCTGTACTACTGATTTAATCGCTGTATCTGATGATACTGAATATACTAAGTTAACATCATTATCTACTGCTATCTTTGATACTGCTTCAATATCACGAATGTCAACTTCATAGAATTTGTCTGTGTATTTAACGCCAACTTCATCAGATCTATTTGAACAACCAATAACATACCAACCCAACTCTTTCATTGTTTTGATTAAATCAAGTTGCCCTGAGTTTGTACCCAGAATTAATATTGTATTATTCATTATTTATCCTATCTATTGATTAGCTGATACATATATTCGGCTCTTTCCCAATCTTCTAATGTATCAATATCTTGTACGAAATGTCTTGGTATAACTATCCCGGCACTATCAGAGCCAAACATGTTTTTTGTAGAGATGGTTTTTAGATTTCTCCAGTAGAACTGACCTGCATCTTGATAAGCCTCTTCCAAATCTTGGCTACGACTACTGAAGTTTTCTGGCCAAAACATTTCGCATCGATCATCATGCCCTAACTTGAAAGTTCTTTGTATAGGAAATGGCATCGTTGTACAGCTAAATACATTTACTACATTAGAATTCTGTAGCTTGTTATGACCTTCGACAAGATATTTTTTTTGAAGAAGTGGCGCTGTAGCATAAATAGTACAAAGATAGTCATAGTCATCATCAGTTTCTTTTAAATACTCTAGAAAATGATTAATTACATCCTTCGTTGTTGCAAAGTCATTACTGATGTATTCAGGCCTCAAGAAAGGAACTTCGGCACCATATTTTTCAGCTACAGTTGCAATTTCTTGGTCGTCTGTTGATACAACTACCTTATCAAAGCAACCACTTTCTAGGGCTGATTCGATAGAATAGGCAATAATTGGCTTTCCACAAAAGTTCTTTATATTTTTTCTAGGAATACGCTTACTTCCACCACGAGCAGGAATCAAAGCTACACTACTCATATTAGAATACTCCTTAGCGTTTTTACTACATACTCCTGCTCTTGTTCTGAAAGTTCAGGATACATAGGCAAGCTAATTGCCTGTGCATAGTATAACTCTGCTTCAGGAAAGTCCCCTAACGTAAACCCTAAGTTTTGTTGATAGTAAGGTTGGAGGTGTACAGGGATATAATGAAGATTGACACCAATATTCGCAGCCCGTAAATCATCAAATATTTCTTTTTGGGTTCTTTGCACCTGTTTAGTTTCAATACGTATCACGTAAAGGTGTAGTCCTGAATATCCATCTGAATGTTGATAAGGAGTTATTACAGGTAGATCAGCCAATAAGCTGTCGTATGTTTTAGCAAGTTGGTGGCGTCTATCAGTAATAGTATTAAGACGTTTAATTTGAGAAACACCTAACGCAGCCTGCATTTCAGTCATTCGATAATTAAAACCAAGCGTAATTTGTTGATAGTACCAAGAGCCATCTGGCTCATGAGTCATTAGATCAGAATCACGAGTAATACCATGACTACGTAACAACTCCATCTCTTGTGCTAGCTTTTTGCTTTTCGTGGTCGCTACGCCGCCTTCAGCAGTCGTAATTATTTTCACTGGATGAAAGCTAAAAATTGTAATATCCGAATATTGGCAGTTACCTATTGGCTGGTTTTTATAATTACCACCTATAGCATGTGAAGCATCTTCGATAATATAAAAGCCATACTTTTTAGAAAGTTGATATATCCTCTCCATATCACAAGGTTGACCACATAAATGCACAGGAATCACTACCTTCGGTAATTTACCTTGCTCTTTAGCAGCTTTAAGCTTATGTTCTAGAGACTGAGTAGATAAATTATAGGTCCTTGGATCAATATCTACGAAATCAACTGTAGCACCACAATACAAAGCACAGTTTGCAGATGCTACAAATGTAATAGGTGTCGTCCAAACAATGTCACCTTTGCCCACATCCAAAGCCAAACACGCAACGTGGAGGGCTGAAGTAGCACTGTTCATTGCCAGAGCATATTCAACATTACAATGTTTTTTGATTGTATCTTCGAACTCTGGCACTTTAGGGCCTTGCGTTAAATAATCAGACTTGAGGACATTGACGACTGCGTCAATGTCCTCCTCTGTAATATTTTGGCGACCGTAGGGAATAAAATTCATTAGATTTTACCAATATTATCTTTGTTTTCTTGTATCCAAGATTCGAGCTCTTCTCTTGGCATCCATTCAGTATTATTATCACTTGAATAAACAAAACCTTCTGGAACTAATTTACCATCTTTCACTCTTTCAGGTGAATGACCCCAGTTGTTAATAGTAGGTAAGATTTTGAAGTGTTCAGGGTACTCATAAGTATAATAAGAATCTTCAGCACCAATCATTTGCTCATGTAGTTTCTCACCAGGTCTAATACCAACTACCTTAGTGGTAGCTTCTGGCGCCACAGCTTTTGCTACATCCATAATATTCATTGATGGAATTTTTTTAACGTAAATCTCACCACCTTCCATATCTTCAAAAGCATGCCATACAAGCTCAACGCCTTCTTCCAAGGTAATCATAAAACGTGTCATACGATCATCAGTAATAGGTAGCTCACCTCTTTCTTTAATTGATAAAAAGAAAGGGATTACTGATCCACGTGATCCCATCACATTACCATATCTTACGACAGAAAATTTGGTCACATGCTGTCCACTATAAGCATTTCCTGCTACAAATAATTTATCAGAAGTGAGTTTAGTAGCACCGTATAGATTTATAGGACTACTTGCTTTATCGGTTGATAACGCAACTACACCCTTAACACCTTTATCTATGCATGCGTCAATTAGGTTCATTGCCCCATGTACATTTGTTTTTACACATTCAAAAGGATTGTATTCTGCTGTTGGAACAATTTTAGTAGCAGCAGCATGCACGACATAATCAACTCCATCTAAAGCACGATATAGCCTTTCTTTATCTCTTACATCGCCAATAAAAAAGCGCACACGTGGGTCATCTTGAAACAATTTAGCCATTTCCCATTGTTTCATTTCATCCCTTGAAAAAATGATGATTTTTTTAGGATTATATTTTTCAAGGGTCATAGGTATAAATTTATGTCCGAACGAACCTGTACCACCTGTCACCAAAATCGTTGAATTACTTAACATTTCTTCTTAACCTCAGATATTTGTATATGTCTAAATGGAAATCACCTATGTTAATTAGGTGATTGTGCTTTTAAATAATTGTTTACTCTCATATTATAACTGACTCGTAATTTAATTTTCAGCTAAAGTTATGGAAAACTCCTTATTTTTATATTTTTACTCTAGAAAAAAATGTCACTCAACTGCAAAAAATAGAAAAAATCTACTCATAACCATTCGGGTTCATGCTCTGCCAATGCCATGTATCTTGACACATATCAATAATCGATAATTCAGCTTGCCACCCTAACAACGTTTTCGCTTTATCGGCACGGGCATAACAACTCGCGATATCACCTGCTCGACGATCTATAAACTGATAAGGAATAGTCTGGCCAGATACGTCAGAAAATACAGATACCAATTCTAATACAGACGCACCTTTGCCAGTACCTAAGTTAATAGGTAAAAAGCCTACTGAATATTGTTGTGTCGTACCACTTTCGTTTAGTCTAATTTGTTTCTCTAAATAATTTAGCGCAGCCACATGACCTTGAGCCAAATCAGTAACATGAATAAAGTCACGGACACCTGTTCCATCGACAGTAGGATAGTCATTGCCAAAGATACTGAGCTTATCAAGTTTGCCGACGGCTACTTGAGAAATATAAGGCATCAAGTTGTTAGGAATGTCATTAGGGTCTTCGCCAATTTGTCCTGATGGATGCGCGCCTACTGGATTAAAGTATCTAAGAGCAATCAGGTTCCAGCTGCCATCAGACACAGCTAAGTCTTCTAATATGTATTCGACAGCAAGCTTACTTTGTCCATAAGGATTGGTACAAGAACGCTTCGAGCTCTCATCGATAGGTAAGGATTCAGGATCACCATAAATAGTGGCAGATGATGAAAAAACTAAATTTTTGACATCATACTCTGACATCATTTCTAATAAAGTGATGGTTCCACTGACATTATTATTATAATACATGAGTGGCTTTGCTACTGACTCCCCAACTGCTTTTAACCCAGCAAAGTGAATCACACCAAAAAAATGATATGCAGCAAACACTTTTTTAAGTGACTCAGCATCTCGTATATCACCTTCGATAAACTCAATTGTCTGTCCAATAAGCGTAGAGACACGGTTAATCGCTTCACGACTACTATTAGATAAGTTATCATATACGACAACCTCATAGCCTGCTTCATGCAATGCTATACAGGTATGGGAACCGATATATCCAGCACCGCCCGTAACTAGTATCTTGTTTTTCATAAGGGATTCAGATATAAAAAAGACACCCCATTGTAGGGGTGTCTTATCAGTAATTCAATAGAGTTTTGGTAGTTAGTAGACTAATGCCTATCTTACCAACCAGTAACTTCTTTTAGCTTATCGCCTAGCTTAGATGGGTCACGTGTGTACGCGATACCAGCATCTTCAAACGCTTTGAATTTCTCTTCAGCAGTACCTTGACCACCAGAGATGATAGCGCCAGCATGGCCCATACGCTTGCCTTCTGGAGCAGTAACACCAGCAATATAGCCAACAACTGGCTTAGTCACATGGTCTTTGATGTAAGCAGCAGCTTCTTCTTCAGCAGTACCGCCGATCTCACCGATTAAGATGATAGCTTCAGTCTGTGGATCAGCTTCAAATAGCTTCAATGCGTCAATCTGGTTCATACCAGGGATAGGATCACCACCGATACCGATACAAGTTGACTGACCAAAACCAAGCTTAGTCGTCTGAGCTACGGCTTCATAAGTCAATGTACCAGAACGTGAGATGATACCTACTTTACCTGGCTGATGGATATGGCCTGGCATGATACCGATTTTGCACTGACCTGGAGTGATAACGCCTGGGCAGTTAGGACCAACCAAACGTACGTCGCCAGCTTCTTCAAGATAGCGTTTTGCTTTTAGCATATCGATAGTCGGTACGCCTTCAGTGATCACAACGATCAACTTAACGCCAGCATCGATTGCTTCAACGATAGAATCTAGTACAAATGGTGCTGGTACGTAGATAACAGAAGCGTCAGCTTGAGTCGCTTCCATGGCTTCCGCCATAGTGTTAAATACTGGTAGGCCTAGGTGCGTTTGGCCGCCTTTACCTGGAGTAACACCACCAACAACTTTTGTGCCATATTCGATGGCTTGTTCAGAATGGAACGTACCATTTTTACCAGTAAAACCTTGTACCAATACTTTGGTATCTTTATCGATTAATACACTCATTATATTTTCCTTGTATTCGGTTGTCTTGTAACAGTGGCCTTTATAACTAGTCTTATCAAATTTTGATAACCAATCTTTGCTATAAAACCACTACTACGATTTGACTACTATGCTTAAGCATTTATCTCTAAACACTTATGTTTAAAGACTTACGCTTTAACAGCATCGACAATTTTTTGAGCCGCGTCAGATAAACCTTGAGCTGAAATCAATTTCAGACCAGACTCTTCTAGGATTTGTGCGCCTAGCTCAGCGTTGTTACCTTCTAAACGAACAACAACTGGTACTTGTACGTCAACTTCTTTGATAGCAGCGATAATAGCTTCTGCAATCATGTCACAACGTACGATACCGCCGAAGATGTTGATTAGAACGCCTTCAACACTGCTGTCTTCTAGGATAATTTTGAACGCTTCAACAACGCGATCTTTAGTTGCGCCGCCGCCAACGTCCAAGAAGTTAGCAGGCTTGCCGCCATACAATTTGATGATGTCCATGGTCGCCATTGCAAGACCAGCACCGTTAACCATACAACCGATGTTACCTTCTAGAGCAACATAGTTTAGGTCAAATTCAGCGGCTTTAAGCTCACGCTCATTTTCTTGAGTCTTGTCTTGTAGCGCTGCGATTTTTGGCAAACGATACAGTGCGTTTGAGTCAATACCGATTTTGCCATCAACACAAACGATTTCGCCATTTTCACGAACAGCTAATGGGTTGATTTCCATTAGAGCAAAGTCGTTTTCAACGAATGCCTTATAAGCGCCAGTCATCAATTTAACGAACTGGTTGATTTGCTTACCTTCTAGACCAAGTTTGAACGCAACGTCGCGCGCTTGGAAAGGCATTAAACCAACTAAAGGATCAACATTTACTTTGAAGATTTTTTCTGGAGTGCTGTGTGCTACTTCTTCGATATCTACACCACCTTCGGTAGATGCCATGAAAGTTACACGACGAGTTGCACGATCAACGACTGCGCCAAGATATAGCTCAGTTTGTACTGGATACATATCTTCTGCAACCAATACGAAGTTTACTGGCTGACCATCAGCATCAGTCTGGAACGTTACTAAGTTAGTACCGATCAGCTCTTCAGCAACTTGCTTAGCTTCTTCACGAGTTTTAACTAGCTTTACACCACCAGCTTTACCGCGACCACCAGCATGTACTTGCGCTTTAATGACCGCAATGTCAGTTGGGGTTTTATCAAAAGCTGCAGCAGCTTCTTCGCCGTTATGAGCGATGATGCCTTCTTGAATTGGCAAACCGTAGCTTTTTAATAGCTCTTTTGCTTGATACTCATGTAAATTCATTGATTGTATCCTTTATTTTTTACAATTAATAAAAAGTGAAATCAAGTGCGCGCATATACATATTAATCATACGTCTGACGCACTCATGATTGTGGCATCACCAAAATAGCGATACCCCAATCAGGTTGTAAATCGATAATAACTAAACGAGCAACTACTTATTTCTTACGTTTTTTGCGCTGGATAGCGTGGATAGCACGGCCATCTGCAGATAGAGCAGCTTCATGCACTGCTTCTGAAATAGTTGGATGAGCAAATGTCATCAACTGCAAGTCTTCGATACTAGACACAAATTCCATCGCGATCATACCTTGATGGACGATATCACCAGCACCAGCAGCGATAGCATGCATACCTAATAGACGATCTGTTTTCGCATCAGCAACTACTTTCACAGAACCTTGCGCTTCGCTTTGCGCTAATGCACGACCGTTAGCAGCTAAGTTGAAAGAACCTGTTTTAACTTCATAGCCAGCTTCTTCAGCTTCTTGCTCAGTCAAACCTACCCATGCGATTTCTGGGTGAGTATAAATGACATTGATGATAGTGTCATAGTTAACTTGAGGTTTTTCGCCATGAATACGCTCAACAGCCATCATGCCCTCTTCCATTGCTTTGTGCGCAAGCATAGGACCACGGACCAAATCACCGATAGCATAAACGCCATCAAGATTGGTTTTGCACTGGTCATTGACATCGATAAGACCACGTTCAGTCAACGTGATGCCACTATCATCGCCAAGCAATTTTTCAGAATAAGCGCGACGACCGACACAAACGATTAGCTTGTCGAAGCTTTCTTCAGAAGATTCGCCTTTATTTTCGCTAGTAACCACAACTTGGTCACCTTGGACTTCAGCATTGGTTACTTTGGTATCGACACGGATATCAAGACCTTGCTTCTTCAGCATTTTGCCAGCTTCTTTTGAGATGTCTTTGTCAGCAGCAGCTAAGAAGCTAGGAAGTGCTTCATACACAACTACTTCAGCACCTAGACGACGCCATACTGAACCAAGCTCAAGACCAATAACACCAGCACCGATAACGCCTAGACGCTTAGGTACTTCGGTAAAATCAAGTGCGCCAGTTGAATCAACAATACGGTCACCGTCAGTTTTGGCAACAGGAATCTCGATAGGCACAGAACCCGCCGCAAGAATAACATTCTTAGCAGTGATCGTCGTTTCGCTTTCATCTTCTAGAGCAGTAAATTTAACTTTTTTGTCAGCGCCCGTGCCGTCAACTAAAGTACCCCAGCCCTGTAGCCAATCAACACCATTGCCTTTTAGCAACGCGGCAACACCGCCAGTCAACTGCTTAACAATACCTTCTTTACGCTCTATCATTTTTTCGATATTGATAGTAACGTCACCAGTACTGATACCGTGCTCGTCAAGGTCATGCTTAGTAGCTTCGTAACGATGTGAGCTGTCAAGTAGGGCTTTTGATGGGATACAACCAACGTTTAAGCAAGTACCGCCAAGTGCTGGCTCGCCTTTATAAACGCGCTTTTCGATACAAGCAACACTCATACCGAGCTGGCCTGCACGAATAGCTGCTTCGTAACCACCAGGACCGCCGCCGATGACGACTAAATCATAATTGTCTTTCATAGTACGTTCCTATTTTTAATTGTATGTGTCATTTAGACTGGTTGTTATCTTGCTGATAGATCAGCGTTATCTACACTGAACAGTTAATACACTATGTCAATGAGATAGACTCACTTATCAATAGCAAGTCACCATTATTAAATTCATTTGAATACAGTTATCAGCGCATCAAGCGATCGCTGATTCATAAAAATCATTATCTATACCAAAGTTAAAAAGCTTGTATCAGCGGTTGCCAATACAAGCTTAAAAGCTTACAGGTCTAGTAGTAGCATTGCAGGGTCTTCGACCAATTCTTTGATAGTTACCAAGAACTGTACTGCTTCTTTACCATCAATCATACGATGGTCATAAGATAATGCTAGGTACATCATTGGTAAGATTTCAACTTTGCCATCGACAGCCATTGGGCGGTCATTGATAGCATGCATACCTAGGATAGCAGTCTGTGGTGGGTTCAAGATAGGTGTTGACATCAATGAACCAAATACACCACCGTTAGAGATAGTGAACGTACCGCCAGTCATGTCTTCTAGACCAAGTTTACCTTGTTGTGCTTTACCGCCAAATTCACGGATTGTGCTTTCAACGTCAGCCATGCTCATGCGATCAGTATCACGTAATACTGGAACAACCAAGCCACGATCTGAAGATACCGCTACACCGATATCATAAAAACCATGATAAACAATGTCATCACCATCTAGTGAAGCGTTTACTGCTGGGAAGCGTTTTAGCGCTTCTGTCGCTGCTTTCACGAATAACGACATAAAGCCTAAACGTACGCCATGACGTTTTTCGAACTTCTCTTTGTACTTAGCACGCATGTCCATCAATGGCTTCATGTTCACTTCGTTAAACGTCGTCAACATCGCTGTATCTTGTGATGCTGATAATAGACGCTCAGCAACACGCTTACGAAGACGAGTCATTGGAACACGTTTTTCAGTACGCTCACCCATTGATTCAGCAACAGGACGACCGCTATCAGATTTGATGCTACTGTCCGATTTCAATGTTGGGTTAGCCATATCAGTTTTGGTTACACGACCACCGCGACCACTACCTTCAACTTCTTTAGGGTCTACGCCTGACTCTTTTGCTGCTTTACGAACTGCTGGGCTTTGATCTTTATGATCAGCTTCGCCTTTCTTATCTGTTGCTTGAACAGGCTCGCCACCATCAGCAGCTTGCTTTGCTTGAACTGGCGCAGCTGGTTGGTCTGGATCTACTGCTGGCGCTTCTTCTGCGCTAGCACCAGCACTTGCACCGGCTTCAAACTGAGCGATAAGCTCATCAGACAATACAGTATCGTCAACTTGCTTTACGATTTTGGTCAATACACCATCATCAGGTGCCACAACTTCTAATACAACTTTATCAGTTTCAATTTCAGCCAATAGGTCATCACGATTAACTTGTTGACCTTCAGTGACGTGCCACTCAACGATTGTGCCATCGGCAACCGATTCTGGAAAAACGGGGGCTTTGATGTCAGCCATCGATATACTCCTTAGATTTGGATATTCATGCTTATTATTAAGTCGTGATAGGCAGTCAGTAGTTTTCTAATAACTTTGCGTATATTTTATTAAAAAACACTGACTGTCATCGCCTGATTCATTTATCTTCTATAATCTTTTGATTAGACAAGGTGTTACTGAGCTAATTCATCAACACTTATGCCAAGGCCACCAGCAATGAGTGCTTGCTGTTGTTGAGCGTGTAGTTTCGGTGATCCTGTTGCAGGGGCTGCACTAGGAGGACGCGCTACTGGCTCCATGACTTTTGCTTTGGTTGGATGCGGTACGACAATACGGAACATATGCGGTGCTAAATAGTACCAAGCGCCTTGGTTCAATGGCTCTTCTTGCGTCCATACAATTTCAGTTAGGTTGCTGTATTTTTCGATTTCAGCGATTAAGCGAGTCTCTGGCAATGGATACAACTGTTCAATACGAACGATAGCCACATGATCAAGACCTAATGCACGGCGCTGCTCTAACAAATCATAATAAACCTTACCACCACACAGAACCATACGAGTCACTTTATCTGCGTTATGATCGTCCATCTCTGGCAATACCGTCTCAAACTTACCATTAGCTAGCTCTTCTAGATTAGAAGTCGCTAGCTTATGACGTAATAAGCTCTTTGGTGACATAACGATCAGTGGCTTACGAATAGGACGTACTGCCTGACGACGTAATGCATGATAAATTTGCGCAGGAGTCGTTGGGGTAATGACCTGCATATTGTCTTCAGCACATAGCTGTAAGAAACGCTCTAGACGTGCAGATGAGTGCTCAGGGCCTTGACCTTCAAAGCCATGTGGTAACAACATCGTCAAACCACAAACACGTTGCCACTTGGTTTCGCCGCTTGAGATAAACTGGTCAATCACAACCTGAGCACCGTTAACGAAATCACCAAACTGTGCTTCCCAAACGATCAATGCGTTCGGTACGGTGGTCGCGTAACCATATTCAAAGGCTAGTACCGCTTCTTCTGACAACAATGAGTTGTAAGTAGCAAAGCGTGCTTGGTTCTCACTTAAATGAGATAATGGTACATACATACTGCCATCATTGACATTGTATATTTCACTATGGCGATGTGAGAAAGTACCACGGCCAACATCTTCACCAGTAATACGTACTAGTACGCCGTCATTATCAACCAATGATGCATAAGCCAATGTCTCAGCTGCACCCCAGTTAAGAGGCTCTTCGCCAGTTTGCATCGCTAGACGCTGTTCAACGACTTTTTGAACCTGACGTTGTAGCTTGTAGCCTTCTGGCATTTCGGCCATACGGCGTCCATAACCTTTGAGCTTTTCGATATCAACGCTGGTATCCCAGTCATCAACCAAGTCATGACCTAGATAAGGTTTCCAATCTACGAACAACTGTTCGTTAGGCTCTTGAACCAATGAGCTAACAACATAATCACCACGGTCTAAAGACTCACGATAGTCATCTTCGTACTGTTTCTCTTCTTCGGCATTCAAGATACCTTCTGCGATAAGCTTTTGCGCATACAGAGTACGAGTAGTCGGAAGCTTTTTGATCACAGCGTACATCAATGGCTGAGTTGCAGATGGCTCATCTGCCTCGTTATGGCCATTACGACGATAACAGAACAAATCAATGATAATGTCTTTGTCAAACTTATGACGATAATCTAATGCTAACTGAGCAGCAAATACGACTGCTTCAGGATCATCACCGTTCACATGTAGGATAGGAGCATGAACCATTTTGGCGACGTCAGTACAATATTCAGTTGAACGAACATCTTCTTGACGGCTAGTAGTAAAGCCAACTTGGTTATTGATCACGATATGCACAGTACCGCCAGTGGTATAAGCACGGGTCTGTGACATTTGGAAAGTTTCTTGAACCACACCTTGACCAGCAAAAGCAGCATCACCATGAATCACGATAGGTAATACTGAATTACCACCAGTATTATCTAGTAATGGCTGATCGTTACGACGTACTTGACGGGCACGTACTGAGCCTTGTAATACTGGAGCTACAATTTCAAGATGCGATGGGTTAAATGCTAAAGCCAAATGCGCTTCGCCCCCTGGTGTCATCACATTAGATGAAAAACCATTGTGGTATTTAACGTCACCTGAGCCTTTTTCTGGCTGTACCTTACCATCAAACTCATCAAACAAGTCTGCAGGGTTTTTACCTAAAATGTTGACTAGTAGGTTTAGACGGCCACGGTGAGCCATACCAATGACCATTTCTTTTGTGCCATATCCGCCAGCACGTTGAATGATTTCATTGATCGCAGGAATGAAGCTCTCGCCGCCTTCCAAACCAAAACGCTTAACACCCGTATATTTACGAGCAAGGTATTTTTCTAGACCTTCAGCAGCCGTCAAGCGCTCAAGAATAGATAAACGTTTTTCTTTATCGAATTTGATATAGCCTAGATTGGTCTCTAGGTATTCTTCCATCCAGCGTTTTTCGGTACTGGTGGTAACGTGCATATACTCGACACCGATATGGCCACAGTAAACACGTTCCATGATTTCGATGATTTCGCGCAATGTTGCTTCATCTTTACCGATGACTAAATCATTGGTCGGGAATACGGTATCGAGATCAGCTTCTGACAAATTATGATAAGCAAGCGTCAAATCTTCTACTTCTGCACGTGGATGCAAATCTAAAGGATCAAGCTTGGCACGGCGATGACCGCGACGACGGTATGCTGAGATTAGTTGCTGTACGCCCATCTGCTTAGGGTCACAGTTGGCAGAGCTGCTAGAGTCGGTATCAGTACTGCTACTCTTATTTGCCGTTTGATTACGAGCAAGTAGTAAGAACTGATCTTTGATAGCATTGTGCTGAGCATCGTTCTGCGACTTATACTGTTCAAAGTACGTTTGCCAGTCAGTATCAACACTATCAGGGTCTGTTAGGTATTGCTCGTAGAGAGCTTCTATATAGTTGGCGTTATCGGCAGCCAGTTCAGTATGTACTTGGCCAGATTTTTCTTTGGTTATACTATTCATAATAATCGTCTATTTGATAGATAAATGAATGGAATCGTGCTTATTATTGTGTCAGTCGTTGTATGCTCAGGTAGTTAGACAATGTGTCATATCCTGTTAAATACTATTCGATAAAACACTTTTATCCCTAAGTATTGCCATCACCATAGAATATTGCTGTCATTGTCTACAAGAGCAAGTGATGCTAAATAGTGGTAACAAGTCTTATTGCAATACCCGTCTAAAAATAAAACTATTTGTGAACGCTCAGTTTTCTTATCTAGCTCGTTTCACAACATTAATTTATATATACTTCTTTGAGTCATAACCAATCCATTAATGATAAGCTATTAATAGATAATTATATTTTCAGCTAACCTATAAACTGGTTATTGATGCTGAATTACCCTAAATTTGCTGATAAATCCTGCCTTTTCAGACAGACATACATTGCTGTATAGATTATCATGCCCATTTTTTGCGACATAGTTTGTTTGTTCAATACTAGGTATTTATGTAATGAATATCTATCATCAATTATAAACGCATAATCATTGTGCGCATAGTATTTTAGCCCGATAATGTCATAATGTGTTCAAACGGCACATATTAAGCGCTAAAAAAGACGCTCTAACCATCTCATTAAATACCAAATACAATTATACCAAAATTCGACTATGTCTATATTCGATTATATAGGGTGATTGTCTATATATTATTTCTTCTTACATACGACCAACGTATTGACCATACAGTTTTACTCTTAAATCATTTAATACCTATTTTTCAATAGACTAAATTCACCATATTTTTAAACAACAAGCCAACTATAAACAGTAGTAAACCTATGTATCAGCTTTTTAACTAACAAAAACACCACCTAATATGTAGGTGGTGTTTTTCGTATAGTAACTATAAAGATCAATTATTTATGCTTAACCAGCTTGGTCAATCAACATATTACGTAGATGACCGATCGCTTTGGTTGGATTCAAGCCTTTTGGACAAACTGATACACAGTTCATGATACCGCGGCAACGGAACAAGCTAAACGGATCGTCTAAGCGAGCTAAACGTGCTTGAGTATCACCGTCACGGCTATCAGCAACGAAGCGATAAGCATGCAGTAATGCTGATGGACCTAGGAACTTATCAGGGTTCCACCAAAAAGATGGGCAGCTGGTTGAACAACAAGCACATAGAATACATTCGTATAGACCGTTCAGTTTTTCACGCTGTTCAGGTGACTGTAGACGCTCAGTTGGCGGTGCTGGCTGATCATTGATCAAGTACGGATGTACTTTTTCATACTGCTCATAGAACTGGTTCATATCAACAACCAAATCACGAACCACTGGCAAACCAGGTAGCGGACGAACCGTTACTTTTTCTGGTAGTGTGTTCATGTTGATTAGACATGCCAAACCGTTCTTACCATTGATGTTCATGCCGTCAGAGCCACAAATACCTTCACGGCAAGAGCGACGGAAAGTAAGCGTTTCATCTTCTTTCTTTAGGCGTAATAGTACGTCAAGCAACATACGATCTGAATCAAGTAGCTCAATCGTATAAGTTTGCATGCGTGGCGCTGCGTCCAGATCAGGATCGTAGCGATAGATTTCGATGGTGCGAGTACCTCGGCTCATAATGCTAAACTCCACACGTAGGTGATGGCGGGCATACAAAGATTGCAACATATTTGCGCTAGCTATTAATCAGTACTGATAACCAATATCGGATACCAATTAATAGCGTCGTAGCGCTGGCATGAGCATGTAGCTGGCGGTCACCTTTTTAATAAATTAATAAGGGATAAAACGTTAACACTGCTGTTATCTATCAACTATATATAAAGTATGCAGTCTAGAATTAGTAGACGCGGACTTTTGGTTCGATATAATCAACGGTTAATGGCACTTTACGTACTGGCTTATAAATGATGCGATTGCCTTCAGAGTACCATAAAGTATGCTTCATCCAATCGTGGTCATTACGGCCGTTAGGTGCGTAATCATCATCTTCTGGACGATCATAGTCAGATACACTGTGTGCGCCGCGGCTTTCATGACGCTTAGCTGCAGATATCATTGTCGCTTTTGCTACTTCATACAAGTTAGCAACTTCGAATGCTTCAATACGTGCTGTGTTGAACACCTGTGATTTATCGCCAAGATGAATCTTGTCGATTTTTTCACCCAGCGCTAAAATCTTCTCAACGCCTTCGTCCATCATCGCTTGCGTACGGAATACACTAGCGTGCTTTTGCATCGTAGCACGAATCTCATCAGCCACGTCTTGCGCGTTGTAGCCTTCAGTAGACTGTTGCAACTTGTCTAAACGCTTCACTGTAAAATCAAGTACGCGTGGATCAAGTGGCTTGTAGTTATGATCAGCATGATGGAACTCATCAACGATATGCTTACCAGCTGCACGGCCAAATACCAATAGATCTAGTAGAGAGTTCGTACCTAGACGGTTAGCACCATGTACACTGACACAAGCGCACTCACCGATTGCATAAAGACCTTTGACCACATTGCCTTTAGCATATAAGCCGTCTTCATCAGTACCTGCTTCTAGATCCGGTACAATCACTTGACCATGGATAGTGGTTGGAATACCGCCCATCATGTAGTGGATGGTTGGGATTACTGGAATTGGCTCTTTAGTGATGTCAACGTTGGCGAAGTTTTTACCAATCTCAAATACTGATGGTAGACGCTTCATAATGGTTTCAACACCTAAATGCGTCATGTCCATTACGATATGGTCAGCATTAGGACCACAACCACGGCCTTCTTTGATTTCTTGGTCCATTGAGCGCGATACGAGATCACGCGGTGCCAAGTCTTTCACGGTTGGTGCATAACGCTCCATGAATGCTTCGCCATCTTTGTTACGCAAGATAGCACCTTCACCGCGGCAACCTTCAGTCAATAGTACACCTGCACCATGAACACCAGTTGGATGGAACTGCCAGAACTCCATGTCTTGCAATGGAATGCCAGCACGTACTGCCATGCCAATACCGTCACCAGTATTGATATAAGCATTAGTAGAAGCGGCGAAAATACGACCAGCACCACCTGTCGCTAGGACAGTAATTGGTGACTGGAATACAGCGATAGTACCAGTCTCTTGCTCAAGCGCGACGACACCGTTGATGTTACCAGCTTCGTCTTTGATCAAATCAAGGGCGATCCACTCGATAAAGAACTCAGTGCCCTGCTCTAGGTTTTTCTGATATAGCGTATGTAGTAGTGCATGACCTGTACGGTCAGCAGCGGCACAAGCACGTTGTACTGCTTTTTCACCATAGTTAGACGTATGACCACCGAACGGACGCTGATAGATCGTACCATCTTCGTTACGGTCAAACGGCATGCCCATGTGCTCAAGCTCATAGACTACTTTTGGCGCCTCACGACACATATATTCGATAGCGTCTTGGTCACCCAACCAATCTGATCCTTTAACGGTATCATAGAAGTGGAAGTGCCAGTTATCATTGCTCATGTTACCCAAACTTGCACCGATACCACCCTGAGCGGCAACCGTGTGCGAACGCGTTGGGAATACTTTGGTTAGGACTGCAACCTTCATGCCCGCTTCCGCTAAATGCAATGAAGCACGCATACCTGAGCCGCCGCCACCAACGATAACTGCATCGTAGTTTAGGGTCTTGATATTACTAATGGTATTGTCTTGTCTAGTTGCCATTACGGTTTTCCTAATGCCTGTTAATGCGTAAAAGTAAATCAAAGACTTTTTGAGACATCTCTATTACAGCTATAAAGGCTTACTATTTGGCCATTTCTAAGCTTATAAAATAAAGAGTATTAATAGTCGTTAACCACTTAATTTGCATATCTATCGTTATACTGAACTAAGCCTACTCAACTATAATCAGATTAGCTGATCAGTAATGCTAGTCCAATGCTATGACTATTCTTGGCTATCAACGGATGACTCTAAAATACTTTGCCAACTAATGTATCAGTTGGATGCATCCGTCGTTATATATAGATATCAGAGCTTTTTATGAGATGGTTAAACGGCAGCGATACCGAAACCGTTACCCCAAAAAATCATGATGCCCCAAAATAGAAATACTAAAATAGCGATAATCATCAATGACTGTAGTACTAAACGTAAACCTGCTGCGCTTGAGCCCAGTTTGCCTGTTGTAATATAGTCAGTAAATACTGTCCACATCCCAACCCAAGCATGACCAGCTAGTGCAAGTACTGCAACCAAGCTGAATAGACGCATTGGTAGGCTGGTCATAAATGATGACCATTCAACAAAAGTGACATCGCCATGGGTCAAAAAGAAGCCCAGCAATACCACACTATAAACGGCTAAAACAACAGCACTAATACGCTGAATAATCCAATCACGTGAGCCTGAACCTGTCAGACCAGTAGCACTTTTGATTCCTGAATCATTTTTTATCATTAGAACATCACCCATACAAATGACGCGACAACTAAAATCGCTGCAATCACAAAACTGACCATAGAGGCAGTGCGGCCAGATTTTAGCTCTTCGTTCATGCCCATATCAGCAAATAAATGTTTGATACCCATTACAAAATGATATGCAATGGCGGCAACAAATATCCACGCCAAAAAGCGCACAAGTACATTGTCAAATACGGTCGCAAAACTCTCAGGCGATGCCAGTGAGTTCTGTAGTATCCATAACATGACAGGAATCAATAAAAATAAAATAATGCCAGAGATACGATGCAAGATAGAGGCGATCGCGATCGGTGAGCGATTAACGCTAATCACTTGGCTTAAAGGCAGATCAATAGGTCGGTTGCTTTTCACAGCGGGCATCCTTTTGCGGTTATACTCCTGTATCTGCTATCAACGCCTGACATAAATAGTGCCAATTGAGCATTGAGCAACACACGAGACGAATAAAGTAAGGAAGAGCTAGCTGACTTCGTTTAGTTTGCGCTAAATATGAAGAAAGGATCATGTATATAAAGGTATTGATAGACTGTTCAATGTCGCTTGTCGAATCGACAGGCCTATCAAACAACCTATCTATTATACAACAAAGATAATAAACATGAGTAACATCGACTAACCAGTCTATTTTAGAGGTCGTATGAATAGTAAGACAACGTTACTATGTCTTCTATATCAGAGCAGACCTTGTATTAGGCACTTGAAATCTTGTGCCAAACAAATAAAAAAGATTGGTTAAGAAGAAAATTCAAACCATAGAATGCGGTTTGGTCTATCATAACACCAGACAATCATAAATAAGCATGAATAGAAGACGCTCTGAACGACACTATAACATGGTCATTTATTAATTCGCGCAAAGCTAGTGCCAGTTAATTCCTACAATTATAAAATGCCTGAGCAATAATTACAAATTTATCCATTCAGTAAGAATATATACATATTTAATCAATAAATGAATAGATAAGAATAATGCTAGTTTTAACAGTGATTATTATGACAAACTTTAATCCGCTTACTAGGCATAGTCTGCCAGTTTTTAGTGTCATTATTTATGAGTTTTTTCTCTAAAATATATTCAGAAACCCAAAATATTGGCTCGATAATGCTGCTATAAACTTGCTCCAAAACAGAGGAATTTTAAGCAAAATAACCTGACAGACATATTTTGATACAAAAATTACAGCGAATAACTACCGCCACACCGCGCCAATTGGACACATGGTCCATAAAAGTTTTTTCAAATCATCAAGAATTGCTGCTAATATACCCTGCGTACTAAATGAGTTGAATGCACTTTTACCGTTCAACCGACAATGACGCGAGGGTATGCGTCTGTAGTAATTTATTCTAACAAGTCAAACCAATGGAGAGCAATTTATGGCTGATACTAATGCCAAACTAACCGTGAATGGTGAAGAATACGAACTTCCTATTATTAAAGGTACTTTAGGGCGCCCAGTTATCGATATTGCTGCTTTACAAGAATCAGGATTTTGGTCTTATGACCCTGGTTTTAAAGTAACTGCTCCTGTTGAATCAAAGATTACTTATATTGATGGTGGCAAAGGCGAGTTATTACACCGCGGCTACCCTATCGACGAGCTAGCGAACAACGCTGAATACCTAGAAGTTGCTTATGCACTTTTACATGGTGACCTACCTACTGCTGAACAAAAAGCAGAATTTTTTGAAAAAATCCGCGAGCATACTCCTGTTCATGATCAATTGCGTAAGTTCTTTGAAGGCTTCCGCCGCGACGCGCATCCAATGGCTATCATGGTTGGTGTCGTTGGTGCTTTATCAGCGTTCTATCATGAAGACCTAGACGTGAGCAATGAAGAACATCGCGAAATCACAGCTATTCGTCTGATTGCTAAGATGCCTACGCTTGCTGCGATGAGTTATAAATACTCACAAGGCGAACCGTTCATGTATCCGCGTAACGACTTTAACTACGCAGAAAACTTCTTATACATGATGTTTGCAACGCCTGCTGACGTAGACTATGAGAAAAACGACGTTATCACTCGCGCGATGGACAAAATCTTTACCTTGCACGCTGACCATGAGCAAAACGCTTCTACGTCAACGGTACGTTTAGCTGGTTCTACTGGCGCAAACCCTTATGCGTGTATCGCTGCTGGTATCGCAGCCCTATGGGGACCATCACATGGCGGCGCGAACGAAGCTGTTCTTGAGATGCTAGATGAAATCGGTACTGTTGAGAACGTGCCTGAGTTCATGGAAAAAGTGAAGAGCCGTGAAGTGAAGCTAATGGGCTTTGGTCACCGTGTTTACAAAAACTTCGATCCACGCGCTCAAGTAATGAAAGAGACTTGTGATGAAGTACTAGAAGCACTAGGTATCAACGATCCTAAGCTTGAATTGGCAATGGCACTAGAGAAAATTGCGCTAGAAGACCCGTTCTTCATCGAGCGTAACCTATATCCAAACGTTGATTTCTACTCTGGTATCATCTTGAAAGCTATCGGTATCCCAACGTCAATGTTTACTGTAATCTTTGCATTGGCTCGTACTTCAGGTTGGATCAGCCATTGGTTAGAGATGCACAGCGCTCCGTTCAAAATCGGTCGTCCACGTCAGTTATACACCGGTGAAACGCGCCGTGATTTTGTAAAAGTTGAAGATCGCAAGTAAGCAAAAATAATCGTTACCCAATAAAAAATCCCGCCATCGTGCGGGATTTTTTATTGTCTTAACTCTCGTTATTTGATATTGATTGTTTTATGAGAAATGACTAACTAAGTGAGTTTGGTGTAATGGACATTTTTCATGCTGGCGTATGGTCTAACGCTATATACTGTCTATATTTGCAAGGAATCAACGCCATGAATCAAAAAACTGCCCTTTTTGTCGTGATAAACACACCAAGAAGAATGGACGCAAGCTTGGCAAACAGCAGTATCAATGTCTCGCTTGCAGACGGCAGTTTTTAGGTGGAAAAAGACTCAATAACCAAACCCTTTGGACTGAATACACTCAGGGAAAACAGACCTACCAACAGCTGGCTGATAAATATCACTGTAGTCTCAAGACCATTCAAAGGCGCTTAGATAAAGTCAGTACCCAGTATCAGATTAAGCAACCAAAGACTGCTAATATCATCATGGACACCACTTACTTTGGTCGCAAATTTGGTTTAATGGTCTTTATGGACAATACCACTAAAGCCGTACTTTATTACGCGATAGTGGGTCATGAAACCAACAGTGCCTACAAGCAAGGTGTTGATCATCTAGTATCGTTAGGCGTTGATATACAAAGCATCACCTGTGATGGTAGACGAGGACTGCGTACGCTATTCACCCACACCCCTTGCCAGATGTGCCAGTTTCATCAAGTGCAAATAATAACTCGTTATCTCACTCGTCGACCTAAGAACAGTGCCAGTATCGAGCTTAGACGGCTCACTTTAGACTTAACTAAGCTTGATAAAGCCACGTTCACAAAATGCTTAGATCAATGGTATTTAACCCATGAAGACTATCTGAGTGAGCGTAGTACCAATGAAGATACTGGTAGAAGTTGGTACACTCACAAACGTCTTAGAAGTGCTTATCGCAGCCTCAGGACCAATAGTGATTGGTTATTCACTTACCAAGAATATGGGCATTTAGATATACCAAATACCACCAATTCTCTTGAAGGCTTATTCAGTGAGTTAAAGCGACAATTACACAGTCATCACGGTCTAAGTGAGCAGCGTAAGTTGCGGTTTATTAAAGACTTTTTAGGGTCAAAGTCACTCAAATAGCATGAATTATGTCCATTAGCGACTACCTTCTACTTTTTAGCATGAATTTTGTCCATTACACCGTGAGTTTGTAAAATTATAGTCAGTTACTGAAACTCTTTTAACGTTTGCTCATATTTGGCAATCTGCTCATCGTATCCTTCGATGGTTTCATTAAATTTAGCCATTAGCGCTTCAAACTCTTGTTGCTGCTTCTGTTTCATTTGCTGCATATCAACCACTTGCTGAGCTTCTATTTGTTCCCATACCTGATGCTGAATAATTAAACGAGCAAGTGCCGGACTTTTTGCGCTTACTCTACCAGCAATCTCTGCATGCTCAAATAACTGCGGCACCAACGTCGCCACGTTGATTAATGTATCAGAATCCTCTGCACTGAGCGGTGTTGTCACCGGTTGATATAAAGCGTCCATGGTCTGCTGATAGCGTTCTATGATTTGGTCTTCGGTCAACATAACAGGTTTGCGCGGCTCAAGACTGATGCGTTTTAAAACCGTTAAATCGCGCTCACCAACTTCAGTGCTAGTATTGACGTCAACCTCTGCATCTACATTTGGATTGCTGTCTATCGAGGCGATATCGTTATTCGATGACACTACTTCTTCAGAACTGGTAGCGGTAGTATTTGTGTTAGGAGCGATATTATCGATTGCTACTTCGTTATTACTATCTGTATTTTCACTATTATTAGTATTCAGTAATAAAAGCTCCTCACTGTCTGACGCATCTGCCGCTTGCAATGACTCATATTCTGCTTGCAATCGTCTCTGTAAACTTTGCGCCTGTGCGACATATATCGGCTGAAATTGTTTTATGCGCGCCGCAGCTGAGTCGCTTTTTGGCATAGGCTGACTGTCTTCTACGCTTGTTTTTTCACTGGTTTGACTGTCATCAGTTACAGGCGATGTGTCAGACTGCTGACAGCCTGTCAAAAACAATACTCCTGACAGTGCGGCTACAAGCAAAGTCGGTGGGTAGCGGCTATCAACATTAGGCTTTACTGACAAAAATTTAAACATGAGAGTGCATATCCTTTGGTAAAGCAAAATTATTAAAGGGTAAATTACAATTACGGTTCATTATTCTTTGGTTTTTAGCAACACAACTAACTGTTAAATCGTCCAATATAGTTATCCAGTATTTATCCAACTGACCTATATTTCAGTTAATGTATCGTTCTATAGCTCGGTTATGACTTATCACAGCCAAGCTTAATCTTATTCTTGAAAACTAGATGACTGATGCATCATCAGTACTTTCTGCCTTAACAATAGACTGCACCGTCAAGAATGGAATACAAGCTTCCCACTCTTGGCAGTTCTGACCACGCTGACGACGTACAAAATAGTCTTGTACCATGCGTGCTTGCTGTTCAATACCATACTTAAAAAATGACTTGCCTGTTTCTAACACGTAGTCGTATTTTCGGTTGATAATCGCTCCGCGTACAACTTTTAAGCCTTGCTGTAACTGCCATACGTGCGTTAGCTCATGTACAAGCCAGCTTTGTTTACTCAATGGAGCTTCGCTAAAATCCGTAATCCAATCGACTGAATTAAAGTAAATATTGCCATTAGGACTGACTGCATAATGTTTTAGTACCCACCACGCTGTCTTCAACTGCACTTCATCAAGTTTGATGCTGTCACCAAATACTGAATACGCCAACGCTATCTCGCCAGCTGTCAGATAACGTGACTGCTGCTTGCCTGTATCACTACGCACGTAACGATTGAATAAGCGTTTAAGAATCGGTTCAGACATCGTTAATGTAATACCTTATATTTGATAAGCTACATCTTTGGTAAGCTACTTCTAATAGTTAATGGTCGCGATTGGCCAGCTTTTCCCATCGATACGGTAGAACTGTTAATAGTAGAGCCGTTAATATAGATGAATGACGAAAACTAAAGTACTCCGGACACAAGCTATACGCTTAGTTAGCTTTCATTAACATATTTTTGCGTTAACCTAGCGCGTATGACTTGTAACAAGTACTATCCTTATAAACTAGCCTACTTCTACTGCTGATGTCTAATACTCATTACTATTATAAAATTGCTGCGAAAATCGTGCCAAACGTATATGAGTGTCGAAACCCAATGAAAATCATAAAGGTAGCCTAGTATGCTGTTTTTTGAATTTAACTATAGAGGCTTTGCTGTTACTACCATTGCAGATAGTAGATAGTTTTTTTATTTTCCGATAGAGAGTCTTATGCCACCTAACTTCCATGCCGATACCCCACTTGCTCAGCGTATGCGCCCTACTTCTCTTACTGATATCATTGGTCAAGAGCATTTGCTGGCAGCTGGCGCACCGTTACGAAGTTTAGTAGAGCAAGGGCATCTGCCATCTATTATCCTGCACGGTGAAGCAGGTATTGGCAAAACAACCATTGCAATGTTGTTAGCCGATGCCATCAATCGACCTTTTCATGCGCTCTCCGCGTTAAATACTGGGGTCAAACAGTTACGCGAAGTCTTAGATAGTAAAGATTCATTGGCATTTGAGTCACCTGTGGTCTTCATTGACGAGATTCATCGCTTTAATAAAGCACAGCAAGATGCGCTATTGGGAGCGGTAGAGTCTGGTGACATTACTTTGATTGGTGCTACCACTGAAAACCCATCGTTCAGTGTCAACAACGCTCTACTATCACGTTGCCAAGTATATCGTTTAGAGCCGTTAACACCTGAGCAGATAAGTGCCGTGCTACAACGAGCGCTTTCAGAAGATAATATACTCAAAAGGTTGACCGTCGATTTACAAGCAAAAGATACCATTAGTCAATTGGCCCACGGTGATGCTAGAAAAGCGCTAAATTTATTAGAGTTAGCCATTCAAACAGCTGATGCCAAGCAGTCGCCAGTGATTATCGATGATGAGTTGGTCAGCCGAGTGGCACAGACTGCTTTGGTAAGATATGACAAAGATGGTGAGCAGCATTACGATATTATCTCAGCGATGATAAAGTCAGTCCGTGGCTCAGATCCGGATGCGGCATTGTATTGGATGGCACGTATGCTCGTAGGCGGCGAACCTGCTGATTTTATTGCGCGGCGCTTAGTGATTTTGGCCAGTGAAGATATTGGTAATGCCAATCCTAATGCTTTACTCCTAGCTGATGCGGCATTGCGTAGTGTGCAATCTATCGGTATGCCAGAAGCGCGTATTATTTTAGGTCAAGTTGTGGTGTATCTAGCGACCAGTGCCAAAAGCAATAGCACTTATAAAGCAATCAATGCTGCGATGGCGTTGGCTGAAAAAGATGCCTCACCTGTACCGCTACATTTGCGCAATGGCGTGACCAAACTAATGCGTAGTCAAGGCTATGGTCAAGGTTATGCTTATCCGCACGATTATCCTAACCATTACTATCCTCAAAGCTACTTACCAGATAATTTGGTTGGTACCAGTTTCTATGAGTTTGCAGATAATCAACGTGAGCAGCACAGTAAGCAATTTATGGATTGGCTAAAAAGCCAAGCAGCGAGTAATGACTAACTGTGATATAGATTAATAAAAAAGTTAACGCAAAGATTTATGAGTCAGTTTTAATGGTCATTGATAATATTTATGGCTATTTTTGACATACTGAACGATATAGTGGGAAGATGACGCAGCACGTGACGCTGAAAAGCGTTAAAATAACCTCATAATGATATATACAAGCAGTGAAGCGAATTACTTTTATATCAAATGATATTGCTTATAGCGCGATTTACTTGACCGTAGTAGCGCTTTGCTTGACCGTAACAGCGCTTTGTATTATCTACTGCTACAATAAGCAGATAGAGCCCTATATTCCAAATGACACCTATTTATAAATAATAAAATATTGAGATTTACTATGAGTTTAAATGCAATCCCTGAGATTATCGAAGACATTCGTGCTGGAAAAATGGTCATCTTGATGGATGATGAAGACCGCGAAAACGAAGGTGATATCATCATGGCAGCGACCCATGTGCGCCCTGAAGATATTAACTTTATGATTACTCACGCGCGTGGTCTAGTTTGTTTGACCTTATCACAAGCGCGTTGCCAGCAATTGGCACTGCCACTGATGTCAGATCGTAACGAGGCTAAATTTAGCACCAATTTTACTGTCTCGATTGAAGCGGCTGAAGGCGTCACTACGGGTATTTCTGCTGGTGATCGTGCACGTACTATTCAGGCAGCGGTATCTTCGTCAGCAAAGCCTGAAGACATCGTTCAGCCTGGACATATTTTTCCAATTATGGCACAAAACGGCGGTGTTCTTCACCGTGCAGGCCATACAGAAGCGGGTTGTGATTTAGCACGTTTAGCAGGTCTAGAGCCTGCAGCGGTGATTGTAGAGATTATCAATGCAGATGGTACGATGGCGCGCCGTGACGACCTTGAAATATTTGCAAAAGAGCATGACATCAAGATAGGCACGATTGCTGACCTTATCAATTATCGTATCGCGAATGAGCAAACGGTAGAAGAGATTGAGTCACATCCGTTTGAAACTGAACACGGTACTTTTACGCTACATCGCTTCCGTGAGTTTGGCGCTGAAGAAACACATTTAGCCTTGGTAAAAGGTGATGTCAGCGAAGGCGTCAGCACTGTACGTGTACACGGTTTCCACCCATTACGCGATTTGTTTGCAGCTAAAAATGATATGACTGGCCGTAGTGGCTGGAGCGTACAGTCAGCACTAGAAGAAATCAGTGCTTCAGATCGCGGTGTGCTGGTATGGATTGGTAGCAATCAGCCAGTTGATTTGGGAGATGCGCTGGATAAAGCCGCGGTCAACGAGTCGCAATCAACCATCACGCAGCAACCTTATCGTAGTATCGGTGTTGGTGCACAGATATTACGTCACTTAGGTGTCCGTGATATGCGCTTATTATCATCGCCAATGAAGTTTTTTGCTTTATCAGGTTTTGATCTAAACGTGGTTGATTTTGTTCATGCACCGCAGCAAGACTAACGACTGTTTAAGAAAATAGTTGCAGAATGAGTGATAAAAAAGGCACGCTGACATTATGTTAGCGTGCCTTTTTTGTTTTCAACTTTCAATATAGAATAGTTTTTTTGAAGAAATGAATCATCGATTTATATAGAAACCAATCTAAAGCTCAGGCGTATGACCAAACTTGGCTTCCAGTTCTAGCAGCTGTTGACGCTCTGCCGCCGTCCACGGCAATTTGCCTTTTCCACCACTATCCAGACGCACTACCACTGCCTCTGCCGTAGCAACGATTGTTTCTTGTGCGGTACTATAATAACTATATTCCATCGCCATACTTGTATTGCCCAAACGCTTACAACGAACTCCTAATAATAACGTATCAGGATAGGTAACTGGTCGTAAATACTGACAGCTAGATTGGGCTAAAACAGTGACCATACTGCCATCAAACATACCTAGCGCATGCAAATAACTAATGCGTGCTGACTCAGCGTAACGATAGTAAACCACATTATTCAGGTGATTAAAGGCATCCATCTCTCCCCACTGTATAGGTTGATAATGAATAACAGGATAATGAGCTAATAATTCAGGGCGGTGTTCGTTTGTTGCATCAGACATAGATGCTGACTTTTCATTAAAATGGGTCATTGCTTACCTTACGTTTTATATTTTCTGTATTAACTATTGTGACTAGCTCTCATTAACGTTGCGGCTTGTCTAAGATTTCTGTCGTCAATAATGGCGTTGGTTTTGGTGCATGAGCGATCAACTGATTTAGCCATACAATTACTTCTGGTATGTCACTCGGTGCTTTCATTGTCTCAAGATTACTTTGACCATCGATTGGTTTTTTATCAGCTTGTACAATGCCAATCGCGCCAGCTTGTGCTGACTTTTTATTATCGCTAGTTGAAGCCTGAGGCACCAACGTTTTTAACTGTCTGCGTGCTTGCGTCAAATAGCTGACAAGTTGATCTTGCTTACGCATATTGCTGGCTTGGCTTGCTAGATTCAGTGTCATGATGACTTCATGGATAGTGAGCTGACGACGCGTTAAATTTGTATCACTAGTCGCTGAAGTATCAGTTGCTTTGAGCTGCTGTTTATTTTCAGTAGCTGCATCTACTAGCTCTCGACGCTGTAGATCCGTACCTTCGTAGCTACCAAGACGCTCATGACTGTGCAAAAATTCCTGAATATTTTGAATCGCCAGATTTTGTATTTGCCACGGGCTTGGCTGCGAGCTTTGGGCCTGCAGACGCTCAATATCTTTGAGCAAACTTTGCTTAATAACGATGGTTAACGCAGGCGCAATCTCATTACTGCTTTGCGACAACTGCCAATGTAGACCTCGCAATAACTCAATCGCCGCACTGTCATTACTATCTGCCAACAGTCTATCAGCCGCTTTGATTTGGATACGCAATAGGTCCAACTGATTCTGAGCTTGGCTACTAGCCTTAACTCTAGGCTCTGGCAGCGTCTGCTGACTCATGGCAAATAGACGATCGTCCATTTCGTTTAATCGACTGATTACTTGCTCATTACTCTGCAAACGATCGTTGACACTATGCTGAAAGCGCTGCTGACTAATATATAGCCACAATAATGCAGCGATCAGTAATAAGATAACCAGCCATTGCATCCGTAGCAGCAAAATATTTGCTTGCCGGCGCTGCTGAACAGTAGAAGGATTCTTAGATAAGGACTCAGAATTCATTGACATAAGGCAGTACCGTTATTGGTATAGATAAACATGTTTAAAGCAAATGAGGAGTTTAAGGTATTATATTTTGGAATTAATGGCTGAGAGAATCGTAGCTGGCGATAAATCCTCTACTCGCCAGTAGCTCAACTGCTGTGCGGCAACCATATTGGCAAGACGCTCCCCTAAGACAACGTAAGAAAAATCTTTTAGAGTAAGCGATAGACGCTGTGTTGTATCAGTCACTGCATCAGAATTTTGCTCTTTGTTTATTATCTTTGATTGGCCATCATTTACGATATTTGACCAATGCTCAAAAGCCGCCGCACTGCTGATTACGACAATTGGCTTTGGCTGCTTTGGTAGGGCAATATCTGACGTAGTACTATGAGTAAGAAATGCTTGTTGCCACTGCTGATATTCAGCCATTGCATCGATAGGCATTGTACGCTCGTACCAAGCAATACTATCGATATGTACACCGCGCGCCTGCAATGTATCAACCAATAATCGTCGTCCACCAAGCCCGCGCCATATCAGCAATTTATCGCCTGCTTGTAAGTTATCAATTTCAGGCATTGCTAGCATGCCTTCGTTATTGGCAGTCTCAGGCTGAAGTATTTGATAGTCTGTTGTATTTATACGCACCTGACTGAACTCTGCCGCCGTTGCTTCACCAACCGCAACCAGAGGACTAGGTAATGATAAACCTTCTGACAATCTCTGCGCATAACTGTCTGTCGTTTTGTATTCGCACTCTTTAAATTCATGTTCAAGTGATTGCCAAGCGACTAGCCCTGAAGCTGCCGCAGTTGGACTGACGATAACAAGCGCTTTGTACTCCCCCGCCATCCACTGACGCATTAATGTAATATCTAGATCAGTTGTTGGACGTGGTCGTAGCGTCAACATTGGCATCTCAATCACTGTCAATCCTGCCGCTTGCAAATGCTGCGTCAACGGTGCTGCTCGCTCTACTGGGCGAGTATTAATGACAATTTGCGGCACGACTTTTAACTTCTCATTAGCATAATTTTTATGAGAAGTTGTGTATGTAGATTGATTTGGCATTGATGACATAGGTATACCATGACAAAAAACGAATGAAAAAGGCTTAAGTATACAAAAATGGCTGATGCTTAGATCAGTCTATCCTGCGATTAATCAAACCTATAGCAACTGTACTTGTACTACTCAGGCTTATAAATGGCTGACAAAATATCTCCTGCGCCATCAGCAAGTAGCATTTCTGCGACATCGATACCCAATTGGTTGGCTTGGGCTTCTTGCTCGGCTTGTGTCCCAACCAACGTAGCTCGTTTGTCCGCCTTCAACAATTCACTACCATCAGCCTGACCCACTCGACCGCGTAGCCACAGCACATTCCCGCTGTCGTTATTGCCATTATCACCATTGTTATCATTATTAACACTGGTTTCTTCAGCTGTCTGCAGAACTGCATAAGCGGCGATCGGTACTTGGCAGCCGCCCTCTAAATGACGGTTCAGAGCACGCTCAGCGATAAGTCGAATACGAGCTTTATCATCATTGAGTGGTGCAAGCAATTTAAGGACTTCCTCATCGCCTTCACGGCATTCGATTGCTAAGGCACCTTGCCCAACTGCAGGTAGGCAAGCTGCAATGTCAAGCTCACCGCGTATTCTCTCGTCCAACTCAATACGTTGCAAGCCGCTCGTTGCCAGAATAATGGCATCATATTCACCTGCATCCAGCTTGCCCAAACGAGTGCCGACATTGCCGCGCAACGTTTTGATTTGCAGGTCAGGACGATAGGCTTTGATCTGGCATTGACGACGTAAACTCGATGTCCCAACGACTGCGCCTTGTGGTAGCTCATCAATACTATTATAAGTATTAGAGACAAAGGCATCTGTTGGTGAGGCGCGTTTACAGTAGACGCCTAATGTGAGGCCTTCGGGAAGCTGCATGGGTACATCTTTTAGCGAGTGCACTGCAATATCGGCTTGTTTATCATACAGCGCTTGTTCAAGCTCTTTTACAAACAATCCTTTGCCACCGATTTTGGCCAAAGGTGTGTCCAAAATCTTGTCACCCTTAGTGACAATTTTCAGTAAATTAATCGTCAGATTAGGATACAACGCCAATAAACGATCGCGAATATGCTCAGCCTGCCATAAGGCTAAAGGACTTTGACGTGTGGCGATATTTAAAGTAGTCAAAACAGGTTGCTGCGGATTGCTCATAAAGGGCCTCAATAAGTTCGATACTAATACTATAATGGCTATAGTCCCTATGTCAGTACTGTTCATCTTTATACTGAATAATATCGATATTACTCGATAGGGTAAATTTGCCAAAGAATAGGCAACTCAAATGATTAATAGTAGATGCTGACGCAAAAAAATACCCCTATTTAAGCATAAATAAGGGTTTGATGATATGGAATGATTGGTCGCTATCAGGACAGCCTATTACATGCTTTGGATTTTATCACGTAAGGCAGGTAAGTGACGACGACTGACCGCTAGCGTCTCATCAATACCTTTAAAACGTATCTGATACTGGCCTGCATCTAGAGTTTCTAAAAAGTCCAAATAACTAAGATTGATAATGGCATTGCGATGTACTCGGAACAGACGATCATCAAATTCTTGCTCTAACTCTTTTAGCGTTTCATCAATCAATACCATGCCATCTTTGTGACGCACTTTGACGTATTTTTGATCTGCTGCAAAATAGTAGATATCTTTTAGTTTAATCAGTTCAACACCGCGATGCGTACGAGCAGCGATATGTTCACGTATCGGACGTGCTGTCGGGTCTTCAAGCTTGCGAATTTCGTTCAGTTGAGCAGCATTTAGGTTCTTTGCTTTGTTTAATGCCTCTAGTAGCTCATCTTTGTTCGCAGGTTTCAACAAATAGCCAATTGCATTGGCTTTTAACGCTGCGATCGCATAATGGTCGTATGCCGTCACAAATATAATCGCTGGTGGATGCTCAAGTTTGTCCAACTCTTGGGCACAGCGTACGCCGTCCATTTCAGGCATTCGGATATCTAATAATATAATATCTGGCTGCTGGGTTTTTACAGCGACGATGGCTTCTGCACCTGTTGTGGCCTGAGCAACGACTTCATGGCCTGACTCCTGTACAATTCTCACCAAGCGCTCACGCGCTAGGGGCTCATCATCACAAACTACGATACGCATGCAAACTCCCATCCAAGGACATACTTAATATTTTTTTCAATAGTATTACGGCTATATTAGCACTCATTATCAATCACTTAGAGTATAAAATCTAAATTATTTAATAAAATTCTGACAAAAACTACCAGTTTTTATAGCGGACAATATACTCCTGCTATCGGTAGATTTTATATGGTGTAATTGTGTTTCACGGTAGTTATGATATTACTTATTCGTAATCATTATTTATCAAACATAAATTATGACGTCTATACATGGCGATGCAATAAGTATGCCACATAGTCTTTTAAGAGTTGAAAAAATGGAGAAAGCTAATAAAGAACAGTAGGTTATAAACCGACGTCTTGTAGAGGATAGTCGATGATGGTGATAATTTGAGTGCTGGCTACCGAGCTTTGAATGTCAGCACTTTGACCAAAATGGGTACGCAAACGATCAGCTTGAATATAGAAATTCATATGCTGGCGCAAATCATGATTGATAATTAGTGTCTTTTTGGGAAGCGCAACATCAATCATGATTTTAACTCTGTGTTGTTCCCACGTGACTTCGATATTAATGCAGATAGTTTCTGTGGTCATCTCTACCACATTGAGCAGTATTTTCTCTAGCACGCTTTGTAGCGTTAGCGCAGTGATTACCATGTCGTACATGATATCTTCTTCAGGTAACTTCCAATTGACTTCGAGCTTGTCTGCTAAACGACTAGATTCGATTGCCAAATAATGCTCACAAAGATCAACCTCTTCTTCAAAGCTAATCTCGCGTGTACCACTAAAACTAGCACGGAACAATGCAGAGACGTGCTGTAATAAGTCAGCGGCTTTGGGCGGGTTCGATTCAATCAGAGATACAAGTGTATTGATAGTATTAAAGAAAAAGTGCGGGACCGTACGGGCTTTTATTAGATCATTTTGCGCAGTCAATTTATATTCAAAGGACAACTTAAGCGCATTAAGCTCACGGTAGCTACGCAAAAAATATAATAAAAATACAGTCGTAAAACCACCCGCCAATACTGTATTGAGCACGATATTTAATACAAACGTGCGACTATCATATGTTAGCCAACCGAAATTAATCATAGATAATGTGACTAACGCCATCGAAACTGCAGCAGCAAACATCAGTAACAGTACAATCCGCATACTTACGTTAAGAATACTGGTATTTTTAAATGCAGGACGTAGGTAGTCAACTAGATAAAGTGATGGGATAACTGTCAGAGTGTTTTGAGTGAAGCTACGTACAAACTGAATCATGACGTCTGACCAAGTGGCTAGACTATGGCGCTCCATTACCGTTAGGAACAATGACCAAAAAAAGATATATGTCAGCCACTGCCAAGGCCTCATGATCTCCATGAGTTTAGGAATAAAAAACTCTAAGCGTGTAGCTAGTAAGGCAACCTCATCATTTGCTATACTCGAGTTCTTATTCTCTTGACTTGTCTTGTACCGATATGAACGCCAATTCTTCAAAACCTAGTAATCCTGAATCAAGTAAAAGTTCATCTGACTCTGATTTTAGCACAGATGCTCCGATAACAAGTACCACAACGCAGACTACGCCTGCTAGTAGCCAAGGCCAACAAATGTGGGGCGGGCGCTTCAGTGAAGCGACAGATAGCTTCGTTGCTGCCTTTACTGCCTCTGTGGGCTTTGACCAGCGCTTTGCTCGTCACGATATTCAAGGCTCGATTGCGCATGCAACGATGCTAAAAGAATGTGACATTTTAACTGCCGATGAAGTTGCCACCATTATTGACGGCTTGCAGCAAGTATTGCGCGAGATTGAAGCAGGTGAGTTTAACTGGTCGATCGCCCTTGAAGACGTGCATATGAACGTAGAGTCACGTCTGACTGACATTGTAGGTGCCGTTGGTAAAAAGCTACACACTGGTCGTAGCCGTAACGATCAGGTAGCCACAGACATTCGCCTATGGTTGCGCGAAGAGACTGATAATATTATTGAGTTATTAGTACGTTTACAAAGTGGTTTACTTGATTTGGCTGAGCAACATACTGACACTATCATGCCAGGCTTTACTCATTTGCAAACAGCACAGCCTGTTAGCTTTGGGCATCACGTGATGGCATGGTTTGAGATGTTGTATCGTGATACCGAGCGCCTCGTTGACGCGCGTCGCCGTATCAATCAAATGCCGCTCGGTAGCGCCGCCCTTGCGGGTACGACCTTCCCCATCGACCGTAAGATTACGGCCAAACTGCTAGGTTTTGAAGGTATTTGTCAAAACTCACTCGATGCGGTTTCAGACCGAGACTTTGCCATTGAGTTTACCTCAGCAGCTTCTATTCTAATGATGCACATGTCACGCATGAGCGAAGAGATTATTCTTTGGATGTCAGCACAATTTAATTTTGTGCAGATACCAGATCGCTTCTGTACGGGCTCATCGATCATGCCGCAAAAGAAAAATCCTGACGTACCTGAGTTGGTACGCGGTAAAGCGGCACGCGTCTTTGGTCAGTTGATGACTTTGCTTAGCTTGATGAAAAGCCAGCCACTCGCCTACAACAAAGACAATCAAGAAGACAAAGAGCCTTTGTTTGATTGCGTTGATACGTTGACAGGTTCACTATTAGCGTTTGCTGATATGCTACCAAATATCACGCCAAACAAAGAAAGTATGCGTGCCGCTACGATGAAAGGCTATGCGACTGCGACTGACTTGGCAGATTACCTAGTACGTCAAGGTGTGGCATTCCGTGACGCTCACGAAGTCGTTGGTAACGCTGTTGCTTTAGGCATCAAAGAGGGTGTTGATCTAAGTGATTTGTCATTGGCACAGCTACAGCAATTTAGCGATGCTATCGGTGAAGATGTCTTCGACTATCTAACGCTAGAAGGCTCATTAGCAGCTCGTGACCATTTAGGTGGCACTGCGCCAAACCAAGTCAAGCAAGCGGTGGTCAATGGCCGTGCTCGCTTAAAAGCCTTTGCTTAATCATTAATTTGCAAATAATAGCCAACTTGCTAATTTAAACTTAACACCCGCTACTTATGCGGGTGTTTTTATTTGTCCTATGACCTCTACTGGTTTGGCCAATGTCATTTTCAAAATATCAATAGCTTTGGAAATTTCAATAAAAAAGTCAAACGTAGTTAGTGTTTGTCATACACCAGCTACCAAAGACTTTATAAAAAATGGATAGAGGCTTGACGATATACATTAGTACCCTTTGCTAAATCTACCAAGACCGTTATCATAGAATCATATGATATTTGATTTAACCACTTAAGATAATGAATAAGGAATGCCTTATGACTGAGACTTTTAACCCTCAAGCAAATACTGTGTTTTGCCGTAAATATAAGCAAGATTTACCAAAGATGCCGCATCCACCCTTCCCTAATAAGAAAGGCCAAGAGCTGCAAGAGACCGTATCTGAAAAAGCGTGGAAAGAATGGCTTGAGCATCAAACTATGCTTATTAATGAGAATCATCTAAGCATGATGGATCCTGCTGCTAAAAAGTTCTTAACAGAGCAGCGTGATAAGTTCTTAGACAATGAAGACTATGAGCGCGCACAAGGCTGGACACCTGAAAGCTAGTACTTACTTGCCTCCTAGTAGCAATATCTAATAATCATAAAAAAACGCGCTTACTATAGCGCGTTTTTTATTATAAGGTGAAAATCACAGTCTTTCTTATCAGCCTTCATCACTATCTGACGTTTCGAGCTCATTGGCTGACAATGTACTAACTTGACGAGCAGCTAAGCGGTCATTGGCTTCTTGCACCGCTTTTTCGACCATGGCATAGTCTGAATGACGCACGTCTTGTCCACTGATATAGTTAATGACTAGCTCTGCGACATTTTGTGCATGGTCACCGATACGCTCAAGCGATCGTAATATCCACATGATATTGATGACTTTTGATACATGGCGCGAGTCTTCCATAATATAGGTCATTAAGGCACGAATGGCTGACTGATATTCGGTATTGACCACGCTATCATTACGCATCACTTCAAACGCTTGTTCCGCATTCGATTGACTAAAAGCTTCTAGCGAGTTGTTTAGCATCAGACGAACTTGATTGCTCAAGTGCTGAACCTCAGCATAGCCGTATGCTGATTTGCCTTCTGCCGCTATTTTACTGGCCATTCGCGCAATTTTTACCGCTTCATCACCGATACGTTCCAAATCAACCACACCTTTACTAATCGACATGACTAAACGCAAATCACTGGCAGCTGGCTGGCGTTTGGCGACCAATAATAAAATGTGCTCGTCGAGTTCGACCTCCATTCGATTGATATCGAAGTCCATATCGATGACTTCTTGCGCCAGTGTTTCGTCTTTATCGATCAGAGCGTGAATGGCTTTGGCCACTTGGTTAGCCGCGCTATCACCCATGTATAAAAATAAACGGATGGCTTCATCAAGGTCTTGGTCAAAACTTTTGGAGATATGCTTATCACTTTGCATAAGAGGTATTCCCTAGAATCTATATTTTAATAGCGCAGTGTGCCTATGAAGTTAGAAAGTCGGCTTATGACATACTAGTCAGCGTTGTCTGCTTGTACCGACTTCAATCTCAATCAATATTAGCCATAACGACCTGTAATATAGTCTTCTGTCGCGGTTTGGGTAGGTTTGGTAAATATCTGATCGGTCTCACCCATTTCAATCATGTCGCCCAAATACATATAGACCGTGTAGTCAGATACGCGTGCTGCTTGCTGCATATTGTGAGTGACGATAGCGATGGTATAGTCGTTTTTCAGATCTTCGATCAAATCTTCGATAGCACCCGTCGAGATAGGATCCAGTGCTGAGGTCGGCTCATCAAGCAACAGCACTTCAGGCTTGGTCGCCACACTACGGGCGATACACAGACGCTGCTGCTGACCACCTGATAACGACAGTCCTGATGCTTTTAGCTTGTCTTTCACTTCTGGCCATAGCGCCGATTTTTTTAGTGCCCACTCCACGCGATGATCCAGCTCGTCTTTGCTGAGCTTTTCATAGAGTTTGACACCAAAGGCAACATTGTCATAGATTGACATCGGGAACGGCGTTGGCTTTTGAAATACCATACCGACCTGCGCGCGTAGCAAGTTGACATCTATGTCTTTGCCCAAAATATTGCGCCCATCAAGGTTGATAGCGCCCTCTGCACGCATTCCTGGATACAGATCATACATGCGGTTAAAGGTACGTAGCAGCGTCGATTTGCCGCAACCTGATGGACCAATGAACGCCGTTACTTTCTTTTCTGCGATATCGATATTGATGTTTTTTAATGCCTGAAAATCATCGTAGTAAAAGTTTAGATCGCGGACTTCCATTTTTGCTTTGGGCATGTTTTTGGGGATATCATGAATGCTTTGCTTAGTGAAGTCAGCAGTATTGGGTTGCTGCGATTGCGCACTATGAGACGTGGTTCTATTTAACAAGCTGTCTGTTGTACTGTTAAGGCGATCAGCCGTTGTTTCTGTGCGGGCTTTGCTTACGACATCATTCATAATATTATCCAACCTAGCTTAGTGTATTTCGTATAAATATAAGTAAATACTTGGTATCTTTGCAGCGATATCTGTCTTTATTTGACCTGACCGCGATTGCCAATAAATCTTGCCAAAATATTCAATACCAAGACCGACGCTGTGATCAGCAGCGCGGCTGCCCATGCCAGTGTGTGCCAATTATCATAAGGACTCATCGCAAACTGGTAAATGGTATTGGGTAAGTTAGCAATAGGCTGACCCATATCTGTACTGAAGTATTGATTGTTAAGTGCGGTAAATAGTAACGGCGCTGTCTCACCAGTGATTCGAGCAAAGGCCAGTAGCACACCTGTGGTCAGTCCAGCTCGTGCAGCTTTTACCGTAACCTGAGTGACCAGTTTCCATTTAGGAGTACCTAGCGCATAAGCTGCTTCGCGTAGACTATTAGGTACCAAGTTCAGCATGTTTTCTGTCGTACGCACGACCACTGGAATAACAATCAGCGCCAATGCCAACGCGCCCGCCCAACCAGAGAAACTTTGACCTTTTACCATCAGCGCATAGATAAATAGACCGATGACAATCGATGGCGCTGACAATAGAATATCATTTAAAAAGCGAGTGACCTTGCCC
This sequence comes from Psychrobacter sp. Arc9, assembly GCF_041431295.1. Classification (NCBI taxonomy): domain Bacteria; kingdom Pseudomonadati; phylum Pseudomonadota; class Gammaproteobacteria; order Moraxellales; family Moraxellaceae; genus Psychrobacter; species Psychrobacter sp. Arc9. The sequence continues at coordinate 55,978 of NZ_JASMRK010000012.1, read as the reverse complement.
AGCATACTGCCTTTAGAAAACTCAGATAAGTAAATACCTGTCATAAGACCAATAGGTGCACCGATAAACAAGCCTGAAAACGCCAACATGACCGAACCAACGATAGCATTACGTAAGCCGCCTGCACTCATCGGTGGCGGCGTATCAGCGGTAAAGATTGGCAACTGCACCATGCCTTGGAAGCCTTCAACAAACAAAGTCACCAAAATCCATGATAACCAAAAGAGGCCAAAAATCATCGCTGACATGGCAAAGCCTAGACCTAACTTGTTGGTCAAACGACGCTTGTTATACAGGCTTTGATTGTAGCGGGTAGCGCCGTTTGGCTTAGTAGGTAGTGGTGCATTGATCGTATTGTTAGCAGGCATAATATTTATTTCCCATATCTTTTATCAATATCTATCAAGGTTCAATAAATCGGTAACAGACTTATCGGTTACCTGCTTTGTGATCCATGCGCATGAGCATCAGTTTTGCTAAAGACAGCACAATGAAGGTGATGACAAATAAGATTAAGCCTAGATGTAGTAAAGACGCAAGATGTAGCTCACTAGATGCTTCAGCAAACTCATTAGCCAAGGCCGAGGTAATCGTCACACCAGACGTGAATAGGCTTGGACTGATATTAAACGCATTACCAATCAAGAAAGTAACTGCCATCGTCTCACCCAATGCACGACCAAGACCCAAAATTACGCCACCAACGACACCAGCTTTGGTATAAGGCAAGATAATCTTGAACATGACTTCCCAAGTCGTCGCGCCCATGCCATATGCTGACTCTTTCAGTAAGTCTGGTACGACAGAGAAAACATCGCGCATAGTAGCGGCGATGAACGGTATGATCATAATGGCAAGTACTAGGGAGGCGGTAAACATACCCAGTCCCATAGGCGCACCTGCAAACAGCTTACCGACAATAGGCAGAGGGCCGACGTGCTCAATAAACCATGGCTGAATGTGATCACCAAAAAATGGCGCAAATACGAATAATCCCCACATACCATAAATGATAGATGGGATACCAGCCAACAACTCAATGGCGATACCAAGTGGTTTTTTGAGGAACTTAGGGCACATCTCGGTTAAAAATATCGCAATACCGAAACTGACTGGAACCGCGATAACAATAGCGATAAATGACGTGACTAAGGTGCCGTAAATAGGCGCTAATGCCCCGTATTCATTGGCGACTGTATCCCAGTTATTACTGGTATAAAATCCCAAACCAAACTCTTGAATACTCGGCCATGCTCCAACAATTAGAGACACCAAAATGCCCCCTAAAGATAGGAGGACGAGTATGGCAAACGCTTTAGTAGAGTTGACAAATAAAGCGTCGTAACGTTTTTGTTTAGCCAGTTGGGACCTTAAGTCTGTCATAAGTGTCTCAGCATTGAATGGGATGAATCGAAATATTAAAAAGATGTATCTCAGGTTTTAACACAACAAACTTAAATGGGATATGTAAGCATATTTATCGAGATGTATTCATCAAATTTGCTGTGTTAAAACCTCTCAAATAACTACCGGAGAATAGTTATTCGAGAGGATAACTTGTCGGTTGCTAAATAGTATTTAGCAGAAACAAATTACTGAGCTGGCTTGTAGACAGGCTGTCCATCACTACCTTTCACTTCGTTCCACTTCTCTTTAAACAAGGCTACTGCCGTATCAGAGAATGGTACGTAGTCTAATTCCATGGCGCTGTCATCACCTTGGGTATAAGCCCAGTCAAAGAAGTTCAACACGCCAGCGACTTGCTGAGGATTTTCTGGTTGCTTATGTACCAAGATAAAGGTCGCAGCAGCGATAGGCCATGCTTGGTCAGTTTCAGAGTTGGTGATGACCTTATAAAAGCCTTCTTGTTGTGACCAATCGATATCACCTGCCGCAGCAAACGTCTCAGCAGATGGCTGTACGATGTTACCAGCTGCGTTTTTCAGCGCAGTATGTGACATCTTATTCTGCTTAGCGTAAGCATACTCAACATAACCGATAGAGTTTTTCATACGGTTGACGTAGCTTGATACGCCTTCGTTACCTTTACCGCCTGCACCAGTAGCAGAAGTCGGCCATTTGACGGTTTTATCAACACCAACGGTGTCTTTCCAGTCTGGTGAAACCTTGGCAAGATAGTCAGTAAAGTTAAACGTCGTACCTGAACCATCTGAGCGGAATACTGTTGTGATTGGGGCATCTGGCAAGGTCAAATCTGGGTTCATCGCCTTAATCGCAGGGTCATTCCAGTTACTGATTTTACCCAAATAGATATCAGCCAACGTTGTGCCGTCTAGCTTCAGTGCACCAGGCTCAACGCCATCAATGTTGACGATTGGTACAACACCACCGATGACTGTTGGGAACTGAATCAAACCTGCTTCGTCTAACTCTTCAGGCGTCATCGGTGCATCAGAAGCACCAAAGTCTACTGTCTTTGACTGGATTTGTTTGATACCACCAGATGAACCAATCGACTGATAGTTGACTTGGCCGCCGGTCGCAGCATTGTAGTCATATGACCATTTCGCATAGATAGGCTGCGGGAATGACGCACCTGCACCTGTAATATTCATAGCGATATTTTCAGCAGATTTAAAATCTGACGTAGCAGAAGATGCTGTCTGAGAGGTTGTTTCAGCTGTTGTCACAGCGCTACTGCTAGTATCAGCAGTTGGCTCCGCCGTATCTGTTGACTTATTACACGCCGTAAGCATTAATGTACAACTGACGGCCACTGCTAATAACGAATAACGCATGTAGGACTCCTGAAGTTTAACAACGGTATAAAAAAGCATTGCTTGTGATATGCGTGTTATCTTGCCAAATCTTTATGACAGTTTAATGACAACTTCTAGAATCCTTCATTCGCTTTACATAATATTTGAACAATTTGTCTACAACCTAGTAATACTAAGTACCCTCATCTATCAACACTCAAAAAAATTATTCACGAAAATATTGAACCGTGTGTTTGACACAGAATATTTGTATCCAAATACTATTAGCCGTTGGTAGAGAATTTTGTTAGTATGAAGGCTGATTTACAACACTGACAGACTCGGGGTGCGGTGTATTTTTGGCTCACTTTATTAAACTTGCTTTATCAAAGTAGTCGCCTTGATACATTCGCTGAGAGATCACCCGCCGAACCTGATGCGGTTAGTACCGACGCAGGGAAGTCTTAAGCACTTTGTTATTTATGACAAAGGGCGCGTAGAAATACATTTTTATCGTCACTATTGTCTTAATATGCGTAATGCATAAACAGATAAGAAGAGATGATATAAAGCTGCGTCCAATATTTGATGATCACCATGCGCGACGATACTTTTTGGTCGAAGTTGTGGGTTCATGATATAAATTTGTCTAGATGATGGATGCCTACCCCCGCAGATACTGGCGGTGTTGATTTTATTCAAAAACCAACACGCTAGGACAGCATATGACTACTGCAGACACTACCTCAATTGCACCGAAAGCCCAAACGCATAACCCAGCCGACAACTCAACGCTTGCTTCAAATGCTGCTGACACGACCAAAGTCAAAGCAGATAAAAAAGCAGATGCGTTAAAAACCCCTGCTCACCGTGCCGCAAGTGATGCCCGTTTCGAAGAAGATGCGCGCGACTTGCACCGTATTTTACCCGCCTCAAGAAAAGTCTATCTCGAAGGCTCAAGACCTGACATCCAAGTACCGATGCGTGAAATCAGCTTGGCTGATACACCTGTAGGCGGTACGGGAGATAAAGACGGTGAGCATAATCCACCGTTTTATGTGTATGACACCTCAGGTGTATATACCGACCCTAATGTCGATATCGACCTAACACGTGGATTGCCAAAGTTGCGTGAAAGCTGGATCGCGGAACGCAATGATACCGAGCAATTAAGCGGCCTATCTAGCTCATACGGACAAGCGCGTGCGCGTGATATCAGCACTGCTAACCTTAGATTTGCCCATATTGATAAACCGCGTCGCGCCAAAGCAGGACAGAACGTCACGCAAATGTACTACGCGCGCCGAGGCATCATCACCCCTGAGATGGAATATATCGCCATACGCGAAACGCAAAAGCAGCATGAACTGACCGATATGCGTCAACACGATGGCGAAAGCTTCGGTGCCAATACGCCTCAAATCATCACCCCTGAATTTGTCCGTGATGAAGTGGCGGCTGGACGCGCAATTATTCCAAACAACATCAACCACCCTGAATCTGAGCCGATGATCATCGGGCGCAATTTCTTGGTGAAAATCAATGCCAATATCGGTAACTCAGCGCTGGGCTCGTCTATCGATGAAGAAGTATCTAAAATGACGTGGGCAACACGTTGGGGTGCGGATACCATCATGGATTTATCAACGGGCAATCACATTCATGAAACCCGTGAATGGCTAATCCGTAACTCTCCTGTGCCGATTGGTACGGTACCGATTTATCAAGCATTAGAAAAAGTCGATGGCGTCGCTGAAGATCTTACATGGGAGATATTCCGTGATACGTTGATCGAGCAAGCAGAGCAAGGCGTAGATTACTTTACTATTCACGCTGGCGTGCTATTACGCTATGTGCCGCTCACCGCAAAACGTCTGACAGGTATCGTCTCACGCGGCGGCTCTATCATGGCGCAGTGGTGTTTAGCCCATCACAAGGAAAGCTTTTTATATACGCATTTCGAAGACATCTGCGAGATTATGAAACAGTACGATGTAGCATTTAGTCTAGGTGATGGCCTACGCCCTGGTTGCTTGCAAGATGCCAATGATGAAGCGCAGTTCGGTGAGCTACGTACGCTTGGTGAATTGACCAAAGTGGCATGGGAGCACGATGTACAGGTAATGATCGAAGGCCCTGGACACGTCGCGATGAACCGCATCAAAGAAAACATGGACTTGCAGCTTGAGCTATGTGCTGACGCGCCTTTCTATACTTTAGGGCCATTAACGACAGACATCGCTCCAGGCTATGACCATATCACTAGCGCCATCGGAGCTGCGATGATTGGTTGGTTTGGTACAGCGATGCTATGCTATGTCACGCCAAAAGAACACTTAGGCTTGCCAAATAAAAAAGACGTCAAAGACGGCATTATTACTTATAAAATCGCTGCACACGCTGCTGACCTTGCTAAAGGTCATCCAGGAGCACAAGCACGTGACAACGCGCTATCTAAAGCCCGTTTCGAATTCCGCTGGGATGATCAGTTCAACCTAGCGCTCGATCCTGATACTGCACGTGAATATCATGATGAGACGTTGCCAAAAGACGCACACAAATCGGCACACTTTTGCTCCATGTGTGGCCCTAAGTTTTGTTCAATGAAAATCACTCAAAACGTGCGTGAATATGCAGCAGGACTAGATAAAGCTGCTGCCAACCAAAAAGTAACGCCGCAAACAGGCGACTTAACTGACGCTGGTCATCTAATCAAAGAGGTAGATACAGAGCTCGTTGGACAAGTTGGTGAAGCCACTGCTGAGGAAATTCGCCAAGGCATGGCGGAGATGACTAAGAAATATAACAACGAAGGACGCCAGTTATATAAAGAGGTGTAGTGTTAATAACCTATGCTTTTGAAATAAGAAAAGCCCTACTATTTAAGTATTTGCACACTTATCTAGTAGGGCTTTTTTGCTTATTTACTCATGATTTATGTGCGAGTTTTTATTTACTACGTTTACACTTTCGACGCTTCATAAATCTCTTCAATTGACGTATTAATGGTTTCAGCAAACTCGCTATCACTTTGTTGCTTACTCAAGCCTTCAGTAAAGGCACGCGAGAAGCTCGCAATCATACCTGGGTTTTGTTTAAGCTTGGCACAAGCATCGCTACGACTATAACCACCAGATAACGCCACAACTTTTAACACTTTAGGATGGTCAATCAGCTCCTGATAAAACCCTGCCTCTTCTGGTAACGTCAGCTTGAGCATCACTTGATGTTCGTCACTTAAGCGTTCCAGATTGCGCAGTATATCTGTCTTCAACAGTAACTCGCACTCATGCTTTTGAGTGCTTTCAATATTGACCTCTGGCTCGACGATAGGCATCAAACCTTTTGAAATAATTTGCTTAGCCACATCAAACTGCTGCTGTACCACAAGCTCGATACCATCGACATTTGGCTCATAGATGACTGAGCGCATTTTAGTACCGAATACGGGATAGTTTTTTGCTTTGTCTAATAATAGATCTAGATTCGGGATTGGCTTCATAATTTGTACGCCGCTCATTTGCTCAGCCAGACCTTTGTCTACCTTTAAAAATGGTACGATATTTTTATCTTCCCATAGGTAATTGGCCGTCGACTTACCATTGACTTCGCGCTCCATAGTGTCTTCAAACAAAATTGCACCAAGTACACGATCACTATCAAAACAGTCACACGTCATAATACGAGCACGCATTTCATGAACCAAATCAAACATGGCCTCATCATTATCATAAGCATCGCTGCTGACACCATAAGTCTCTAACGCTTTTGGTGTGCTGCCACCACTTTGATCAAGAGCAGCAATAAAACCTGAACTATTTTTTATACGCTGTAATTGCTTATCGTATTCCATTGAGCCTGCATCCTATTTTTATTGGTTAAATTAAATATCATAAACTAAGCTTTTTTATTCCATACAAGCCGTGTTATTTGTAGATAACCTTATCATAGGATGATTTGTATGCCTATATAGGATACGTGACAATATAGCCAAAAAATCATGAAACCAATACTTTTAGACAATGCGCATTACGCCAAAAATAGTACCCCTACACAGCAGACTGCCAATACTAAGCCTACTATATTGATACGGTTTAACTGCTCTTTAAATACACCTACGCCAATCAATGTCGCTACGGCAATAACACCGACATTCATACCAGTAAAGACGATGCTAGGAGAATCATGCAGCACTTGGTGTGCCCGTACATAGGCGTAGATATTGCCCATGTTTAGTGCACCAAGCAGCAAGCCTGTCATAAGCGCTTGTTTTTGCCAACGTACCCGTGTGATAAGTAAATAGATTAGAAGCAATAAACCTGCTACGCCGAAGCTAACCAGTAGAGTCAATGGAAAAGCTGCTCCTTGTTTGGCAACTTGTTTGAACAAAATATCAATAATGCCGTAGCCTGCCCATACCCCGAATAACCACAGTGGCGTATGCTTTGCTTGGCGAGTAATATCGTTATACTGTGGTCGATAGACAAGTGCACCTAATGCCAAAAATCCTAACGCCAATCCAAGTATACGTGTACCAGTCAGCACCTCACCGAATAGCAAAAAAGCCGCTACGATAGGAATGATAAGTGATAAGCGCTGAGAGGCGTCGGTTGCTACCATCCCCACCGCTTCAATAGCCCGTCCCAGAATGATAAATACGGCAGGTAATAGTATCCCAAGCGCGATGATGATGCCCCAAGCGCTATCAAGCGCATGTATGGCCCCTATATCAGGTTTTAGTAATACCCAAGTCAGTAAAAAAGCCACAGGATAGCCTGCCACGATGGTCTGACGAATATCTATATTTTTCTGGCGCAATATTTTCAAAAGTATGGAGACGGCGACGCTACATAGCACCGCTATTATTAAATACATCATTCACTACTACCTTTTGAACTTCAATGTTGAGTTATTACTGTTCGTATATTAATAAAAACCATTAAATAAAACCCCTGCTAATCAGCTGATTTTTGCAATGAAATCATGCTTATAAAAGCAATATTTAAACCATAAATAAATTTAGGTGTAGAATGTAACAAAATATGTTTTCTACAGCAATCTATTTATTATGGTTATAACTGAAGCTTTCAAAACATAGCTATTCTTAAGCAAATTACAATTAGCATGCAGGTATGATTAGTAATTTTGCTAAAATAGCACCTAATCCCAATCACAAAAGTAAAGATTCTAGATAACGAGTCCTCTCGTTCATCTTGACGTACTGCTATTGATGTTTTATTACTGCCTATGAATGCTCTATTTCGCTTTTTCGAAAACCGCCTACCCGCCTTTCCAGATACACCTATGCCATTGCCATCACCTCGCGATGGCATGCTGAAGTTTTTGTGGGCATGTACCAATGGCCTACGCGGCTGGCTACTAATCTTTATGATTTTGTCCGCTGGTATCGGTATCTACGAGGCCATGCTGTTTGCTTGGATAGGTAATATCGTCGATTGGTTGGGCGTTTATACGCCGCAAAACTTATGGGTAGAAAAAGGCGATATGCTACTCATCATGCTCGCTGTCATGATAGTGAGCCCATTGTGGATCGCCTTGTCATCATTTATCCATTTTCAGACCTTGCAGGGCGTGTTTCCTATGCAGATGCGCTGGCGGTTTCATCAGCGAATGCTTGGGCAATCCATGCAGTTTTATCAGGATGAGTTTTCGGGTCGTGTCTCAGCTAAGGTAATGCAGACAGCCCTAGCAGTACGCGATACCGTAATGACCGTCACCGATATGTTTATGTATGTCTCTGTCTACTTTATCACCTCAGGGGTGATTTTGTTTAATTTAGACAGCTTACTACTCATTCCATTTGTCATTTGGCTGGTCTTGGTTGCCATTACCATTTGGTACTTTATCCCTAAGCTTAAACAAACAGCGATTGTGCAAGCGGATGCCCGTGCCTTGATGACAGGACGAATCACTGATGCTTATGCCAATATCATGACCGTTAAGCTATTTAGCCATTCTCGTCGTGAGCTAGGCTATGCCAAAAATGCCATGGGACAATTCTTAGGTACGGTACATGCGCAGATGCGCTGGGTCAGCTATTTAGAAGTATCGACCCATCTTATCAGTGTGATCTTGGTCAGTAGTACCGCGGGTATTGGATTGTACTTGTGGCAACAAGGCGCAGTTGGTGTTGGCGCCATTGCTGCTGCGACTGCTATGGCGTTGCGTCTAAATGGTTTGACGCGTTGGATTATGTGGCAGACAGCCAGTTTGTTTGAGAGTATCGGTACAGTTCAAGATGGTATGCGTACGTTGTCAGCACCGCAGACAATCATTGATAAACCTGATGCGCCAGCCCTAGCCGTTACGGACGGGCGTATCGTGTTCGACCATGTTGACTTCAGTTATGAAAATGACGAAGAAGACAATGACCAAACTAGCGAGCCTATTGATAGTACCAACATCGCTAAGCGCGCTCCTAACTCATATATCAAACTGTTGGACAACTTCCACTTAGATATTAAGCCGGGTGAAAAGATTGGTTTGGTTGGGCGTTCAGGTGCTGGTAAATCGACCTTGGTCAATCTGTTACTGCGCTTTTTTGATGTCGATAGCGGTAAGATTCTGATTGATGGTCAAGCTATTGATGCGGTCACACAAGAATCGTTGCGTCAACAGATTGGTATGGTGACTCAAGATACCTCGTTGCTACATCGTACTGTACGTGAAAATATCGCCTATGGTCGTCCTGATGCTACTGATGAAGAGATTATGATCGCTGCCAAACAAGCTCAGGCATGGGATTTCATCAAAGATCTGTACGATGATAAAGGCAATACAGGACTTGATACCCAAGTGGGTGAACGCGGAGTCAAACTATCTGGCGGTCAACGTCAGCGTATTGCTATCTCACGTGTTATGCTAAAAAATGCGCCGATTTTACTTTTAGATGAAGCCACCAGTGCGTTAGATTCTGAGATTGAATATGCTATTACCGAAAGCTTAAATGACATCATGACCGGCAAGACCGTTATTGCTATTGCCCATCGCTTGTCTACTATTGCCGCACTGGATAGACTGGTCGTTATGCATCAAGGCCGTATTATTGAGCAAGGTAGTCATGATGAACTATTGGCATTGAATGGTGTCTACGCTCGACTGTGGCAACGTCAAAGCGGTGGCTTCTTAGGTGAAGATAACTAGGACTTGTTAAGTCAGCTCAATCATAAGAAGACAAACTACAAAAAAATCACTCAAAATAAGTCACAAGGAAGTGTTTATTTTATGGAAGCATTCACAAACCGCATTAATCTTGGCGGAAAACAGGCACGCTATTATGACCTTAGCCAGTTTAATCAGCCGTTAGATTTCAGCTCTACTCCCCGCGCGCCAGCACATTTTTATAGTGGTAATAGTTTTACCGTTGGCACTTATACACCGCTATTAAGTAAGCTAGCCACTGAGTTTGATATCAGCTCACTTGCCCTACGTGGCTACTGGTATGATAAGCCGCAGAGCCGTCGTCTGACGCGCGAGCAAGATGCTGATATGCTGATTGAGTTTTTAGAAAAGACCCAAAATAAGCCTGTCATAGGTATTGGTCATTCGCAAGGGGCTACGGCTACAGCGATGGCAGCTGCCAAACGTCCAGAGCTATTTTCACAGTTATACTTGATCGAGCCAGTCACATTTACCAAACACCAAGCCACCTTATATAACCTTTTGCCACGCTCTGTCCTACTGAGCCGCGAGCCTTTCAAAAGCACCTTAACTAAGCAATCTACTTGGCCAAGTACCCATAGTTATTACGAGAGCCTACGTGCGCAGCGTGCTTATAAACGTATCAGCGATGAGCACTTGCAAGTATTTGCTGAACAAAGCCTGAGCAAAAACACAGATGGTAGCTATACGCTTATGTTTGCACCAGAACAAGAGCTGGCCAATTATTTTGGCGCACCTCATATCGATGCTGCCCTTAAAAAACTACGCTGTCCCTACACGTTGATTACAGGCAAGCCTACCCTGTTCATCAATGACAAAGTACGCAAGCAATGGAAAAAATTTGTCCCAGATAGCAGTCTTATTTCGCTGTCAGATTATGGTCATCTATTGCCAATGGAAGCGCCTGAACTATGCGCTCAAATTATCAACGAGCACTATCAAAGCAGTAAATAAGGATTTACAACGACTAAATTATGACTGACCTCTTTGCTTCTGCACCCACGGATAACTTACTACCCTATGATGGTAAGGTGAATGATTTAGGCGTGATTATCGACGATGCCACTGCCCTTTATCACACTCTACTAAATGAGCTACCTTGGCAATCAGATATCGTGACGTTATTTGGTAAGACCCATATAACCACTCGGCAAATCGTTTGGATGGGAGACGAAGATGCCAATTATCAATACTCGGGGCATGTGCGGCAAACCGTTCCATGGACAGATAAAGTGTTTCACGTGAAACAGAGAATTGAGCAAGCTTTAGCAGAGATTGGCGTCACTGCCAATTTCAACACCTGCCTGCTTAATTACTATCCTTCTGGCGCTGATGGTATGGGCTATCACGCTGATGACGAAAAAGAACTCGGTCATCAACCAGTCATCGCCTCCTTATCGCTTGGTGCCACACGAAAATTTGTTTTTAAGCATAAAAAAACTCAAGACAAAGTTGAACTTTATCTTGAGTCTGGTCAGCTCGTTGTGATGCATGGTGATACACAAACCTTTTGGAAGCATACGATTACTAAGACAAAGACGGTCGATGCTGGGCGAATCAGTCTAACGTTTCGGCATATGCTTACATCTTGATACTATCGCTGACTTAACGAGTCATCTAATTCTTACGCGAGACGGTCCAAAAAACGCTCACGGTAACACTGATAAGCAGCTTCACAAACATTGGCAGTGTAGCTAGCATTAACACCACCTGCGACCACTGCGCCTACCGCTGGAATAATTTGCGCCGCTTTTGTCTTAACGATGTTAGTGGCTACTTTAGTCGCTGTCTGACGCAGTACACGAGACATAACTTCTTCATTAATCTGATTGAATGCTTGAGTTTCTGGATCTTTAATCATCGCATGAGTGTCATCTAACGCCGCTTTACGCTCTTCAACAGAGGCAGAAGTTGCTACAGCCAACAAAGACATAGCAAATAACTGTTCGCCTTCATCATTGATATCAAAGCCATAGTACGTTGCATATTCTCCAATCGCTCGTAGGTTAGCTGTAATAAGCCCAACGACATCAGCAGGGATACCTGCCCAGCCTACAACCCCCGTAGTCACCCCTTGCGCACTGGTTAGCGCTACATATTTGCTCTTAAAAAGCTTAACTTGTTTATCTATAACAGCAATGGGTAGACTTTTGATGTCAGACAGCGTTTTGATAGAGAAGTCGTTAATATCTGCTGCCTCTTGATAGCTATCAATAACGTCTTGAGTGTCCAGTGTCCAATTGGCTGCATCACTCAAAGCACTAATCGTTTCTTCAGTTGCTTTTTTTAGAGAATCGCCAAATTGTGGAGCCTCCATTAACGCATCACCGGCTGCTACCACAGGGGTATTAAGCACTGAGAGCGTCTTATCCAAAATCCCTTTATCAGGGTTCTTCCATGCTTCTATTTCTGCACGGACTTTGGATTCATAAGCAATGTGGTCATCTGTTTTTTCATTGATAGTCATATTATTCCCTTTCTTAGTATCGTTCGCTTTCTATCCTATGATAAATCAGCGAAGACTACAGGGACGTTCTGTTGTCCAAAATAAAACTTTTGTATGATTTGTTAAATCATCAGTTAAGTTTACTGCGTTTCAACAGACATCCCTTTACTAATAAATCCTATCGAACACTACCTAATACTTGGGCAATCTTGACATTCACTCAGCTGCCGCTAAGACAATCTTGCCAAAAGCATCGCCTTTTTGTAGCTCGTGGTGCGCTGCAACGACTTCTGAGAGTGGATAGGTTTTTTGAATTTTTAAAGTTAGCTTACCATCGGCCACCTCCTGTAAAACACGCGCCATATCTTGACCACTACGCTGCGCTTTATAGCCTGCTACTGCTAAGTCTTTTTGCTGACCGGCTTCTTTGAGCTTATCAACCCAGATAGTTGGTAATACATTCACTCGAGCGCCTGACTTGAGCACGCTAAGCGCGCGGACACCTGCTTCATCACCGACTAAATCAAGTAGCACGTCGGCTTGTAGGTCAGGGAAGTCTTCATCTTTGGTATAATCTATCCAGCCCGCCAGCTTAGATACGTCTATCAATTCATCAAGCTTGGCGTACTTTTCTGGCGAGCAAATTACCGTCACCTTGATGTTATCTTGCGCCACCTTATTCATGAGCAATTGGATTAGTAAATGACCGACACCGCCTGCTGGTGCATTAATTACCACATGCTCGCCTGTTTTTATATCAGCAAAATCTACAAATTGTAGCGCCGTTTGTCCAATACAAGGTAAAGCACCCGCCTGCTCTAAGCTGACATTGTCTGGTACTTTCGCAAGCAACTTGGCATCTACTGCCACGTATTGCGCATAGCCACCACCGCTAAAGGTCAAAGCCGCTACTCTATCGCCAACAGCAAACTCGTCGCTATTACTGCTGACTACTTCGCCTGATACATCGAACCCTAAAATAGCTGGCTGATCATTCTCAAACTTGTCTTTGCGAATGTTTTCCGCACCCCAGCCTTTACCTTGGCGAGTTTTATAATCGACAGGGTTAATCCCAGCATAGGCAATTTTTACCAGTACTTGGTCGTCCTGTAGCTCAGGGACATCAGCACCATCTTGATATTTCATTACTTCAGGCTCACCGAACTCGCGTATGAGTACGGCGTGCTGTGTCTTAGGTATATTGTGGTTAGCTTGTTGATTATTATCAGTAGTAGACGTTGTTGCCATCGTAGAATATCCTTATATTTTGTTTATTAGGCTGTACTTGTTATTCATTTTATTGAAACGTTGTGCTGTTAATATCACTTTCAATCGAGAACATAGTTAATTAATAATATGATCAATAAAGACAATTGTTCATATATCGATAGATTGCCAATATAATACATTTAGACGAATTATTATAGTTAGGTATTAGGGCAACATCAGCTCTGCGCTAATGGGCAGATGATCTGATAGCGATGACCAAGGTTTTCCAGTGTGTACCCAAGCATCCTTCACAAGCAAATTGCGCACATAGATACGATCTAAGCTGAGTACTGGCAGTTTTGCGGGAAAGGTTGGCAACAGCTTGCCATGACAATGTTTGAACGCTTCTATCATACCGAGATCTGACGCCAGTTTGTCACAAGACATCTTTTTCCAATCATTAAAATCGCCTGCTAAGATAAGTGGTTGATCCGGCGCAATCTCATTTCGCACATAGTCACTAATCGCTTGATACTGCTTGATACGATCGCGCTCAAACAAGTTCAAATGTGCACACAATACGACAACTGGCATCTCCCAACCGACAGGTTTTACCTCACAGTGCAAGACACCGCGCTGCTCAAGCTTGTTGACCGTAATATTTACATTGTGTTTGGGGTCTAGCGGGAAGCGACTCAATACTGCATTGCCGTGGTGGCCGTTTTCGTATTCGGAGTTTTTACCGTAACTGTTTTGCAAATCTAAAAATTCGCCAAACCATTCATGCTGTGATTGATCTGGGTACTCGTTATATTGCATATTACGCTTGAGGTTTTGGCCCTGCACTTCTTGTAGGCACAAGACGTCTGAACCCACAGACTCTAGCGCCTGAGCAATACCTTGCATCTTCACTTGGCGATTCAGCGGTGACATGCCTTTATGGATGTTGTAGCTAGTTAAAACAAAAGAGGTGGTAGTCATAGTTTGGTTAGTTGTACGCTCATTATTTATGGAGTAAAGATCAATAGCTCAGCTACGATAGCATCCATAGTGATGGTAATGACAGACATAAAAAGAGCACTGGCTCGTATTGAACCAATGCTCTCATATTACACCTATGTATTATCAATGGCTAATTCATAAATGGCTGATTCATAAATGAATATCGCACATAGGTGGCATCGTCAGATTAGTAGCGAGTTACTAGCGCTATTGGTTGATCTTCACCCATGATATCTTGTGGCATAAATACAGCTTCGCCGCCATTGTGAATGACGTGCTCGATGATTTCACCGATTGCATCATCTGTGATGCCTTCCGTAGTAGCATCATTGGCAGGGCTTAACGTTTGTGCCTTTTCATCAATCTTAGCAGATTGTATATAGCCACGGCGTACATAAAGTGTCTCGCCAGCTCCTTGGAAAGCACTTCGATATACTTCCTGCAAGTCAGTCTGCAACATATTCGCACCGCGAGCTTTATCTATTTCACCCAATGCAGCTTTGTGCAGCGATGTGCGATACTCTTCTACAGCTTCTTGCACACTGTCAACGATATGCTGTGCACTACCATCTTCTAGATTGGTCGCATTCGATACTGTAGCAATGATATTATCTGGACGATCGCAGACTTCTTTATAGTAGCCAATATTTTTTGCATCACCAACTATCACAAGAGGCATTTTATGCTCGCCCCATAACTCTTGGACGCTTTTATCGACTTGGTTAAAGAATTCTTTTAAGTGACTGCTTTCGTTGTTTGATGAACGATCTGAGCCACCGTCGCCTGTTGTGTATAGTCCGTTGTTTTCGACAGGGAACTGAATGTTCTCCATGTTGTTTTGTGCATCGTCATCTTTATCGAACTCTCTCACGACGCGGTCATTAGATGCTTCAATCAAACGCGCATTGTCACGGGTTAAGACCACCGTATAATAATGAACCGCACTTGCCATATCACGGACCAAGTCACGCGTAGCAAATCTATCTGAAATCACAACGCGCTCTGTCGTATCAATTGGCATACGGATGACTTGCACATCATCTGTACTAGCAAATATAGCTAACGTATCGAGGTTATAATTGTGATTGAGCTCACTGATTTTATTTTGAATATTATCTAGAATGGTAGTCGCTGTGCGTTTGTCGTACTCCTTCGTCAAACGATCTTCGGCAACTTTCAATTGATTTTTTAGAGCGATAGGATCTTGCTCATTAGCTGGATGTTCACGATACGTTTTAACAAAGATACTTACTGCAGGGTTAGCTTTAGTTTCACGTAAACTTTTAAGAGTCGCTTTCATATATTGCTCCTTGTTTTATTATCGTTCATTTTTAACTTTATGTATTTCTTCACTCATGTACTTTTATAAGTGTAGAAATTTCTATCCGTGTTTTTCTTGCATCCTGTCGATGCATAATATTTAAATTCCATTACCTTGATGCTAACAGCTATACCCCACTCCCTGTAGGGTTAATTTGCAAGCAAATGATAGCGCTTTGTAAGTAGAGCACTCTATATTGTTAAAGAACTGCCTTAACGAACATAGCTACATATTCAGATAATTATCTTGAGAAGTTGAATTTAAATATCAGAATCTCGATGTTTACCTTCAGATTGCTAGCACTGTCCTAATTACTTGAATCGTATAAAAGTGCTTAGGTTGTATTTTTACCAAACGAACCCATCTTTTATATAATCTATATATAAAATAAGAACACACTGTATATTTCCATAGTAGCTAGATTTATTTCATTCTCATTTTGATTAATAATAATTCATTGATATCGGATACCTATATGACACCTTCTCCTTCAGATTTACGCCTTGTCGATTTTACCGACACTGCGCCACATACGTTACAAAACCAAGTAATTGATGCCATTGATGCTGCCAATGCTTTTTTAGATACCTTAACCGTGGTAGAAAGCGATAGTGCTGAAAAAACAAGTGCTGAAAAAATAAGCGCTGAACAAGCTTTAGCAGATGTGATGAGCTTTGACCATATCAATTTGGCATTAGATCGTAGCTGGGGTATTTTGTCGCATCTCAATAGCGTGATGAGCAACGATGAGATTCGCCATGTTCACCATGAACTGCTACCAAAACTATCTGCTTACGGTACGCGAGTGGGCCAACATCAGCCTTTGTTTAATCGTTATCAAGCTATCGTCAATGACACAGATTTCTTTGCTACGTTAGAGCCTGCTCGTGCACGTGCAATCGAACTGGCATTACGTAGCTTTGAGTTATCAGGCGTTGCATTACCTCAAGCTGAGCAAGAAAAGTTTGCCGCTATCCAAAGTGAGTTATCGACCCTGTCTGCAACCTTTTCGGACAATATCTTGGATGCGACGCAAGCATTTGCCCTGCCTTTAGAAGACTCTCAGTTAAAGGGGTTAACAGAGAGTGGTTTGGCACTATTGGCAGATGCAGGCGAGCAATACAAAGCGCGTGAGCTTGCTAGCGGTGCCCTTAGCCAAGCTGATATAGATGCGCTTCCTACTCCTTACTATGTGGCCAGTTTAAATATTCCTGTATATCTAGCGATCATGACTCATGCGGACGATCGTAGCCTACGTGAGAAGCTGTATCATGCTTACGTCACACGCGCCTCTGAGTTTGATACGCATACCAATGCAAAAGGCAACTCATTAAATAACGCTGACAATATGAGTCAAATCCTCTCATTACGTGAGCAAAAAGCCAAGCTACTTGGTTTTGCAAATTATGCTGAAGTATCGCTATCGACCAAGATGGCAGACAGCGTCTTAGAAGTTGAAACATTCTTACGTGACTTAGCAACGCAAGCGACCTCTGCTGCCAAAGCGGATTTGGCACAGCTACAGAAATACGCTAGTGATTATGGCATTGATGAATTGCAACCGTGGGATAGCGCTTACATCGCTGAAAAGGTAAAACAAAGTGAGTTCAGCTTATCGCAAGAGGAAATTCGTCCATATTTCCCATTACCCAAAGTGATTAATGGCTTGTTTACTATCGTTGAGCGTCTATACGGTATCAAAGTACAAGAGCAAAACCATAAAGATGTAGAAAGTGACTCAGTCTCTCGCTGGCATGACGATGTAAGCTTTTATCAATTATTCGATGCTGATGATCGCTTGCTCGGTGGCTTCTACTTTGACTTGTTTGCACGTAGCGGTAAGCGTGGCGGTGCATGGATGAGTGGTTTCCAATCTCGCTATAGCTATGAAGCACAAAACCATCAGCAGCTTCCCGTTTGCTTTATGGTTGGTAATTTCACGCCGGCACTTGATGGCAAACCTAGTTTATTGACCCATGATGAAGTATTAACCTTATTCCACGAGTTTGGTCATGGCTTACATCATTTATTGACTCAAGTCACGGTCGGCGATGTCGCTGGTGTCAATGGCGTCGAGTGGGATGCGGTCGAGCTTCCTAGTCAGTTTATGGAAAACTGGGCTTGGGACGCTGAAGGTATCGCTCTTATCAGCAGTCACGTTGAGACTGGTGAGCCATTACCTAAAGACAAACTTGATGCACTACTAGCAGTGAAAAACTTTCAAAGCGGCATGCAAACACTGCGTCAGATTGAGTTTGCTCTATTTGATTTACTCATTCACGCTCATACGCCAGCACTAAGTTACGATGGTATTTTAGAGACGCTCAATACTGTCCGTCATGATATCTCCGTTATGCAAACACCTGACTATAACCGCTTTGCTAATGGTTTTAGTCATATATTCGCGGGTGGTTATGCTGCAGGCTATTACTCATATAAATGGGCGGAACTGCTGTCAGCTGATGCGTTTAGCAAGTTTGAAGAAGACGGTATTTTCAACCCAGCGACAGGCAAAGCGTTCCGTGAATCTATCTTATCTGTTGGCGGCAGTTTCCCAGCGAAGACCAACTTTGAAAACTTCCGCGGTCGTAGCGCCAGTATCGATGCCTTGCTACGTCATAATGGTTTCACTGATGCTAAAAATATCGATGCGGCAAATACTCAAACGACGCGCGAGGTCATTTAAATGCGTTATCAGTCATCGAGTCCTAAGCGCCGATTTTTAGCAGGGGTGCGTTGTCCAAAATGTCAGGAAATGGATGCGGTCGTGCAAGTCAATATCGTAACCCCTGCCCCAGATGAGTATATTGAATGCACTCAGTGCGGACACACAGAGCAACGCCCCGATCCTGATGCCATTAGTGCAAAGAACCATTTAGAAGATCAGATGGCTCGTGATGCGATGGCAACTGGCACTAGCGGCACTGTAAAATTTAAGCCTTAGTTATTTAGTTTTCACAACTAAAAACAGATTAAATACTTTATTATTTAATGGTCTATTAAGCCTATCTATCAATAGATAGGCTTTTTATTTTGAGTTTGCTATAGTATGGCTTCTTATATTCTTGACATGAATCGATCATAATATGAAACCAGACAACATCCGGCCTTCATCAACCCGCGCTTCCAAGAAAAAACAGACTAAAACACGTCAGAAAATTTTGGCAGTACTTATCTCAGTATTGCTACTTATCGTCATTGTCTACCTTATCGTAGGAAGGTCTGGCACTCAGTCCACACTCCCTACAGATAACGCCACTTCAGCACCAGTAACTGACCAATCACAGACAGAATCAGTCACAGACAGCACTTCAGAAGTATCAGATGATTCTGTGATTGACGACGGTGTGCTCATGGATGAAAACTCTGGAGCAGCCAATAATGACAGTACTGCGATACCAAATCCTACTGCTATATTAGATGCGCCGCTACCAGAAAATGATAGCTTGGCGAAAGAAGAGATTGATCGTTTAGAAGATGAACGTCAGCGACTGGCCGAACAAGAAAAGTTAGCCGCTGAACAAGTGGCTATGAATAAGCAGTTGACTGATATGAAGGCAGAACAAATTGCGCTACTCGAACAACAAATTGCTCAGTTAGAAGCAAACGACTCTAATAAAGCGACGGTTCAATAACCGTATACTTGATTTGGTTATAGAGAGGCTTACGATGGCGATTTTGCAATTCACACATGCCTCTATTTTAAATAGCAATGCACAGTTGCTTGTTTTACCTGTCAACAATACTGGTATCGTTTTAGATCCTGTACTCACACGAGCGAAAACTCTATTTCCTGATAATTATAGTCGCTATCATCGCGCGTGCCGCGATGGTAGTCTGAATGTTGGTAGCTGCTTACTTAATAAGCGTACACGTGAGCTGGTCGGACTTGGTATCAGTAGTAACGGTAACCAGCCAAACTATATTGCCAACCTTGTGATATCAAACCATCCTTATCATCCAGCGCGCACACGTTGGCTGACTGCTGCCTTGATTGATTTGCAACAGCAAATAATGCCGCTTATACGTTACCAAGGCATACGCAGAGTTGCATTGCTTGCGCGGCCACTTATCTCAGGCAGACCACGTGATATCGTATCCAATGAAAGCAATACAGCAGATACTCTGCCTTTAGACTGGCATGCTGTTACTTTGCCATTATTAACTGAGTATTTACAAGACCTACCAAAACTTCGTATCGATATACACCTGCCTAAAAGCATTGAGTTATAAATGGCCTTTTAGCTAGCCAGTCATCGTCTTTTTGAGCACATAAAAAAACCGCCTTGAATACTCATAACGAGCATTTCAAGGCGGTTTTTTCTTATTTAAACCACATCAGATATTGAGTATTAGTTCTGCTCAACACCTTTCATAGTTAGTTTGATACGACCACGGTTGTCAACGTCTTGTACAAGTACTTTAACGACCTGACCTTCTTTTAGGTAGTCTGACACATTCTCTACGCGCTCTTCTGCGATTTGTGAAATATGTACTAGACCATCAGTGTTTGGCAAGACATTTACAAATGCACCGAAGTCGACGATACGAGCAACGGTACCTTCATAAGTTTTACCAACTTCAACTTCAGCAGTGAGTGCTTCGATTTTACCGATAGCTGCCTTGGTCGCTGCTTTGTTTTCACCAAAGATACGGATAGTACCTGCGTCATCAATATCGATAACCGCGCCAGTTTCTTCCGTTAGCTGACGGATAGTTGCGCCGCCTTTACCGATAACGTCACGAATCTTGTCCGGGTTGATTTCGATAACCGCGTAGTTTGGTGCATGAGCATTGATTTCAGTACGGCTCTCAGGCAATACTTGGTTCATTGCTTCTAGGATATGGATACGACCTGCATGGGCTTGTTTAAGCGCTTGCTCCATGATATCAGGGGTAATACCTTCGATTTTGATATCCATCTGAAGTGCAGTGATACCGTTTTTAGAACCAGCTACTTTAAAGTCCATATCACCTAGGTGATCTTCATCACCCAAGATATCTGACAATACAGCGAAACGATCGCCTTCTTTAACCAGACCCATTGCGATACCAGCAACTGGTGCTTTTAATGGTACGCCTGCGTCCATCAATGCCAAGCTTGCGCCACAAACAGAAGCCATAGAAGATGAACCGTTAGATTCAGTGATTTCTGATACCACACGAATCACATACGGGAAACGCTCACTATCTGGCAACATTGCTTGTACACCGCGGCGTGCTAGACGACCATGACCGATTTCACGACGTTTTGGAATACCTTCACGGCCCGTTTCACCAACTGAGAAATGCGGGAAGTTATAATGCAGCATGAAATGGTCACGAATCGTGCCACCTAGTGAGTCAATCATGTTGACGTCACGGCTGTTACCAAGTGTGGTAGTAACCAATGCCTGCGTCTCGCCACGTGTGAACAATGCTGAACCATGCGTATATGGCAATACACCAACTTGTACGTCAAGCGCACGAACTGTCTCAGGGTCACGACCATCGATACGCGGCTTACCTGACAAGATGTTGTCACGAACGGTACGATATTTAAGGTCGTTATAGATTTCTTTAAGCTCAGATACGGTATCAGCATAAGTTTCTGACTCAGCATCACCAGCAAGTGCATCAATAATTGACTGCTTAATTTCATCAAGCTTGGTGTAACGTGCTTGCTTATCAGTAATGGTATAAGCGTCAGCAACTTGTTCGCCGAACTGCTCTTTCATGCTGCTAATAAGGGTTTGGTCACGCTCAGGAGCAGAGTATTGCTGCTTAGCAGTACCGATTTCTTCAGCCATTGAAGCAATGTTATCAATAACGATTTGTTGTTGCTGATGGCCGTACAATACTGCACCTAGCATCTGGTCTTCTGACAGCTCTGCCGCTTCAGATTCAACCATTAATACCGCAGACTTAGTACCAGCCACAACCAAATCCAGATCACTGGTTTCAAGCTGCTCAGACGTTGGGTTTAGAACGTATTCGCCGTTAATGAAACCAACACGAGCGGCAGCAACAGGACCATTAAATGGCGCATCAGAGATAGCCAATGCTGCTGAGGCACCGATTAGTGCAGCGATATCTGCAGACTGAGTTTTATCTGATGATACAACTGTTGCGGTGATTTGGATTTCGTTTACGTAGCCTTCTGGGAATAGCGGACGAATCGGACGGTCAATCAAGCGTGAAGTTAAGGTTTCAAATTCGCTCGCACGGCCTTCGCGTTTACCGTAAGCACCTGGAATTTTACCTGCTGCATACATTTTTTCTTGATAATTAACCGTTAGCGGAAAGAAGTTTTGACCTTCTTTAGCTTCTGATTTCACGACTGCTGCAACTAATACGGTTACGCCGCCCATGTGTACTAAAATAGAGTTTGCTTGACGGGCAATACGACCTGTCTCGATAACAACCTGCTGGTTGCCATACTGAAATTCACGCTTAATGGTGTTGAACATTGTCATATAATCTTCCTAATGTTGACTGACAAAACTGATATCAGCGTCAAAAAAATCTGATATCTGTCATTAAAATTCTGTGTATATGGCTATCCGTTGATATGTTTTCTATTAGAAATCATCGCAACCAATGCCAATAACGTTACTTGGTTATCTCATATATTTGTCTGAGTTAGACATCGTACTATTATGTATATTCGGTCGTGCAATTTTGCCTTTACTATAAATACTATCAAAAAGACATTAAGTCAAAAGACTTCGATGCTAAAAACCCTACAGGCTATTTTCTGAACTTTCAAATATCAGCTATCTGCGCTGATTACCAAGCCAAATCATAAATATCTTAACAATAATCGCCATATCTGTAGCAGATGCGCTATCAAACTAACAAGGCATTATTTTACAGTGATTTATAGCCATTGACCAATTAATTGCACAGTAGCGCAATTATCATCAGAAAATACCGCATTTGAGGCTTGGTTAGTACAGTTTATACCAATATTCCTCTTAGCTATTCTAGAGAAGGGGTTCTACCTCTTACTACTTGAGCACAGTATCTAAAACGAATAAGCATAAAAAAACGGCGTGAAACTATTCCACACCGTTTTTAGAAAAATCTATTTTATCGATAACAACAAACAAGTTCCAAGCGATTTAGCAAAAAATTCAGCATTCACTCGTACTATTGTCGTTAGATTAACGACGTAGACCTAACTGGCTGATTAGAGTAGTGTAACGACCAAGGTCTTTACCTTTTAAGTAATCAAGCAGTTTACGACGCGTGTTAACCATACGGATAAGACCGCGACGGCTATGATGGTCAGCTTTGTGTGCTTTAAAGTGGTTCTGCAAATCATTGATACGAGCACTCAACAAAGCTACTTGAACTTCTGGAGAACCAGTGTCATTTTCGCCACGTTGGTATTGAGCGATGATTTGTTCACGATCGGTATTAGTTAGCATAAATATCTCCGGCAATGCTAAAAACTTTAAAAAGCGGACTGCAATTTGAGTCAGTATTAAAGCAATAGAATAATAAATAAAATAACCTGTACGCCATTCAGGACAACCCTGCATTACTAGAGTTGACCTAGTGTACGACAAGCTCAGTTAACAACCATTTAGCATGTTTTGAATCGTACATTGTAGTTAACTATAGCACTACTTAATCAAAGTAATGGGCTAACTACAGTACATCATTCAAAACCTAATTTAAATGTGGGGGTAATTATAACAAAAAACTGCTGAACTAGCAGCAGTTTTTCATAATACTTGTAAAGCGACATTTAATTTCTAGTAGCTAGTATTCTATAGATAACTATCTATTAAGTGCCTACCTAGGCTACTTACTAACGTCAGACTCTGTCGCATTGCCGCCTAGTTCATCATCTTCAAGAGGCGCGGCAGTAGTTACTTCCGCTAAGCTGTCTGGGGCAGTATGCTCGCTTGGATTAATTTCTTCTGCAAGCTTTTCAATCTCTTTTTCCTGCTCGTCCATATTGTTCGGTGAATTACTCATATTAGCTCCTGAATTATTATTTTGTGGACTAACTGTCGTTGCACTCATCGATCATAAGACGTGCAA
Source organism: Psychrobacter sp. Arc9 (assembly GCF_041431295.1). Classification (NCBI taxonomy): domain Bacteria; kingdom Pseudomonadati; phylum Pseudomonadota; class Gammaproteobacteria; order Moraxellales; family Moraxellaceae; genus Psychrobacter; species Psychrobacter sp. Arc9. The sequence goes on along the minus strand of NZ_JASMRK010000012.1, from coordinate 32,064 downwards.
ACTATAAACATATCAATGCCACCTATTACAGGTGGCATATTAAAAACTTACTTATCTTCTTTCGCGTTTTCTAAGTTAGCTGCGATACGTTCTGCTGCTGCTTCGCTGTTTTCACTATGATTATCTTCAGTTTGACTTTTAAGTGCTGCTTCTGCTGAATCAGAACGTTGTTGCTCAAGCTTAGTATCGTTTGGGTTAGAGTTTGACATAGTATCTTCCTTAGTTATGGTTATAAATGTTAGTTGTACAGAATTTAGATTTAATAGTACTTAGTTAATTAAACTTGTCTGGTTAGAAGTCAAAATTCTAAGATAATGCTTTATCTATGGCATCAACAAAATTGGGTATATCGTCTGGGTTACGCGAAGTAATAAGATTACCATCTACCTGCACTGTCTTATCTACGTAGTTTGCTCCAGCGTTTTCTAAATCTAGTTGCAAAGTAGGATAAGCGGTAAGGGTTTTGCCTTTAGCAATATTTGTATTGATGAGAACCCAAGGAGCATGACAAATAACAGCTAGTGGCTTTCCTGCTTCATTTATAGCATTGATAATTTGATGAGCCTTTTCGTTACCACGAATAGTATCAGCGTTGACAGTACCACCTGGTAACACCAATGCATCATACTCAGAAACGTCAGCATCTTCTGCAAAGATATCAGCAGTAAAAGTATCACTCTTATTTACGTCTTGCTGCATGGCTTGCACTTCTTTTTTATCATTTGTTGTTATGAGAAGTGTTTTGTAGCCTTTGTCTTTTAGCTGATTATTAACGTCTTCGTACTCTGCTTGTTCGAAGTGGTTATGCAGTAAAAAAGCGATCGTTTTCATAACTTTCCTTCTTCTTATCTATTAGTTTTTGTGAGCCAGTATATTTTTATAAGCTAATTTTATTATTATTCAGTAGTACATTTTCCTTTGAACTATTTTATTTTTATTCAAATGCGTCCTTTCTGCATTAATTTTTTCTTTTAATTGTCTATTTTTTAATTATTAGCTTTATAGCAATTTTTTATTCTTATAATATTTATCCATTTTATTTTTTAGCTCAGCATTTCCTATCTGATGAATCTAGAGTACAAAAAAAACAGGTTTCACCATAGGCGAAACCTGCAATAAAATGTGACGGTATGTGATTAGTGTAAACTATTAGTAAATCAGGCCAACGTTAGGTGGTAGTTTCTCTATTTAAGTAACATTGGTGAAAACGTGACTATTAGCGCTGAATCAATTTCTTAGGTTGTAGACGTCCATTTAAGCTCACAGACCCCAAACCGAGAAATTCTCCCTGCTCATTGAGTAAACGTATATCAATAGGTATTTCATGCTCTAGGAGCTGAGGCGCATCAAGACCAATATTAGCTTTACTGTGAGTACTAGCATCATCATTAATATCGACAGAGCTATTCTTAGACAGCTGGTCAGAAACCATTCTAGCAACATAATCCTTGAGCTTACCTGTTAGCTCATCAAATACGTTTAAGCGTTGCCCCATATGTACGCGGGCGCATTGTTCCTCTGTCAGCGTCAGCTCAGCATCGATATCAATACAAGCATCGGTAGGCAGCAGCCAAGACTGACGCCCCTCTAAACTATGCTCTTCTAATAATGATACAGCGATCGCATCATCAATGCTGAAGCTCCCTACTTGTGTACGACGCAATGCCGTCAAATGTCCTAGCGTACCTAGCTGCTTTGCAATATCTTCCGCTAATACACGTACGTAAGTACCTTTCGTACAAGTAACCGTTAGATTAATCTGGGTATCATCTATCATCTGTAGATTAATTGCTTTAATCGTGATATCTCTGGGCGGTCTATCAACCTCAATACCCGCGCGAGCATATTCATACAGTTTTTTGCCATCTTTTTTTAGCGCTGAATACATCGGTGGTATCTGCTGCTGAGCGCCCAAAAACTGCTGGGCAATAGTCGCTAATGAGGCTTCATCAAATTTTGGGATAGAAGCCTGCGTTACGATTTGGCCATCAGCATCACCAGTATCGGTTTGACTACCTAGCAAGATAGTCGCTTGGTAAGATTTATCAGCATCCAGTTGATAATGGCTAAACTTGGTAGCTTCACCCAAGCAAATAGGCAGCAGGCCAGTTGCCATCGGATCAAGCGTCCCTGTATGCCCTGCCTTTTTACTATCGTGTATCGGTGATTTAAATAAATACTTCACTTTTGACACAACTTGCTGCGAGGTCATACCTTTGGGTTTATCCACCAATATAACACCTGAAACTTTTACTTTTTCAGATACTTTATTAGCTTTTTTATCAACTTGCTTAGACGCTATAGACATAATAATAATTTACTCGTCATTCTCGTTTTTCTCAGTTTTAGTCACGGCCTTACTAATCAAGTCCATCATGTAGTTACCACGAGCCGTTACTTCATCGTAATGAAAACGTAAGCGCGGCGTAGTACGTGTCTTTAAGCTATGGCTTAATTCTGTACGCAAAAACCCTGCCGCTTTATTCAATACCTTGATACTTTCTTCATGGTTGGTCTTATTCATAGCATCATTGAGCTCAGGCTCCATGATAGTGACATAGACGTCCGCATAGCCTAAATCTGGGCTAACTTTGACACTAGAGATCGTGACAAAACCTGTTAGACGAGGGTCATTAACTTCATCGCGAATAAGAACAGCAAGCTCACGCTGAATCTGATCCGATAATCTTTGTAAACGTTGGTTCATGTTGTTACCTTACTTTAATGGGCTTATTTTATTACTGTATAATTCTGCTGATTAATAGATGTTGCACTGATATGTGCTAAAAAAGGCCTAGCAGGATGTACCTGTTAGGCCTAAGTACAGCTGAATATTAGCAAAGTATCTAAACAGCTCAGCGGATTACGCATATTGCATTAATACATACTCTGCTATCGAACAGCAGCTTTAGATAGTACGTGCGAACTCTTGGATTTCAAAGACTTCGATCTTATCGCCAGCTTCAACATCATAACCACGAACGGCTAGACCACATTCCATACCAGTACGTACTTCATTGACGTCTTCTTTATAACGACGCAATGATTGCAATTGACCAGTAAAGATAACTTGGTCATCACGCAATACGCGGATAGGTTTGTTGCGATAGATTGTACCTTCGACCACCATACAACCAGCAGCAGCACCGAACTTACTAGAACGGAATACTTCACGAACGTCTGCAACACCAAGGATTTTCTCACGATGTTCAGGAGCAAGCATACCGCTCATTGCTGATTTCACATCATCGATCAAACCATAGATTACGCTATAGTAGCGAATATCCATGTTAGCAGTGTCTGCTTTGCGACGTGCGGTAGCATCTGCACGAACGTTAAAGCCTAACAGTACCGCTTCACTCGATTCTGCAAGGGTTACGTCAGACTCAGAGATAGGACCAACGCCTGAACTGATCACTCTGACTTTTACTTCGTCAGTAGACAATTCGTTTAGGGCAGCTAGTAGTGCTTCAAGTGAACCACGTACGTCTGTTTTTAGTACGATATTCAAGAATGACACATCGCCTTGGCCCATCTGATCAAACATGCTTTCTAAACGCATGGCATTCTGACGCTCAAGTTGACGCTCACGCTCACGGTTGGTTCTAAAGTCCGCAACTTCACGAGCTTTTTTCTCGTCCGTCACAACTAGGAACTCGCTACCAGCAGCAGGTGTCTCAGGCAGACCTAAAATCTCTACAGGAATAGAAGGACCAGCTGATTTGATACGTTGGCCATGCTCGTCTGTTAATGCACGAACTTTACCATAGTGCTCACCAGCTAGAACCAAGTCGCCTTGTTTCAATGTACCTTTTTTCACTAGGACACTAACGACAGGACCACGACCTTTTTCAAGTCTTGACTCAATAACCACACCCTGAGCAGCACCGTCTAGTGGCGCTTCTAGTTCCATTAGCTCAGCTTGTAAGCTAATGAATTCTAGTAAGTCTTCGATACCTTCGCCTGTTTTGGCTGAGATACGAGCCATTGGTGTATCGCCGCCCCATTCTTCTGAAACAACTTCTTTCGTCGTTAATTCATTAAGAACACGGTCAGGATCAGCACCTGGCTTATCCATTTTGTTGATAGCAACAATGATTGGCGTACCAGCTGCACGTGCATGATCAATGGCTTCTGCTGTTTGTGGCATCATGCCATCGTCAGCCGCAACCACCAATACAACGATATCAGTCGCTTGAGCACCACGTGAACGCATTGCGCTAAACGCTGCGTGACCTGGAGTATCAAGGAAAGTAATAACACCGCGATCAGTTTTTACATGATAAGCACCGATATGCTGTGTAATGCCGCCCGCTTCGCCATTCGCAACTTTCGTTTCACGAATCTTATCTAGTAGTGATGTCTTACCATGATCGACGTGACCCATGATAGTTACTACTGGTGGACGAGTTTGGATGTTACTGCTACGCTCATCGACTGCATACTGTAAGTCATCTTCGACTTTAGTATCACTAACTGGTACTGGGTTGTGACCCATTTCTTCAACAAGCAAACTTGCGGTTGCTTGATCAATCGTATCTGACTCACGAGCCATTTCACCCATTTTCATAAGTAATTTGGTGACTTCACGAGCTTTAACCGCCATACGCTGTGCAAGATCGGCAACTGAAATTTGCTCACTAATCTCGACATCATAGACGATTTTTTCAACAGGTTTTTCGAACTTATGCTGTGATGCCTGAGTTGAACGCAAACCGTTTTTGCGGTTTTTGATTTCGCGTTCATCTTGGTTCTTACGACGACGACCACGAGTACCAGTACTGTTCGAACCGCGTTTGATTTCGCGACGCTCTTTTTCGAAAGACTCTTCTAGTGCATCACCTACCAGACCTTCAGCCAATGGCTCATCTTTACGTACTTCAGTAACAGGCTCACGATCTGTATATTTACCAGCCATTTTGCGCATTTGCTCAAGTGTACGCTTTTGCGCTTCTTCAGCTTGTGTGCGGCGGGTTTCTAGTTCGATTTCACGCAGACGCGCTTCTTCTTTCTCACGAGTCTCGCGAGCTTTACGTTCAGCAGCGGTTTCAACTTTAGGCTTAGTTGCAGCAACTTTCTTTTTCGGCTGCTCTTTAGGCTTAACTTCAGCCGTCGCTTTACCGCCTTTTTTGACGACAACTGATGTAGAAATATCATCATTCTTGTCGTCTGATTTTTTGCTAGAGCCTAAGCTTGCACGCATTGCTGCTAGCGTTGCTGCTTGACGCTCTTCCGCTTTTTTCTTAGTAGCGGCGCGTTCTTCAGCTTCTTTGGCTGCACGTTCTTGAGACTCAATTAGAGCCTGCTCACGAGCGGCTAGCTCTTCAGCCATTTTTTCCGGATCAGGCTTTTCGAATACTTTCTTTTTACGCACTTCTACGTTGACGCTCTTAGATTTACCAGAAGAGCCTGTCACACGTGCAGTACTGGTCGTCTTAGATTTAAGACTAATACGACGCTTTTCTTGTTGACCATGACTTTGCTTTAAATACGTCACCAGCTTTTCTTGCTCAAGCTCGGTGACTAGGTCATCCTCTGCGCGAGCAGGCAGGCCAGCATCTACTAATTGCTGCTTTACAGCATCTGTAGTTTTGCCTACCATTTCTGCCAGTTCTTTGACGGTCTTATCTGCCATTTATTATCACCTACTGTCTATTATTTGCTATATGTTCAATTCAGTTGTTGGCTACAAATGATTGGGTTAAGGCTGATACTTATAAATAATATCAGCGCTTTATTCTCAATAGCATATCACCAAAAGACAGCGATATGCAGTTACCGCTTATTCATCGAACCAAGATTCCCGAGCTTTCATGATGAGTTTTCCTGCAGTTTCAGAGTCTAATCCTTCGATATCTTCTAGATCGAAGACGGCTTGTTCTGCCAAGTCATCAACAGTAATGATGTCTTTCTGCGCCATTTTATAAGCCCAACTGACTGTCATACCTTCAAGCTCTTGAAGCTCTTGACTTGGCTCTTTCATGTTCTGTTGTTTGACCAGTTCATCAGCGATGACAACTTCTTTAGCACGCTCTTGAATCATATCAATCGCTTCATCGTCTAGACCTTCGATATCATAGAAAGTCTCAACTGGTACATAGGCCACTTCTTCGATACTGGTAAAACCAATATCGACCAATGCCTGTGCTAAATCTTTATCTACTTCTAGGCGCTCATAGAATAATTCAATAAACGCTTTTGATTCGTTTTGTTGACGTTGCTGATACTCTTCTTCGAGCATCATATTCAGCTTATAGCCCGTCAATTCAGACGCTAGACGTACGTTTTGACCTTGTGAGCCAATAGCACGCGCCAATTGATCATTGGTGCTAAAGATAATATCTGCTGTTTGCGTATCTTCATCTAAAATGATACTGCTTACGTCAGCAGGCTCTAGAGAGCTAATGATAAACTGGGCAGGGTCATCTGACCATACCACCACATCAATACGCTCACCGTCTAGCTCTTGCTGTACTGCTTGGATACGTGTACCACGCATACCAATACAAGCACCAACTGGATCAATACGATGATCGTTGGTCTTCACAGCTATTTTAGCACGGGTGCCTGGTAGACGAGCGACGTTACGGATTTCAATAATTTGTTCTGCGATCTCTGGTACTTCTTTTTGCATCAATGCTGATAGCATTTCAGGATGTGTGCGAGATAACAATAACTGTGCACCGCGGTTTTCACGGTTCACATGGTACAAGATAGCGTTGATACGCGACTTTGCACGGAGTTGTTCACGTGGCAACATTTGATCACGTGACAAATAACCTTCAGCATTGTCACCCAAATCGATGATATAGCCATCACGAGTCTGTTTTTTGACTTCGCCATACATCATCTCACCAACACGTGGCTCGAAAGCATCTGCAACTAATGCACGCTCAGCTTCACGAATCTTTTGGATGATGACTTGTTTGGCTTGAGTAGCAGCAATACGACCAAATTCGATTGATTCAATTTGCTCTTCTTTAATATCACCAATTGACCATTCTTCTTGATCAAGATCGGTGATAGCAAGCTGACAAGCTGGCATTTCATGGTCTTCATCTGCAACCACTGTCCAGTAACGATAAGTATCGTAATCGCCAGTTGCACGGTCGATCGCTACCCGTACAGCCACTTCTGGCTGCTCGGTATATACTTTCTTCTTAGTCGATACCACTAAAGCGTCTTCAATTGCTTCAAAGATATCTTCAGGATTTAAGCCCTTTTCATTACTGACAGTTTCTACTACCGTTAAGATTTCACGACTCATGCTATACCTGTCCTATCATTTTTAATTGACTTAAATTTTATAATTTGGGTGCTGCTATTATATAGTTGCTATAAGCCACATAAGCTATTGGAAGATAAAACTGTCTATCTATAAACAGTTACCCTAGTAAAAATCTAGGCATCTTCATAAATCAAATTGGCTTTATCAATATTACTTAGTGCAATCTCAAACTGCTCGCCATCGCTTGACGTCAGTTTTAAAGCGTTTTCATCAATACTATCTAAAGTACCTGTGGCTTTACGACGTTTTTGATCGCCTGTACCGATAGCTTGAATCAGACGCAAGCTCACAGTTTGACCAACATACGCATGCATTTGCTCATCTGAGAAAAACGCACGGTCAAAACCAGGTGAAGATACTTCTAAGATGTACTCACCAGCGATAGGATCATGAACTTCCAAGATACCGCTTACTTGGTGATTTACTGCCGCGCAGTCTTCAATCGTTACTTGTTTATCTTGGGCTTGCTCTTCTGGCAATGCCTCAATATAGATACGTAGTAAAGAGCGACGACCTTGTGGCGCAAACTCGATACCCCATAGTGACACATCACAAGCGGCCACGGCAGGGGCAATAATATTAGTCAGTTCTGCAACTTTAGTCGAAAGCTTCATAATCTCTTTGTATTTTCCTATTCACTTATCTATCGTACTTAGTAAACCGTATTAAAGATTGACTCTTATCTATATATAGCAATCTTATAATGATAAGAATAACGGTCAGTATATAATTTTAAATCACAAATATATGATACATATTGTGCATTTATATAGGGACGAGCGTAAAAAACATCAAGCTCGGCCAAACAATGCTTTTATTATTTATAAAGCACTACTATCGATAAAAGTATGAGGAATAAAAGATAGTGTTGCTTAAGAAGCATCGTGCCGGTAGCGGCCGATGATGACCAGTGACGAGTAATATCGTACTCTATAGACTTAGAGCTTAGCATAAGTAGGATAGATACCGCGATAACACTGACCTTCAGATACAAAAAAACCCACAAACATAATGGTGGGCTAATCGGTACTGACAAATTTAGTGTACAAAACATCAGTATAAAAAGTGGTAGCGGGGGCTGGATTTGAACCAACGACCTTCGGGTTATGAGCCCGACGAGCTACCAGACTGCTCCACCCCGCATCAATCTAGAACGCATATTATAGGGAGGTTCTGTAGAAGTGTCAATACTTTTTTTAAATTAATTATAAAATAAGTATTATCTGCTAAAAATCCAACCTGACGCTATGCTACGTCTGTAAAACTTGGTGCGATTGGGGGGACTTGAACCCCCACAGCTTTCGCCACCACCCCCTCAAGATGGCGTGTCTACCATTCCACCACAATCGCATTGTACTGCTCTGTCTCTATCGTCCAGTCTATAATCAATGATGCTTAAGGTAGGCATCTATAGAACAGGAGTTGCGAAAACAGGAAAGCATTGTAAATCTAACCTACCAAAATAGCAAGCGCTGCCTACTTAAAAGAGGCTTACTCAGGATTTTGAGTCAATGGACGCGGCGTTTGCGGTGCTGAAACTGGCGCATCTAGACGAAACTGATCTTCTGCTTGCTTACGAGCATGAACAGCAAGCGTCATGCTCGTAATAAAAAATATGACCGTTAGTACTGCCGTAGCACGCGTCAAGAAATTAGCAGTACCTGCTGCGCCAAACACGGTACCTGACGAACCGGCACCAAAAGAAGCTCCAGCGTCTGCCCCTTTACCATGCTGTATCAGAATCAAGCCGATCATGGCAATGGCCACAATAATATGCAGGGCTAATATAAACGTAAACATGGTGGCCTCTTTTGCCGCGTAATGACGACTGATAACGGAAAATAAAACGTAGGTTAATAGAAAGACAATCGGCATGATCAAATGCCAAATCGACTATATAAATAAGGCGCATTGTACACGATTGCAAGGGCAGTGTTAAACCTACTTTTACCAACCGATAAAACCATACTCTCTATAAGCTATGATCTTGATATCTGAGCGTTATCTATCCATTTAAGCATTGGCTTGGTTAAATGCGTCGGCAATCGCTAGAAAGCTCTCTGCTTTTAATGAAGCACCGCCCACCAACGCACCATCAATCATAGCGTCAGAAGCAAAACTATCGGCATTATCAGCATTAACACTACCGCCATACAGCACGGTAATCGTATCTGTTATATCAGCAAAGCTTGCAACCGTTTGCTTAATATACTGATGAGTCTTACTCACTTCTGCCACAGTAGGCACTTTACCTGTACCAATGGCCCATACAGGTTCATAAGCGACGAGCAGCTTTTCAGATAATGACGATGCTAACTCTGGCTGTTGAGTCAGTAAATCCTTAATAACCGAGAGTTGCTCATTGATAACGTCGAGTGTTTGACCATTGGCATACTGCTCTTGCGTTTCGCCGATGCAAAATACCACGCCTAAGTTCTGAGAAAACGCATGAGACAATTTGCTTATCAGGCAATCATGAGACTCTTTATGATATTGACGACGCTCAGAGTGGCCAAGTAGCGTCCAAGTAGCACCTGCATCTGCTACCTGCTGTGCTGAGCAGTCACCAGTATAAGCTCCTGTACTTGCACTATAAGTACTAACATCCTGTGCTGCACAGAGTATTGAGCTATCTGCTAGACGCGCACTCACTGTACTTAAATGAACACAACTGGGCGCTACCATTAATTTACAGCGGTTTTTTGACGCCTGCGAGTTGGCTCGTTCTTCAGTATTAACTTTAGTTAATAAGTCGTCCAATAGTGTATTGACAGCACTGTTAGTCGCAGGATTCTGTTTCCAATTGCCAATTACCCAAGCTTGCATACTTATTTACCTTGTCTCATGTATTCATGCCAATTCGGCTAATATGCGCGTCAGTATAACAAATAATTCGTAAGTGCTATAGTAGCGTGCCACCATGAGCAGAATCACTTCTGCAAACTTATCTACAGAGAATATATCAATAGACCGTTATTTTTACGAGCTAGTCGTCTAATGGTATATATAAATTTTTCAAACTAAAGTAAAGTTCTATACTACAGAGTTTATAAAATCAAATATTATTGCTAGTTCTATATATAGATTTACAGGTAGATAAGATAAACAAAGCAAGATAGTTCGAGCGAGTTATCGACTAGCAACGACAAGTATATAGCGGGCAAGACCAAGCAGGTCTACAGCATATTTTGTATCAAAGGAGAGGTTATAATGTCTATCGCAACCAGTAAGTACGGTGGTCTAGCGCAGCAACTGATTAGCGACGGTGTCGTTAGTGAAGCGAACATGAAGACGGCACAAATTGAATCGCAACAGCAGCAAATAGGACTGGTACCTTATCTGGTAGACAATAAACTGGCCGATGCTTATTTACTTGCCCAAATGCTATCCCAAGCTTTCGGTGACCCTCTATTTGATCTTGATGCATTAAACATTGATGTTATTCCAAAAGACTTGGTGGATGAAAAAATCGTTCGCAAGTTTAATGCTTTACCACTCTTTAAACGAGGACAACGTCTATTTGTCGCACTAAGTGATCCCACACGCGTTGATGCTATTGATGCGATTGCCTTTAATTCTCGACTGTCGATAGAAACCATTGTTGTCGAAGAAAATAAGCTCAAAAAGCGTATTGAAAGTGCATACGCAGATACAATGCAAAGTTTTGATAGCTTTTCTAATAGCGACCTAAATGTCGACTTTGAAGATGGTAATGAAGATAAAGAGGATGGTGAGACTCAGCTGAATGACGGCGTCGATGAAGCACCTGTTGTAAAGTTCGTCAATAAAATGTTGGTAGATGCTATCCGTATGGGTGCTTCTGATTTACATTTCGAGCCATACGAAAAATCTTTTAGAGTACGATTTCGTGTCGATGGCGTCATGCAAAAAATGGCCAATCCACCGGTTCAACTTGCGAATAAAATTGCAGCACGTTTAAAAGTCATGTCGCAAATGGACATCTCAGAACGCCGGGTACCGCAAGATGGGCGTATTAAACTAAAAATTTCTAAAAATAAAGCCATTGATTTCCGAGTAAACTCATTACCGACGTTATTCGGTGAAAAACTTGTCTTGCGTATCCTTGACCCATCCTCAGCCATGTTAGGTATTGATGCATTGGGGTATGAACCAGATCAGCAGGAAATGTTTTTAGAGGCATTACACAAACCACAAGGCATGTTGCTTATCACTGGTCCTACTGGTTCTGGTAAGACGGTCTCCCTTTACACTGGTATCAACATCTTGAATACTGGCGCAACCAATATTTCAACGGCTGAAGATCCAGTTGAAATTAACCTTGAAGGAATTAACCAGGTCAACGTTAATGCCAAAGTTGGTCTAACGTTTGCCAATGCGCTCAAGTCTTTTTTACGTCAAGATCCTGATATTGTTATGGTCGGTGAGATTCGTGATCTTGAGACTGCTGAAATCGCCATTAAAGCGGCGCAGACAGGTCATATGGTTCTTTCTACTTTGCATACCAATTCAGCACCCGAAACACTAACGCGCCTACGCAATATGGGCGTTGCTTCTTTTAATATTGCCACCTCAGTCAACCTAGTCATTGCCCAACGATTGGCACGACGTCTCTGTAAGAACTGTAAAAAACCTATTAACATCCCGCGTCAGAGCTTATTAGAGATTGGTTTTACCGATACTGATTTAGATAACACTGATAATATCATTTATGAACCAGTCGGCTGTAATGAATGCCGTGAAGGTTATAAAGGCCGTGTAGGTATTTATGAGGTGATGAAGGTCAGCCCTGATATTTCACGCATTATTATGGAAGATGGTAACGCAATAGATATCAAAGACGCTGCCATCAAGAATGGTTTCCGCGACTTGCGACGTTCTGGGATCTTAAAAGTTTTGCAAGGTGTCACGAGTATTCAAGAAATGATGCGGGTGACTTCTGAATAATAAGTAAAGTCATAGAATGTACCTGCTATTTTTTGGCAACTTAACTTATAGTTGTTAAGCAATTTATAAACTAGCAACATTGTCTATCAGATACTTTTAAAAATAAAACAGATAGACACTGGTTTTTTACGCTAAAATAAAGTATGCCTGACTAATGTCTTAAGTCTGGTATTCTATTGTAAATTTACAATATATATTGGACCATTTTGAGGGTAGTAATATGGCAAAAGCTAAGACCGATATGTTGTTAGATTTTGTTTACGACGGTGTGAACCGACGCGGGCAGAAAGTTAAGGGAGAAACCACCAGTCGTAACTTAGAGCTAGCGAAAGCAACCCTACGTAAACAAGGCATCACGGTTAAAGGGATTAAGAAAAAACCAAAACCTCTTTATACCTTCAAAAAAGCTATTAAAGCCATTGATATTGCTATTTTTGCTCGGCAGTTGGCAACAATGATGAAAGCAGGTGTACCGTTGACCCAGTCCTTTGAGATTGTCGCCGACTCGCTCGATAATCCAAGTATGAAAGACTTAGTATTGAAAATAAAAGCAGATATTGAAGCAGGTGGCACCTTTGCCTCTTCTTTGCGCAAACATCCTCGTTACTTTGATGATTTATTCTGCTCCCTCGTCGAATCGGGCGAACAATCCGGTGCACTTGAGACGATGCTCGAACGAGTAGCTACTTACAAAGAAAAGAGTGAGCTTCTAAAAGCAAAAATCAAAAAGGCGATGAAGTACCCTATTGCTGTTATCGTAGTTGCTATCATTGTCACTATAATTTTGCTCGTAAAGGTAGTACCTGTATTCTCTGGATTATTTGAATCATTTGGAGCGGAACTACCTGCTTTTACTCAGATGGTAGTAGCGATGTCTGAATGGATGCAGGCATGGTGGTTTATTTTGATTATTGTCATTGGTGGATCAATTATTAGCTTTACTGAGGCTAAAAAGCGCTCTAAAAAGTTCCGTGACTTTTTGGATCGGGCTACCCTAAAGGCTCCAATTTTTGGAAACATTGCTTATCAAGCAATTATTGCTCGGTTTGCACGTACGCTATCTACCACTTTTGCCGCTGGTGTACCGCTTATCGATGCCCTAGATTCTACTGCTGGGGCGACCAATAATGTCGTTTTTTACAATGCAACTCAACAAATCAAAAATGACGTATCTACTGGCCAGCAATTACAGTTCTCTATACGATCTACCAACTTATTCCCAAGTTTAGCTATTCAGATGGTTGGCATTGGCGAAGAGTCTGGTAGCTTAGAAGAAATGCTAGATAAAGTCGCTGTCTACTACGAGAATGAAGTTGATAACGCTGTTGATGGTCTAACTAGCTTGATGGAACCACTCATTATGTCGGTATTAGGTGTATTAATTGGTGGCCTAGTCATTGCAATGTACTTGCCAATTTTCCAAATGGGCGCAGTAGTAGGATAATGATTTGATGCAATTTATACAGTTACTACAAGAGAACAGTGCCCTAGCTTTATTCGTATTTGGCCTATTAGGTCTTTGCGTTGGCAGTTTTCTAAATGTTGTGATTCATCGCATACCGCTCATAATGGTGTATGGTTGGAGACAAGAGTGTAGCCAATTTATGTCTGAACAGGCAGATATGCCACGCGAGCATACGCTACCCATAGCAAATATTGTCGCTACTGACCAACCAATTACTTTAAGTCGACCTGCCTCACGCTGTCCTCATTGCGCACATAAAATTAAGTGGTATGAAAACATCCCTTTAATAAGTTGGCTATTACTACGCGGACGCTGTTCAAGCTGCAAAGCGGCTATCGGTCTGCGTTATCCTCTCGTTGAGCTAGTAACTGCCCTCTTATCCGTGTTAGTAATATATAAGTTTGGGGTAAATGCTACAGGTTTGTCCGCATTGGTTTTAGTATGGACACTAGTGGCGTTAACAGGTATCGACTTTGACACACAGCTACTACCTGATCGTCTAACTTTTCCTTTGGCAGGCTTAGGATTGGCGGTAAACTCACAAAGCTGGTTCGTCTCACCAACACAATCAATATGGGGATTACTACTTGGGTTTTTATCGCTATGGATAGTAGTCAAGGTATTCTATTTAATCACTAAAAAACATGGAATGGGTCAAGGGGATTTTAAACTACTAGCAGTATTAGGTGCTTGGCTCGGACCTATGATGTTACCTTTGATTATTCTACTATCATCTTTACTCGGCTCTATCGTTGGGCTGATCTTGATGAAAAAACAAGGTGAAAGTCGACCTTTTGCTTTTGGGCCTTATATCGCTATAGCAGGTATTGTTGCCTTATTATACGGCTCAGATATCGTTAGCTGGTATCTTGGTATGTATGTCTAATAGCTGACAGCGCACACTAGATTATTATAGTAAATATCATTGTAGTAAATTTTCGGTAGTGACTTATAAATAAAGCCTTAAAAGGCCAATTATGAGTTTAAAGCTGCATCCATTGTTCTATCTTTCAGATAAGCCATTATTATGTCAAAAAATACATCGCACTCTTATTCACACCAGCCACAAACCATGCAAACAAAAAGCAAGAAGCTCGTAGTTGGTTTGACGGGTGGTATCGGTAGCGGTAAATCTGCCGCTAGTGCTTGGTTTGCTGAGCAAGGCATCAATATTATTGATGCAGACGTAATCGCCCATGAGACTGTCGCTAAAGGTAGCGCCACTCTGCAGAAAATCCAGAAAAAATTTGGTGATTGGATACTGACGGATGATGGTGTTATGGATAGGGCTGCTGTACGTACACACGTATTCGCAAATCCTGAAGCGCTGATTGAGCTTGAGGCTATCACTCATCCAGCAATACGTGAGACAGCAAAAGCACAGCTAGATGCTAGTACTTCACCGTATATAATCTTGTCTGCGCCTCTACTTATAGAGGCGGCAGAGGCAGGACTGGCCAATTTATGTCAACGTATTTTAGTCATGGATGCGACCGAAGACACGCAGCTTGCACGTGCCAGTCAGCGTGATGATCAAAGCATACAAAAAATTAAGGCCATTATGACCAATCAGCTGAGTCGTGAAGAGCGTAATCGTCATGCAGACAATGTCATACTCAATGAGAGCGACCTTGCCTCTCTATATCTACAGTTAGAACCCTTGCACCAAGAGTATCTTACGCTTGCCCAGCAGCTAAAGTTCGCTGGCGATTAACCTCGTACAATGCCATGCCAGTAGCAACACTCACGTTTAGGCTCTGTAGATTACCATGCTCGTTTCCTGACATTGGAATATAAACCAACTCATCACAGCTCTCCATTGTCAGGCGACGCATACCCTCCCCTTCTGACCCCATAATAATAGCGGTCTTGCCAGTTAGGTCAGCGGCATGTATTGGCTTAGCCTCTTCACTAAGTGCCGTACCAAATACGAAAACGCCTGCATTTTTGATTTGCGACAACGTGCGTGCTAAGTTCGTAACGCTGACGATCGGCATCATCTCTGCTGCGCCAACCGATACTTTAGCCACCGTTGGCGTTAGGCTCGCTGCATGGTGTTTTGGACAAACCACTGCATCCACACCCATAGCCACTGCGGTACGTAGGCAAGCGCCAAAGTTATGTGCATCAGTAATTTGATCCAGTACCAATAATAGGCACTGTTCACGGCCAATAATAGTATCAAGCAAACCTTCATCAGCAAAACCTAACGGACGAGCATTGAGTACCACGCCTTGATGCTGCGGACTACCACACAACTGCGTTAGCTTGTCTTTTTGGGTCGGTTGAATACTAATACCGTTTGCTTCCGCTTCGGCCATGATAGCCTGTACATGACTGTCACTCTCACGCCCTTGCTGCACAAACAAACTAAGACCATCAAGAGGACGATGTTCAAGTAACGCATCAATGGCATGAATGCCGTAAAAATAAATGGGTTTTGCCATAATAGGCCTACTAAATATAAAGTGGATATCGCACTAGGCGACGGGATAAAAGAAGATAACGTAGATTTTACGTGTCATGACCCATTGATGATGAGAGAACAGTAAACCAAACGTCAAAAAAGAAATAAACAATACCAATCCGATATTGTTTATTTTCTCGAAATACTAATGTGTGATAGAACAGGCGCTAGAATAATAAAGCTCAAGCGCCCTATTAATAATATCAGCCTTCTAGATGACAGACATATTGAACAATCTCTTCAGTACGTAGGTTAAAACCGCTATTGCCTTCAACGACAAATGATTGACCTGCACGGTAGTAGCTGAATTCATCGTCACCATTGATCTTCACTTCACACTCACCACTGGTGATTTCGATACGCTCAGAAGTGTTGGTGCTAAAATGATAATGCTCAACCAAGTTGTCACAAGGTAAGATAACGCCTAGCGTTTTATGACGACCATCCTCAAACATAATGGTATGGCTTGAGCAGCGACCATCATAAGATACTGTCGCTTGGGCATTAACTGTTACGTTAGTAAATTGCGCCGCTGTCATAGTGGCTTCCTTATCAAATAATTATGGCAAAACTAAAAAATAAGTAACGGGTTAAAGTACCGACAGAGTTGCACTGGGCTTCAAATACGCGACCAGTAAGCAAACACGCCTGCTTTAGGCACCTTATCCCTCTATAGTAGATATCTGCGCGCTAAAGCTAGCCGCAGGTTCTATGAAAACGCTTTTGAATAATGATCGAGTGGCATGTTTTTACCACTATACGCCTACAATTTTACAAAATTATGACTCGTTATTAGGTTGCATAGCGCATCAAACTCATAAGAAGAGTTTATCATTATGTGAGATTATGCTACCACATTATATCTATAAAGTTTGTTAAAGCGACTAGGAAAATTCTATTCGATGGCAAGTATCTACCCATTCGTTTAATATTCATTTGGTATTTTTCTAGGCGTATGCTAGACCATTATTTTAGGTATATTTTTATCATTATCAGTCAAAATACTTCTTCGCATACTATGCTTATCTTTGAATATCCAATGACCCTAATGATTAATATTATAGATATTATGTTGATGATTTATTGTCAGTTTTTAATAGTTTTATGGTAATCTCCCAATAATAAATTCTGTTATACCTCGTCTTAAAGTTTGTATTTACGCACATTTAACACCATACTATTT
This sequence comes from Psychrobacter sp. Arc9, assembly GCF_041431295.1. Taxonomy (NCBI): domain Bacteria; kingdom Pseudomonadati; phylum Pseudomonadota; class Gammaproteobacteria; order Moraxellales; family Moraxellaceae; genus Psychrobacter; species Psychrobacter sp. Arc9. The sequence goes on along the minus strand of NZ_JASMRK010000012.1, from coordinate 14,735 downwards.
GCCTACAATATTTATCTAATTAGCAAGTTTAAATAGATATTTTCAATTCCTTATTTACCCTATTTATAGATGGCTTCCTAAGATTTATATGATGTCCATTGTCTGTCCTGAGAGGCGTTGATGCTAGTATCGTTAACTTTACATCAGTTTGCGTTGATTGCTCAGCATGAGCTGAGCGTGGCTGAAGGTTTTAATGTCATCACTGGTGAAACAGGTGCTGGCAAGTCGTTATTGCTAGATGCACTATCACTGTGTGTCGGTGAGCGAGCAGACAGTGCGATGGTCAGGCATGGCGCTGCGCATGCGGATATCTACGCTCAATTCGATGTAGAAAATAACAGTATCGTCGCTGAGTGGTTTACCAAAAATGAGCGACCGCTAGAAGAGCCTGAAGTACTTATTCGTAGACAATTAAGCAATACTGGCCGCTCAAAAGCATGGCTAAATGGTTCACCGGTTAGCTTAGCGGAGCTAAAGAGTTTAGGCACTTTATTGGTCAATATACATAGCCAACATGCTCAGCAAGCATTGCTCAAGCCGCAATTTGTGGTGCAATGGCTTGATGAGATGGCCCAGATAACACCGCTAGCCATCCAAACTGCCAGTAGCTATCAAGCCTATCAGCAGCTAAAACGTCGCGCAGATGACATCGCGAGCCGCGAAGCCCAGCGTCAAGATCGTATTCAGTTGTTGCAGAGCCAATTAGCAGATATTGCGCCGTTATTGGCTGTGGACTACGCGGAAGTTGAATCTGAACACGAAGAGCTCTCCAACATTGAAGCCTTAATGCAAGAGGCTAGTCATGGTCTGCATTTGCTCGACAATGATACTGATGAGCCAGACGTCATGACCTTGCTTGGGCAAGCGATCAAACTCTGTGACAATCAAGTAAGCGTCAGTCAAACGTTTGAACAAGCCTCTGAGCAGCTGCATCTAGCACAGCAGCAAATCACTGAGGTAACTGCCCTGCTATCAGATTATGCCGAACAGCAGCTACCTGATCCTGAACGCTTGCAAACATTAGACAACCTAATCAGCTTAGGACATCGTTTGTCACGTAAGCATAGCTTGCCCGCCAGTGATTTAATTGATGAAGCAAAAGGCTGGGAGGCGCAATTAGAGCAGCTAGAGAACGAGCCAAGTAGTGATGCAATGGCAGCGCAAATTGATCAGGCTTGGCAAGACTATCTCGCTCTGGCCACACAGTTAAATAAAGAGCGCACAAAAGCTGCCCCGGTAATTAGTAAGCAACTCATCAAACAACTACAACCGCTTGCGCTACCCAATGCTCGCTGTGAATTTGTCTTTACCAAAAAATCTGAACCTAGTCATTACAATGCACAAGGTTGCTACGATATTGATTTATTATTCAGCGCCAATGTCGGTATGCCAATGCAGCCCCTACATAAAATTGCTTCAGGTGGTGAACTGTCACGTATGGCACTCGTGATGCAAGTACTACAAGCGACCAATGCTGATAACAATGCCGCCAAGCCTATGTTGGTATTTGATGAGGTTGATGTCGGTATCAGTGGCGGTACTGCGCAAGTGGTTGGCGAACTGCTACGCTCGCTTGGGCAAACACAGCAATTGCTAGCCATCACACACCAAGCACAAGTCGCAGCACAAGCGCATCAACATATCTTGGTACAAAAGCACCATCAAGAACAGACCGAAAGCGAGCTACTCATACTGACCAACAGTGCGCAAGTAGACGAGTTGGCGCGTATGTCTGGTGGTGTCATTATTACCGATGTCACGCGCGATCATGCCCGCAGCTTATTATCCGATGTTAAATAACGCTCTACCTGACCTATCTAACGTTAAATAACCGTTCGTTTTCATCAAAACGGATGGTTATCTGAGTCTGTATGATGGTCAGTAGCAATTAGTGCGAATCTTGCTTTTCTGTTGATTATCACCATATAGTGGTCTTTCACCTTTATTATTAGGTTGCATTTGTTTCTATGTCTAAAACCAATTTGACCCATCATTTTTTGATTGCAGCACCAGAGCTGTCAGACCCAAGGTTTGAGCAGGCACTTATATATATTTGCCGTCATGACAAGCATGGTGCACTAGGTCTGATGGTCAATCGTCCGCTCGAGCAATCTCGCGTAGGTAAGCTGCTAGAAGATTTAGATATTGAAGTGACCAATCCGCAGGTGATGGAAGATGTGGCATTAGAGGGCGGCCCTATGTATCCTGAGGTCGGCTTTGTGCTGCATACTGGTCAGCCAGAATGGGCTTCTTCTTTTGCTATTTCGGAGAACGTTTGCATCACAACTAGCCAAGATATTCTAAAACGTATCGCCGCAGGTCAAGGCGTCGGTCACTATCAGCTGTGTCTAGGTCATGCCAGCTGGGGTAAGAAACAGCTAGACCAAGAACTGAGTAATGGTGATTGGTTAGTCTGCCCTGCTGATCTGAATTTATTATTTGATACACCGTTTGAAGAACGCTGGCAAATCGCAGCCGACAAAATCGGAGTCAATTTCGACTATCTTAGTAGTGACATAGGTCATGCGTAATCTCATACGCTCTGCGAATTTAGATAAAGACATAAAGGACGCCCATTACTATGGTAGATAGTACTTTTACAGCCAGTAGCACAGACGCTATAGATAATGACATTGATATTGATACTCTCGATAACGGTAGCAATAGCACTGCTGAAACTATTGAGCCAGAGGTAAAGCCGCATCTTATCTTGGCACTAGACTACGGTGTCAAAAAGATGGGAATGGCACTCGGTAATACCATCACACAGACGGCACGTGCCTTTGACATTTTGGCAATGAATAACGGGCAGCCAGATTGGGACAACTTAATTGGTATCATCAAAGTCTGGGGCGTGGCGCAAGTCGTGGTTGGCCTACCGCTTAATATGGATGGCACTAGCTCCATGCTTTCAAAACGAGCGCACAAATTCGCTCGTCGTCTGGCCCATAGAATAATGGAGCAGCATTTGCCAGTGACCGTATCACTGTGTGATGAGCGGCTGACTTCAATCGAAGCAAGAGAAATCGCATGGGACAATGGTTGGATCAAAAACGAACGCGACCCAATCGATGATATCTCCGCTTGTATCCTAATGTCGACCTATTTTGCTGATCCTAATAGCAGTATCGCTATCGATGCAATCAAAGCAGAATAAAGCAGCCAAATAGGTAAAAGACACGTGTGCGGCTATAATGTCACTTCGATACATCATACCTCTTAACGGATAAATGACTGATTACTATGACCACTGTCTCAGACCAATCTTCGCAACATAAGTCACAGCATGGTTTTGCTCCACTTGCTATTGCCCGTATTAAAGGCGCACAGCGTGCCAACCAAATAGCGATTTATCTCATTTATGCGGCTATTTTTGCATTTGTGGTCTTTGGCACGATTGCTAGTATCAAAGCCTTCCATGATAACCAGCTGCTTTATCAATTATTTTATAATTTGCCATATGCCCTAGTAGCCCTCACGATACCCATTACTATTTACGATGCATTGGTCGTTTATCGTTATCGCTTAAATCAACCGTCGATGATTGCCATGAGTATTGGCGTATCAACCATTATATTGGTTGGTGGATTAATTTTTGCCGATACTGCATGGTTAGGACTATCTTGTTGGCTGGGCGTGGCATTTTTATTTAAAGTAAGTTTTAAGCGGTTTTTTAACTTTTTAGAAGTAGCTGATACGCCTGATGCCGACGAAGAGGCTGAAAGTACTGAAGCGTAGACGACCTACAAAGTACGCCGCAATAAGCACTTAAGCAAACTACTCATCCTCAAATTCACTTATTTAGCTTTACGATAATGACTATGACCACTTCGATACCAGACACGCCTATCCACCATCACTTAGACACTCAAGGGCTGATTTGTCCTGAGCCGGTCATGATGCTACATCGCGTCATTCGCAAAGCAGATGGCGGTGAAGTGATTGAAATATTGGCGACAGATCCGGCTACCACGCGCGATATTCCAAATTTCTGTCGTCATTTAGGTCATGAACTAGTAGGCCAAGAAACACTGGCTGAGAACGTGAGCTTAGACGCTGATCCTGATGAAATTACCATCGATAGCGATGAGGATACGCCTGCAAGCGTAACGCTATATCGCTATCTGGTTAAGAAAAAAATGGCATGATAAGTTTGGCATTATTTTAATAACTGTCTGTTATTGCTAACTTAACCCCTACCTGAGTATCATCCTATGAGCCGTGATCGTGCCGTGCAACAACGACAGCCTAAAGCATTGGCGGTCGATGATGAGCCAGCTTATATGACTGAGTTTCGTCAAGCCATGCTGGCACGCGGTCTAGCGACGCGTACTCGTAATGCGTACGTCCGCGACCTACGCTCTTGTGAGCTGACCAATCCTATCGCTCTGACACGCTGGCAGCCTGATGATGTGCTGCACTGTCTGTCACTCCTTGCTCAAGATGGCAAAACTCCACGTACCCAAGCACGCATGCTCTCAAGCTTGCGTCAGTTTTATCTATGGATGATTGCCAGTAATCTGCGTGAGGACAATCCTTGTGAGCGTATTAAAAGCCCAAAACTCGGACGTCCGCTGCCAAAAGACTTAGCTGAAGCGGATGTCGACAATCTACTTGCCGCACCTGATACCAGTACGGCACTCGGACTGCGTGACAAAGCAATGCTAGAAATTTTATACGCCTGCGGTCTGCGAGTGAGTGAGTTGATTAACCTCTCATTAGAGCAAGTGAATCTAAACTCAGGCTGGCTACAAATCACGGGGAAAGGCAATAAAACGCGATTGGTGCCCCTCGGCGAATATGCAGCGGATGCATTGGAAGATTATCTGTCTCATGGGCGTGGCGACTTGATTGCTCATTTAAAATCAGGCAATTGCCAAGCGGTATTTTTGACGGCGCAAGGTGGCTATATGACGCGGCAGAACTTTTGGTATCTACTTAAGAAATACGCCAAAGTTGCCAGTATCGATAAAGAATTATCCCCGCATACGCTACGTCACGCATTTGCCACACATTTGCTTAATCACGGTGCAGACTTGCGTAGTGTGCAGTTATTGCTAGGACATAGCGATTTATCAACCACGCAAATCTATACTCATGTGGCAACAGCGAGATTGCAGAAATTGCATGCCGAGCATCATCCACGTGGGTAGCCTTGCCATATTGCCATATTGTCATATTGTCATATTGTCATATTGTCATATTGTCATATTGTCATATTGTCATATTGTCATATTGTCATATGGGCAGCATTGAAATCTAATATTATTGATGATTGTAAAAGGAATATATCGTGTCGCAAGCTCAACCATCTACCTTATCAAAGAGTCAAAACACTGCTCTCAGAAACCTTACTATCATGGGTTATTTAGAGGGTACGTCTTTTCTGCTGTTACTTGGTATCGCGATGCCACTCAAATATATGTTCGATATTCCAGAAGCGGTAAGCTATATCGGTCCAGTGCATGGGGTATTATTCGTTGCTTATGTCATGGTATTAATCATCACCGCGAGCAGAATAAAAATGCCGCTTTGGGCGCTACCTGCTGGTGTGCTCGGCTCGTTTTTGCCATTTGGGCCATTTATATTTGATCACTTATTAAAGAAGAATTTGGGGAAGTAGTTTCGAAAAAAATTCAATATCAGGAACGATGTATAGCTGAATGCGGCTAACGATAATGCCATTCTATTCGCCTGCTGTATCTATCACTATTTTAGGATTACGTGCCTGTATCTCGCGATAAAAACGTGACTGGTCTTTTGGTGAAATTAGTATTTCTTCATCTTGATATGATATTTTAATCCTATCCAATGATAGTGCTGGCGCAGAACTCATACTTCGAGTCGGCGTCATATAGGTGATATCTGTAATCTCAATTTTTTGAACAGAGAACCCACTATCTACTTGTAGTTGGTCATTCGTTAATATGTACTCAGTACCGAAAAAAGGGATGAGCATTAGTGCTGCAAAAGGTATGAGAATAACCGTCATTAATATAGTTTGTACGAGGGATTTTTGAGCATCTCGCTTCCACTGCCATAATGGAACGGACACAGTAAATAAACTCAAACCCCAAAGTAACAGTGCAAGCCAGAAGTCTACTTTGGATACGAATATAATGTCTGGCATAAATAACACTTAGAGACTATCAGGTTAGATTTGATTCTATCTTAAGCGATACCTCTTATCTAATATCTCTAGCATTTTTTCTTAAAAATTTTTCCGATACAGCAAAATGCAGTTCTAGAAATAGATAGCTGCAAACCCATCCTTTTCTCGTTACAATACCCTTATTAAAGTGCGTCATGATATACATGCTACCTAACTGGGCTGCGCACTACCTTTTACCTATCTATTATCCGAGAATCCCATGAGCCATAGACCACCTTCTGACCTGTTAAAAAACGCCGAACACTGGCGCGAAGATATCAATTTTCGCCAAGAAGTGCTAGGTAAGCCGTTTGATTTTGCGACCACGTGGGGTATTTTTTCACCGCAAAAACTCGATGACGGTAGCTTGATGCTTCTTGATTATGTGGATTTTGAGCAAGATGATGATTCGATCGATTTAGGCTGTGGTTATGGTGTACTTGGTATGACGGCAGCACGTGAATGTCCAAATGGTCAGCATACGCTGATTGATAAAGACTTTATGGCAGTAGAATATGCACGTCGTAACTGTGAAAAAAATGGTCTAAACAATGTCGATGTGCATTTATCAAATGGTTTTAATCATGTGGCAAAAGACAAAGACTTTAGCCTTGTGATGTCAAACTTGCCAGCCAAAGTCGGTAAAGAGCAGCATTATTTATACTTCCTCGATGCCTATGCACGCATGCGTAAAGGTGGACGTTTTTACGTGGTGACGATTAATGGCCTACGCCAATTTGTTAAGCGCTCATTTACCGAAGTGTTTGGCAATAGCGACAAAATCAAACAAGGTAAAACCTATACGATTACGATGGCGACCAAAGACTAGCTTTAGCTTTGCCTGATTGAGTTTCAGCCATTTAAACTGAAGCCTAAATTGAAATCGACATAAAAAAGCACGCTAAATTAATTTTAGCGTGCTTTTTATTTTGTATGGCCAATTGTCTTTTTACATCTGGCGTTTTATTAGATATCCGCCTAATAGCGCGCTGCCAATAATCGGTAATAGCACCATGAGCATTGGTGAAAAGCCTGTCGCCAGCGATACAAAACCAACTAAGTCTTGTATATAGCTAAATAGTAGACCAAACAACAACGCCACGACGATACGCAAGCCTAAGCTGTGCGTCCGTAGCGAGCCAAAGACAAATGAGCAGGCGACAATCACTAGCGACAATATCGACAATGGCGATAGTAGCTTTTGCCAAAATGCGACTTCATGATCTAAAGAGCGATTGCCCTGTTGGCGCATAAACGTGCGATGCTCATAAAGCTGCGTCAATGACAAATCCTCTGCCTTACGCGTCAGCAGATACACAGACTCTGGGGCAAAGGGTAAGCTTAGCGTATCTGATGGTGAAACGGCTTGGCTACTCTCAAAACCTTGATTGATAGAGAGCTTAACCATATCGTTTAATTGCCACTCGTAACGATACTGCTCGCTTGGCTTTTCACTGTTCACATCAATTGGTTCACGGCCAGTATATTTCCCACCTTCCGCATGGACAGCAGTTTGCAAATTACCATTGTTGTCCAAATGCCAGCGTTTCACCTCGCCAATATTGCCTGCGACATCAGCATAATCGATATATAAAATGTCGCTACCATCAGGTGTAGCACTGCCATCTTCTGCGGTGTCGAAACGTGGCTGTATCGTCCAGTAGCCGCGCACTGATGTGACCAGTGAGGTGCTGTCTTCATCATTAATCTGTTTTGCCAACTGATTAGAAGAAGGTAGAACGAACTGATTGATAGCTAATGCCAATAGTACAAATATCAAAGCGGGCTGCAATACCCAGCCGACGATACGATAGATACTGACCCCAGCCGCGCGCATGACGACCAGCTCGCTTTTATTGGCCAGCAAACCTAATCCTATGACGGCACCCAATAGCGCACCCGTTGGAATAAATTGTTCTAAAAAGTAAGGCGAACGATAAAAGATATATTTGAGCGCCTCGCCCATGGTGTAGTTATCATCTAACGAATCAAGCTCTGATAAGTAAGAAAAAATCAGCTGCAACGCCCATAAACCAATGACGGCAGCGATAATAGCCAATAGAGCGTTGAGTTTGACATAACGACTAAGGACTTTTAGATTGGCAGGTTTTTTGGCCAATTGATCAGACTTCGCTGACTTAGCAAATAAAGAGCGCATTAAGACTGCCCTCCTTGTGAGCTGTTGTTCTGATTATCGATGTCGCTAACTGAACTAGTTGTGGCAGCGGCTAGCCTATTTTCTTGTTTGCGAAAGCGTAGTCGATGTTGCACACGGCTACCCCAATTCATATAAAGCGCCAATGCCATAAATCCTAAGATAAGCCATGCATAGGCCCATACGCTGATGCTGTCTTTGCTCACTGCGTTTTTGAGCGAGATGATACCTAATGCACAGCTGACAAATAATAAGATAGAAGGAAACAAGCGCAGCCAGCGTCCTTGACGCGGACGGACTTGTGCCAGTGGCACGGCCAACATAGGCGCGATAATCATCAGCCATGGTAGCGCCAAACGATAGCCAAGCTCACCTTGTGCAGCGCGCATTGCACTATTCGTGCCTAATGACGAACTACTCGTGGCGGCTTGCCATAACGGTCCAATCTTTTGCGTTTCAATATTGTCTTCGGTGATAACTTCCTGTGAAGACTCAGTCAAGGTAATGCGATAACGATCAAAAGCGACTTGATTATATTTCAGACTGCCTGCGCCGACTTCGTAACGACGTCCTTGGAACAGATCTAACTGGGTCACACCGCTATTGCCGGTATCCACTTGCTCAGCACGCTTAGCCAACGTAATCGTGTCTTTGCTAATGTCCTTCGCACCGCTATTTATAATATCTTTTGGAATATCAGAGATGCCAATCTGTTCGGCTGTCTCTCTATCAATCGTGTTATTCATATCAGTAGCAGTGGCATCGACACTTTCAGCAGCACTACCTTTTTTCGCAGGTTCAGATTGGATCAAGATCACATCTTGCAATTTTTTCTTATCATCGCTGAGACTACCCACGTATAAATGGTAATTACCGCTACTGATAAACTCGTTCGGACGAATCAAATCAAACGCACTGGTCAATGCTTGCTGCTGCCAGACAGCCTCAGATGAGCGTACGCCCCAAGGCTTTCCGACGACAGATAGTGCCGCCTCGCCGACGAACAATGCCAATATTAATGGTGTCATCAATCGAGCAAGCTTACCTCGAGACACGCCACTAGCATTGATCACTGCCATTTCTTGATCGACATATAAGCGACCAAATACCAGCATCAAAGCGATAAAAAACGCTAACGGTAAAATGAGCTCTAAAAAGTACGGTAGGTTATACCCAATGATAGTAAACAGTAGGCTGACGTCCAAACGACCTTCAGCAGCGATGCCAAAGTAGCGTATCAAACGACCGCCGAGCATCATCACTACCAAAAACCCCAACACTAAGGCAGTGGTCGAGGCAACTTGTTGTGTCATGTAGCGGCGTAATATCACAATGGGTACTCTTAAACGGTTGGTATGCGCGCGATTGATGATGAGCTTATTGAATGTTTAGGTCGTAGACGTCATATCATCAGCATGATATGGGTCATCTAAATACTCAAATAACGGTAAACGTTACTAAGCGACTGGTTAGTCATACTCAATAAACACAAGCGACAGATATAACCGCTAATGCTAGCATGTTTTGCCCAAAAATGGCTGTGAAATGTGTTTGAAAACATTACCTACACCTTGCTGAGAGCGCATTATTGACAGTAAGTAACAAACATAGCAAATATTGGATAAATAATTGATAAAACCTCAAATTACATCGAATTGATAGTATTTCTAGCGCTAAGTTTTTGCTTTATTTATTTTAGAAAGGTTTGTTTGTCATTCGTATCATCGAACATTTATCTCTGTTATTAATTGCTAGACTGACTGATAGAAAAATATACTTATATTGTTAAACGGAGAATAATACTAATGAATAAAACGATCTCTACACCCTTTACCCTACTTGAGCTCGCTGGCGGCACATTCGATGCGCTTGATTGGTCAAATTGCGCACTCGTTCTTATCGATTATCAAAACGAATACGTCGATGGCGCTATGCCATTAGGGGACGCTGGGGCAAAAGCTATCGCCAATGCGCGCCTACTACTCGATAGAGCGCGTCAGCAAGATTTACCTATCTTCCACATTACCCATCATGGCGCCAAGAATGGCAATGTCTTTGATCCTTTATCAGCTAATGTTGAGATAGTCGAGCCGTTGCAGCCTCAAGATGGCGAAACAGTGATTGCCAAAAAGCATCCGAATGCCTTTTATGATACGCAATTACAATCACTGATTTTAGCAGTAGAAAAGAAGCAGATTATTTTTGCGGGTTTTATGAGTCATATGTGCGTCAGCTCAAGCGTCCGCGCCGCATTTGACCTAGGTTTCGATAGTTTTGTCTGCCATGATGCCTGTGCCACGCGCGATCTACCTAGCGCTACAAGAAAGCCGATAAGCGCTGAAATCATGCATGATACTGCCATGGCCGCACTACAAGACAGATTTGCCGCGATGGTAACGACCGATGAATTGGTCAATGGCTAATATGTTGGCACCATCGAAAAATGATAATGTAACCGCTAAACCATAGCGTAAGTTAGTACAGCATAATAATTCAAACGTATTACCTAAACCTTGCTAACTGCGCACAATTATCGCAATATGCTACACTACTGTGATTGCTCAACAGACCAAATAATCTAATAATATGACAGGTATAAGCAGTCATACAAATCCTGCAATTTTCATAACTCTAATAAGGATAACTATATGAATATCAAATTATCTCAGCATTTACCAAAGACTCATACGCAAAAAATCTTGAAAAAAGAAGCCAAAAGTAAAGACGATGCTTGTCTGGTTGTTTTGGTCGATGACAAGAAAAACATTCTGGCTGAATCTGTGCTAACGGAATATACCACTCGTATTGAGCAGCTGATTGAAGTATCACATTTCAAGGGCACTACCTGTGAGACTGTTGCTGACTATGCGCTGGCAGGTGATAAAAAAACCACTAAGCAAAACCCTGTACAACTGCTATTAGTCGGTGTAGGTAACACTGATAAGTTTAACAACACAATACTGCAAAAAATCGCCAATACTATCTATAGCAGCACTCAAAAGCGTGTGTCTTCTATCACTGTCGCCTTGGGTGATGTATTAGAAGAAAACCACTTTGGTCAATTTGCCCTTAATCTGTTGGCAGCGAGCTACCGCTTTGACAAGTATAAATCTGAGCAAGCAAGTCCTGTATTGACTGATGTTTATCTATTAGCTGATGAGTCACTACAGCCTGCACTTGCCTTTGCTCAGTCAGTATTTGCTGGTCAGAGCCTCACTCGTGATGTGGCCAATGAGCCTGGCAATATTTGCTTCCCAGCTTACATGGCTGAACAAGCTCAAGAACTTGCAAAAACTTACCCTGACCTATTAACCGTGAAGGTACTAGGTGAGGACGAGATGTCAGCGCTAGGTATGCATTGCTTCTTGGCCGTTGCACAAGGCTCTACCAAAGAAGGTAAACTGGTACTCATGGAGTACCGTGGTAAATCAGAATTTAGTTCAAATGCAGGCACTACCGAGCACACCACTAGCAACGCAAAAGTGAGTGGTCTAAAGGCATTGGCCGATAAACTACCAACCAAAAAGTCAGCTAAAAATGCAAGCAAAAATAGCAATGACAATGCACAAGCGACCAATGACGACGCACCTATCGTATTAGTCGGTAAAGGCGTAACCTTTGATTCAGGCGGTATCTCAATCAAGCCAGGTGCGGCGATGGATGAGATGAAGTTTGACATGGGTGGTTCGGCGTCAGTACTTGGTACAATCAAAGCGTTGTGCGAAGCTCGTCTACCAATCAACGTCGTTGGTGCGCTAGCCTGTGCTGAAAACATGCCATCAGGTGATGCAACACGTCCAGGCGATATCGTTAAAGCAATGAACGGTAAATCAGTCGAAATCTTGAATACTGATGCTGAAGGTCGTTTAGTACTAGCAGATACCTTGTGCTACGTGCAGCGCTATCAGCCAAAAGCCATCATCGATGTTGCCACCTTGACTGGCGCTTGTGTAGTTGCACTAGGTCATGTTCGTTCAGCCGTATTTAGTAATGATGAAGATGTCCTGTTTGATTTAGAAAATGCTAGCAACCTATCAGGCGATCTTATTTGGCATATGCCTTTGGATGATGAATATCAAGCTCAGCTTGACTCACCAATCGCTGATATGCAAAACATCGGTGGTAAAGGTGCTGGTGCGGTAACTGCCGCCTGCTTCTTATCGCGTTTCATTGAAGAAGGTCAAGCATGGGCGCATTTAGACATCGCTGGTACTGCATGGAACTCAGGTAAAGACAAAGCAGCCACTGGTCGTCCTGTGCCATTGTTTATGCAATATCTAAAAAACAGCGCAGAGATGGCTTAATCCATTTATGAAAATTAGTTTTTATGTATTAAGTGAGAGTAAGGCCCAAGATTTCTTGGGCTTTATTTGTCAGCTGACGCAGACGGCGCTTAACAAAAGCGCTCAGTCTTTGCTGATTTTAATTGAAGATGGGACATTACTAGCAAATCTAGATACGGCACTTTGGGCACAAGAACCTACGAGTTTTATACCGCATCAATGTCTTTCTGATACTGACAATAAAAGTACCAATGATAGAGGTACTGATGATAGCAACATCAACATTGCTACTTCTGAAGTATCAGCGCCTGTACTGCTAGGCAATCATATGCCAGCAGATTTTAATGGTATCGTGCTCAATACGACGACTCGTCCCGTCAACGATTTTATGGCTGCTACCAATAATTCAAAACCCTCTCGAGTCCTTGAGCTGATCCAACCTGATGCCACAAGTACACAAGAAGGTCGCAATAAATATAAAGCCTACCAGCAATTAGGTTACGATTTGACCCACTTTAAGGTGTAGCTCTACTGTTTATTTCCCTCTTACCTTTCATAGCGAAATCTCTTCCTACCTTATATATCATTGCCTATATCGCTGCTTTTACTCTCCTATAAATGAGGTATTCTGAGTAGCTAGCCCTTGCCTATAAGTGCTACATTCTTTTTTATACTAGTTCTATAACTCTACTATCCCTCTGTTTGCACGCAACAGCTACTGCTATGAGCGGTATGCGAATATGTCAAAAAATGCTACCATCCTTCGATAAATTTTCTGTTGTGACAATTCACTTACTTTTAACGGACTTGAGGGTGTACAGATGCGTTCATTAATTGCAATGTATCAGCGTATAGGGCTGGTGCCGCTTATTATTATTGGTTTGGTGTTAGGGGTATTGATTGGTTGGCTAGCGCCAAGTATCGGCACCGCCATAGGGTTGCTCGGTACACTCTTTGTCGGCGCACTAAAAGCAGTCGCTCCCATCCTAGTATTTATTCTGGTTATGGCAGCCATCAGTCAACATCGTAGTGGCAATGAAGTCTACGTAAAGCCAGTGCTTATCATGTACATGTTCGGCACTTTTTTGGCAGCACTAACGGCAGTCGGTGCCAGCTTTTTATTCCCAACTGAGCTGGTCTTGATCAACGCCGATATCGCGCAAGTACCACCTGCTGACCTAAAAGAAGTCTTGACGAACTTGCTCATGAACCTGGTCGCTAACCCGATCAATGCAATCGCTGAAGCCAACTATATTGGTATCTTAGCATGGGCAATTATTATTGGTTTTGCACTGCGCCAAGCCAGTGATACTGCTCGTAATGTTGTCGGTGATTTCGCTGATGCCATCTCACAAGTGGTTAAATGGATTATTGCTTTAGCCCCATTTGGTATCTTAGGCCTAGTCGCTAGCACGGTTGCTGAGACAGGCTTTGCTTCTTTGGCAGGCTACGCACGTATCTTGATGGTATTAATCAGCTGTATGTTATTCATTGCGTTGGTTGCCAATCCGCTTATCGTCCTTATCAAAACTGGCAAGAACCCTTATCCACTCGTGTTCAGATGTCTGCGCGAATCAGGAATTACTGCCTTCTTTACACGCAGTTCAGCGGCCAATATCCCAGTCAACATGAACCTTGCCCGTAAGCTTGGATTGCATGAAGACACTTATTCGGTGACCATCCCACTAGGGGCCACCATTAACATGGCGGGTGCTGCGATTACGATTAACGTCTTAACGCTTGCTGCTGCTCATACGTTGGGTATCGAAGTGACGTTTGCATCAGCGCTGCTACTCAGTCTGGTTGCTACGATTAGTGCTTGCGGTGCTTCTGGTGTTGCTGGTGGTTCATTGCTATTGATTCCACTCGCTGCTAGCTTATTTAGCATTCCAAATGATATCGCGATGCAAGTAGTTGCGATTGGCTTTATCATCGGTGTGATTCAGGACTCAGCTGAGACTGCTTTGAACTCTTCTACTGATGTATTATTTACAGCAGCAGCGGATCCGACGTATTCGCGTTAATTTCTGCTGTAGTGTTTTATATAGACATAAGAAAAGGGCCTTTAATGAACTGAACCCCATAAGTTGGACACAACTTTTGGGGTATTTTTATGCGTTACAATCTAGACTTTAAACTCAAAGTC
>NZ_JASMRK010000011.1:0-107221 GCF_041431295.1 Psychrobacter sp. Arc9 | reverse complement strand
TGTGCTTTGTACTCAACAAAAAACTTGGTAATCCGCCTCTTCAGTTTGATTTGCTTATTTCAAGTTGAGAGTGGGGTTTATTATATAAATAATCGAAAAATCTTTGTGTCTCTAATACAACTGCTAACGGGTAATGACTACCTTTTTTTAAGTTATCTAAGTTTGCATGATACATAATAGATGCTATATCAAAGCTACTGAGGTGTATTTTAGAACCTTCTGTAATTAAGTCGGCCTTTAAAGTCTTACACAGCCGTATAGACTTTTTCAGCCCACCCTCTGTTAAATACCTACACCTAGTATCAATAAGGTAAATATGTCTAAAAGGTAAGTTCATCAAAGTAGTTGGAGTTTTACTATCAAGTATGTTGACTCCAAGATCATACGCCTTTTTTTCTTGTTGGTATTTATCTGTTCTTACCCAGTGAGAAGGCACAACATCAACTTCACGTTGAAGCGAACCACCTACTAACTTAATACATTTGGCACCAGTATTGTCAACTGTTACTGCAGGGTAGGCACTTTTTAATTGAATGTGACATGCTGCTCTTAATTTGCTTATTTCTGTAATATCTTGAGAACGCAAAGTTTCCAAATAATGCTCTGATCTATAATGCGACTCATCAATAACAAGTAAATCAACATCACTAATACCCTTTATATGTACGTTCAAAGGTACAGAGCCTTGGAGTCTATACTCAGTATTTATACCATGATTATCCATCAACCTAGATTTAAGCTGTTTTTGAACTCTAACTGCAGTTTCAACGGATATCTCCGTATAACGCTTTCCTACTTCTTGCATTGCACCTAAAGCATAACGTACAGACGGTTTATCTGATGCGGACTGCCAGCTTTCCATAGACTCTTTTAAGGTATCAAGTTCTCTTTTTAAAACTGTATCTTCATTGAGACCATCAAATGAGTAACTAAAATTAGAACCTTTCCTGCGCTCTTCTAACCTATTTAGACGTTGATTAAAGTTAATGTCGGACATATGTTCCTTAGATTATCAGTTAATTGTGACTAAACGTAGTAGTCATCTGTGAATGTAAGTAGAAGATGAAATGTATACTACCTTAAAATAAATATACAATTATTACCTAATGCTATTTCTTAAAATGGTAACTATTAGAATTAAAGTATAAGTTAGTTACCGCTAAGCTAATACCATAGTATTTTTATATCACGTTAATTATGCACTAATATCATATCAAAGGTCTTTAAGTACTTAAGATTGATACTCCAATAGAAAAATAAGACACAACATATGTTAAAGTATAAATTACCCCCAACACTAGCTAGATAGGAAGCCTACTGCCATGGCTGGTATCAACAAATTAGAATTATCTGAAACAGATATTATCAGCAAGTTTATTCTACCTGCCATTAAAAGCTCAGGTTGGGATGACATGACTCAAATTCGCGAAGAGGTGAAGCTTCGTGATGGGAAGGTTATTGTCCGTGGTCAAATGGCAGTGCGTAAGACGGTCAAGTCTGCTGATATCGTTCTATATCACAAGCCTAATCTGCCACTTGCGGTTATCGAAGCCAAAGCAAACAAACACTCTATTGGTAAAGGGATGCAGCAAGCGCTTGATTATGCTGGGCTGCTCGAAGTGCCGTTTGTGTTTTCATCCAATGGTGATGGCTTTATTTTTCATGATAAGACTAGTACTACTACCCTCGAAACTGAGATTTCACTAGCAGACTTCCCGACGCCAGCTGAGCTATGGGATAAGTACTGTCAGTGGAAAGGCTATACGCAATCTCAGCTACCTATCATCACTCAAGACTATCATGATGATGGCAGTGGTAAATCACCGCGCTACTATCAACTACAAGCCATCAATAAGACCATAGAAGCCATTTCTCGTGGACAGGATCGCATCCTGCTCGTAATGGCAACAGGGACGGGTAAAACTTACACTGCATTTCAAATCATCTGGCGTCTGTGGAAGGCTAGAGAAAAGAAACGTATCTTGTTTTTAGCAGATCGTAATATTTTGGTCGATCAAACACGGGTAAATGACTTTCAGCCTTTCGGCACTGCGATGACCAAAATAGAAGGCCGTACCGTTGATCCAGCCTTCGAGATTCATTTAGGCTTATATCAAGCGTTAACAGGTCCAGAAGAGCATCAGAAAGCCTTTAAGCAGGTCGCACCAGACTTCTTTGACCTGATTGTCATTGATGAGTGCCACCGAGGTAGCGCTGCGGAAGACAGTGCTTGGCGTGAGATATTGGAGTATTTCAATAGCGCCACACAAGTAGGCTTAACAGCAACACCTAAAGAGACTGAAGAGGTATCTAATTCTTATTACTTTGGGGATCCTGTTTATACCTATACCCTAAAACAGGGTATCGAAGATGGGTTTTTAGCGCCCTATAAAGTGGTTCGAATTGATATCGATGTCGACCTACAAGGCTGGCGTCCAACCAAAGGACAGACAGATAGGCATGGTGAGTTGATTGAAGATCGTATCTATAACCAAAAAGACTTTGATCGTAGTCTGGTGATTGATGAGCGTACTGAATTGGTGGCTCAGACCATCACAAGCTACCTTGAGCGTACTGACCCAATGGCCAAAACCATTGTGTTCTGTAATGATATTGATCATGCAGAGCGTATGCGCCGTGCTCTGATTAACTGCAATCCCGAGCAGGTCAAAAAGAACGAAAAGTATGTCATGAAAATCACGGGCGATGATGAGTTGGGCAAAGCACAGCTTGATAACTTCATCAATCCAAAGAAACCTTATCCAGTAATAGCGACGACGTCAGAGCTAATGACAACAGGCGTTGATGCACAAACTTGTAAGCTTATCGTGTTAGATCAAAACATCAAATCGATGACTAAGTTTAAGCAAATTATTGGCCGTGGCACTCGTATCAATGATAAATACGGCAAGCTATGGTTTACGATTCTTGACTTCAAAAAAGCGACTGAGCTATTTGCAGATGAGCGCTTCGATGGTATTCCTGAACGTATCATGACCGTGACGCCAGCACAAATTAATGAAGGAAGTGCTGAGCTAGACGAAGTGGTCGATGGAGAATCAGACGCAGAGTTAGATATTGCTAATGGTACTGATCTGGCCTACACAACCCAAGATGATAAGAGTGGCTTTGATTTAGGGGCTGGTATGGGTGATGACATAGGTGTCAGTGAACCCGCGAAAAAATACCATGTGAAAGGTGTAGCTGTAAAAGTAACGGCACAGCGTATCCAGTATTATGATACTGATGGTAAGCTAGTCACCGAGTCTTTTCAGGACTATACTCGCAAAACTTTCACTAAGCAGTTCGCTAGTTTGGACGAGTTTACCAAGCGTTGGAACGATACTGAGCGCAAACAAACCATCATTGATGAGCTGGCAAATGCTGGTATTATTTGGGAAGCACTACAGGAAGAGGTCGGTTCAGACATGGACCCCTTCGACCTAATTTGCCATGTGGTATATGACCAGCCACCCTTGACGCGTCGTGAACGTGCGAATGAAGTTAAGAAGCGCAATTACTTTACCAAGTATTCAGACACTGCTCAAAAAGTACTAAATGCCTTGCTCGATAAGTATGCTGATGCGGGTGTAGAAGAGATCGAAAGCCTAAACGTGCTTAAAGTAAAACCACTTGATCAATTAGGTAGTCCGATGGAAATTGTCAGAGAAGGCTTCGGTAGTAAACAAGATTATCAGCAAGCCATTAGTGATCTTGAAAGTGAAATCTATTGGGCACCGCCACCCAAACAAGCTTAAGCAACTAGAAAAAATTAGCTACAATCCATATATCTAAGCCTCTTATTGAGGCTTGTTTTATTCATACTGTTTATTGAAAAGAGAAACTACATGTCAATCAGTTCAGTTATTAAGTCTATTCAAGATATCATGCGTCAAGATGCTGGTGTCGATGGTGATGCCCAACGTTTAAGCCAATTGTCATGGTTATTGTTTCTCAAGATATTTGATGCACAAGAAGAAGCGCTTGAGTTCGAACAAGAAAACTATAAGAGCCCCATCCCTGAGCAATACCTTTGGCGTAATTGGGCAGCTGATCCCGAAGGTATCACTGGTGATGAGTTACTAGAGTTCGTAAATGATGAAATATTCGTTGAGCTAAAAAACCTGACAGCGCCAGTAGATACCAACCCACGTGGATTTGTGGTGCGTCAAGGTTTGAGCGATGCCTACAACTATATGAAAAACGGTACGCTGCTACGCCAAGTGATTAATAAACTCAACGAAGTGGACTTCAATCGTTCAGATGAGCGCCATCTATTTGGTGATATCTATGAGCAACTGTTGCGTGATTTACAGAGTGCAGGCAATGCAGGTGAGTTTTATACCCCTCGTGCTGTGACACGCTTCATCGTTGACCGTGTAGATCCAAAGCTCGGTGAGCGCGTTATGGATCCAGCTTGTGGTACAGGTGGATTTTTGGCCTGCTCATTTGATCATGTCAAAAACAACTATGTCGAAACTGCCGAAGATCATCAAGCGCTACAGCAGCAGATTTTGGGGTTTGAAAAGAAACAACTGCCGCATTTGCTCTGTACAACCAATATGATGCTGCATGGTATCGAAGTACCCGTACAGATACGCCACGATAACACTCTAAATAAGCCGCTGTCGAGCTGGGACAGTGATATTGATGTCATCGTAACTAATCCGCCTTTTGGCGGCACTGAAGAGCACGGTATCGAAAAGAACTTCCCTGCTGAGTTCCAAACACGCGAAACGGCTGATTTGTTTTTACAATTAATCATTGAGGTCTTGAAAGATAAAGGCCGCGCTGCCGTCGTATTACCTGATGGCACCTTGTTTGGTGAAGGAGTAAAAACCAAGCTAAAGAAAATGCTGACAGAAGAGTGTAATCTGCATACCATCGTGCGCTTACCAAACGGTGTGTTTAACCCTTATACGGGTATTAAGACCAATATTCTCTTCTTTACCAAAGGTCAGCCAACCAAAGATATTTGGTTTTATGAGCATCCTTATCCTGAAGGCGTCAAAAACTACAGCAAAACCAAACCAATGAAGTTTGAAGAGTTTCAAACCGAGATTGATTGGTGGGGCAATGAATCTGACGGCTTCGCCAGTCGTGTTGAAAATGATCACGCTTGGAAAGTTGACTTCAGCAGTAAGCGTAAAACAGCTGAAAAAGATGCAAAGCCACACTGGGACAAAGCAAAAGTACTCTTAGGTGAAGTCAGTGCTTTAGAGCCTAATCTTAAAGTGTTACGTGCAGAACTAAAAGCTGCCAGCGATGAGTTAAAGCCTGATAACCTAAAAAAAGTTGAAGCGCTAGAAACTAAAATCAATAATCTGCGCCGTGATGCTAACAATAGCCAACAGGCTGGCGATAGTATATTCAATGCTATATTTAATTTTGATATAAAAAATCCGTTTGTTGATCAAGTCATTGATTATGACCCTAATAAATTACTCGCTGACTATGCCAAACAACAACAGAGTATCGATACTTTACGCAGCCAATTAAAAGATGTACTGGGCGCTGCGCTGTCTGCTAACACGACAGAGGACAAGTAGCTATGAATGTAAAAACGAGCTTAGAGGTGGGTAAAGACGCAAACAAACCAGAGCAGTTGATCACTGAACATATCGATATCTGGACTAGCGCTATATTGGCTAAATCGA
Organism: Psychrobacter sp. Arc9; assembly: GCF_041431295.1. Classification (NCBI taxonomy): domain Bacteria; kingdom Pseudomonadati; phylum Pseudomonadota; class Gammaproteobacteria; order Moraxellales; family Moraxellaceae; genus Psychrobacter; species Psychrobacter sp. Arc9. The sequence continues at coordinate 101,564 of NZ_JASMRK010000011.1, read as the reverse complement.
CTAGTGGGCGTGGCAGTAGCAAAAAGTATGAGCTATACGGTATTAAAAAATTACGTGAGCTGATCTTGGAGTTAGCGGTGCGTGGCAAGCTGGTACCACAAGATGCTAATGATGAGCCTGCATCTGTTTTGTTAGAGAAAATATTTCAAGAGCTATCTGTACCAATTAAAGACGATAGTATTAAAAAAAATAAACCTTTACCGAAGATGATGGAGTCTGAAAAACCGTTTAATAAACCAAAAAATTGGGAATGGGAGAGATTCGTTAATCTAACTATAAGTACTCAGGTAGGTTTGGATCGAGGTAAAGCAGAGCAGTCAAATGAATTTGAACATATGTACTTTAAAATGAATAATATCAACAATAGCGGAGGGTTGAACTGGGATACTTTAGCTCGAGTAAATGTGAGTGAAACTGAAAAAGAAAAGTATAGGCTTTATGAAGGTGACTTTTTATTTAATACTCGGAATAGTCAAGAGCTTGTTGGGAAAACCTGTGTAATACGTGATATGCCGGAAGAGGTAATTATTTATAATAATAATATAATGAGAGCTAGAATATCAAAGATTCTTCCCGAGTTTCTTGATTATTGGTTTAGATCTGCATCAGGTAAGCTTCTTTTAAATGAGCTGAAATCAAGTACAACAAACGTTTCTGCTATATACCAGAAAAAACTATTTACACTTATTTGTCCTGTTGCACCCTTATTAGAACAAAAACGCATCGTCGCTAAAGTCGATGAACTCATGCTGTTGTGTGATCAGCTAGAGCAGCAAACCGAAGCCAGTATCGAGGCTCACGCTACGCTTGTAGATGTACTATTAGCCACGTTGACAGATAGTGCTGATGCTGATGAATTGGCAAAAAACTGGGCAAGAATTGCTGAGCATTTCGATAGCCTATTTACCACCGAGCAAAGCATCGAAGCTTTAAAGCAAACTGTGCTGCAATTGGCAGTGATGGGTAAATTAGTTCCGCAGAATCTAGATGATGAATCTGCTTCGGTGTTGTTAGAAAAGATAGGTGAAGAAAAAGAGCAGTTGATTAGAGAGAAAAAGATTAAGAAAGAAAAGCCTTTACCTGCTATCACAGATGAAGAGAAACCTTTCAAATTACGGACAGGTTGGGTATGGGGCCGAGTTAATGATATTGCTCATCTCAAAGGAGGCTTTGCATACAAAAGCAAAGAGTTTTTAGATGTTGGAACTTACCAAGTTATTAGAATGGGAAATATTCGTCCTGATAATTTGAGATTAGATAAAAATAGTGTCTATATTCCAGAAGGTTTAGCCGAAAGTACCCAAGACTATCGAATAAATACTGACGATATATTATTAACAATGACAGGTACTAATGGGAAAGAAGATTACTAATATTCGTTAGTAGTCTTAGATACCCATTTGTTAGATCAACAACTTTATCTTAACCAGCGTTTATGTAGATTGCGACCCATACTAATCAATGTGAATTTTTTAAATATTGCTTTAAAAGAACCTCAGCTTAAAAACCCTATATTTAATCAATCAACTGGTTCTGCTAACCAAGCTAATATCGGTATGGGCGTAATTTCAAACTGGGTTTTACCAGTGCCACCTCTCACTGAACAACACCGCATCGTTGCCAAAGTCGATGAATTAATGGCTATTTGCGATCAGTTAAAAGTTAAGTTACAGCAGTCTCAAGAGACGCAAGCTCAGCTTACCGATACATTGGTTGATCGGGCTTTAGGGTGAGTTTTAGTATTGGGCTAAGTGTATTATATGTCTTGATAAGATATAATATCTCTTATCAAGACACTCTACTCGGTAAATCGAATAATGTTGATGTTGCTGGTAAGGACAACTGACCGTTTACACAGACCGTATTGTGCAGAATTAAAAATGCACAGTCGGAATGTAGCGCTCTACATTAGAAAATAAAACGACTTGTGCATAAATTAGGGGTTGTAAATTTCATAGGCGTGCCTTTTAATATTGCGAGCTATGCGCTATTGACTCATATGATCGCGCAGGTGTGTGGTCTAGAAGTTGGAGAGTTTGTTTGGACAGGTGGTGATTGTCATATTTATCAAAACCACCGTGAGCAGGCCGAGCTACAGTTGACACGCTCGCTATATAAATTGCCGACATTGTCTTTGAACCCTGAAGTAAAGGACATATTTGCGTTTGAGTACGAAGACATTAACGTCAATGACTATGAGTCGCACCCTGCTATCAAAGCCAAAGTTGCCGTATAAAGTTAGTCTGGTTAACTACGCCAAATAAGAGCAAAATTTAAGAATATAATAAAAAGGATATATTATGAGCTATGCCCATACCGAAGTTGCCCAAATCGCTGCTATTAGTAGCAATCGCTGTATCGGCAAAAACAATGAGCTGCCGTGGCATATCTCAGCAGATTTGCAACATTTCAAAAGCATGACGACCAAAGAAAACGATAGTAAGATTCAAGGTATCGTGATTATGGGTCGTAAGACATTTGAGTCAATGGGGAGCAAACCATTACCCAAGCGTGTGAGCTTTATTGTCACGACACAGATGGATTATGCTGAGACAAAAGGTCTTGCAGATAGCAGCAATGCTTATGTGGTACACAACCTAGACGATGCTCTGACACAAGCAGCTAGCCTTTCTCATGGCGCGCATCTCGATACGATTTGGGTGATTGGCGGCGAGCGAGTATTTAGTGACGCTCTGATGTACACCGACCGTATTGAGCTGACTCATGTAGATACTGACATTGCTGACGGCGATGCATTTTATCCTGAGTTGCCAGAACGCTTTAAAGTAGCAGACGAATCTGAGCAAATGCACGATGAAAAAAGCGATTTAAGCTTTAAGTTTACCACTTATAAAGTAGAAACTGATAAGTAGTAAAAGCTTATTAAAAAAGGGGTAGTCTTGGATAAGTAAAATTCTCCAAGACTACCCCTTTTTTGTTTAATTTCCACACAATCGTATTTATAGACAATCAATAAAAACTGCTGGTTGATAATATCTAATCCATTACTCATGCAGTACTTTATAAACCGTTTTTGCGAGTACTGGTCCGATTCCTTGTACGCCTGCCAACTCTTGCTGTGAAGCGCCAAGCAGCTGCTGCATACCACCAAAATGATTGAGCAAGTCACGACGACGTTTCTCGCCCAGTCCCGGTATCACCTCTAGCACTGATGAAGAGCGACGCTTATCCCGTTTTTTACGGTGAGCGGTAATCGCAAAACGATGCGCCTCATCACGAATATGCATCAGCAAGTGCAATGCTTTGCTATCCATCGGTAGATCTAACGGCTCATGATTGATAAAGTGCAATACCTCAAGCCCAGCCTTGCGCCCTTCCCCTTTTGCCACACTAATGAGCAAGGTGTCATCAAGAATACCCAACTCAGTTAATACTTCTTTGGCAATACCAAGCTGACCTTTACCACCATCAACCAATAGCAAATCCGGCAATGGCTGCTTCTTATAACGTCTGGTCAGCACTTGCTTCATCGCTGCATAGTCATCGCCACCTTGAATATCATGAATAGCATACTGACGGTAATCACGACGGCGCGAGCCACCTTGGTCAAACACCACGCAGCTACCAATGGTCGCCTCACCCATCGTATGTGAGATATCGAAGCATTCAATACGATCAATCGTCCGATCAGTGACAGTCGCCAGTACGTCTTTTAGCGCACCAAAGCGCGCATGTAGCTCTAGATAATCGCCAAGCTTGGTTTTTAATGCATTACTGGTATTTAGTGTTGCTAAGTCCAGCCACTCTGAACGGTGCTCACGCACATTGGTCTTGATGACTACTTTATTACCGAAATGCGTTGCCAATGCTTCACTTACTGCCACTTGATCTGGTATCTGATGGCTCAATATGATTTCAGCGGGCAAATCATCGGTCACTTGGAAATAAAATGACGTAATAAAAGCCGATAAATTATCTGCTAACGACTCACTACTATCCACATCTGGGAAATAATTTTTTCCACCCAATACACGTCCACCACGTACCGTCAGTACGTTCACACAGGTCATGCCAGCCTGACTGGCAATGGCAATCACATCTGCCTCACCTTGTACTGTGTAGACTGCTTGCCTTGCTTGTACTTCACGTAGCATGGACAGCTGATCGCGATAAAATACCGCCTTTTCAAAATCTAACGCTTCAGCTGACGCTTCCATCTTTTCAATCAGCGTACTATGGATGTCACTAGAGTCGCCTTTTAAAAAACGGATGGTATTGTTCACATCTTCTGCGTACTCTTCTGGCGATACCAAACCGACACAGGGCGCACGGCAACGTTTAATCTGATACTCAAGGCAAGGACGCTGACGCTGCTTAAAAAAGGTGTTGGTACATTGACGCATTTGAAACATTTTTTGCATCAATACCAACGTTTCTTTTGCCGCATGTGCAGAGGGGAACGGGCCAAAGAATCGACCTTTTTGATGATTACCTTTACCGCGACCGTAGGCCAAACGTGGATAAGGCTTATCGGCTGAGATAAACACATACAGATAGGATTTATCATCACGCAGCAGCACGTTATAAGGTGGACGGTGCTCTTTGATTAGATTCTGCTCGAGCAATAGCGCTTCGGTCTCACTACGCGTAATGATAGTCTCAATATTGTGAATCCGTGCCACTAGCGCCCGTGTCTTTGGATGATCTATCGTTTTGGCAAAATAGCTATTTACCCGACTTTTTAGCGACTTAGCTTTACCAACGTATAATATATCGCCGTTCTTACCCAGCATCTTATACACTCCTGGCAAGTTAGGAAGGCGTTTAATCAGATGCTTAAGACGGGCTTTTTTATCATCGACAGGACTCGATTCTGAGACATTAACCATAGAATTTGTTGCTCTTAAAAATCTTAGTAATACTGCTAGTTATGGGGCGGGAGTCATTGTTTTACAAGCCAATTATTATCGCAGTGCTACCCATAAAAAAGCCAGCTTTCGCCGGCTTAGTCTGTTCTATTATCGTTTATTCAATCACATACTACTAATGACGGAAGTTAGCCATCAATGCTGGGATACCCGGCAGCATACCAACGATAGCCATGACGCCTGTCAGTACCAGGAACATAATACCCGGTATGATCCAGCGGCTCATCTTAGTCAAATTCGCACTACGTTCTTTAGAGCCAATCAAGCCCAAGTTATCAAGCAACAACGTGAGCGACCAACCAAAGGCTGGGTTAACCAATGCCGACGCGAATACTACGATAGCAGCAGACTGCGTGGTTTTACCTTCACGCGTCATCTCCATACCAGCTTCTAGTAATGGAATAAACACCCCAACGATCAAGGCCACACACATCACTGGTTGCCAGATGGCTAAATCCATTGGATAGCCCCAAACCCCTGCGATAATACAAAATAGAGCCGTCAATAAAGCACCGGCAGGAATTGGACGTTTAGCAATCGCCGCAGGAACAATATACGTTCCCCAAGATGACGCAAAGTTGGAGCCGCCCAATACAGAGCCGACTACCTGACGAAATGAAGCACTGGTCATGGTGTCATCAATATCCATAAGCACTTTTTCAGTACGCTTAGGATAGCTGATTTTTTGGAATACTTGATGGCCCAAGAAATCTGGCGACCACATTGCCACGGCCAAAATAGCAAACGGCAGTACTACAATGAAGCTTTCAATCGTCGGCAGACCTAACATCCAACCTGTGTTTTCGCCCCACCAATACATTGGATTCATGTTTGGTAGACCTGGCGCTGTTTTGAACTCAAAAGGTGCGCCCAATGCAAATGCAAGACCTCCACCTAACACACAGCTTAGCGGAACCGCGAGCCAGCGTTTTTGCCAATGCTCAAGCAATGCATACAGCAGAATAGTCGCCAGAATAATAAAGAAAGCGATATGCGACATGCCAATCCCTTCTGCCCAAGCAAAGAGATTTTTGACCTGTGATGTGGTTCCGATAAAGCCCAAGTAAATCAATAGGCCACCGCACACACCTTTACTGGTTAAGTTGGCTAGTAGACTCCCCCCTTTACTAATCGCAAGGAGCAGACCAAAAGCACCGATAAGCAAACCAAAGGCCATCGGGTGCCCACCAGCTGCTACCACAATAGGAATCAGAGGGATTAATGGGCCGTGAGTACCAGCAAGGTTGGCAGTCGGCAATAAAAATCCCGAAAATAAAATAATAAAGAAGGAGACGATCAATAGCTCATATCGCACGTTTTCTAAGACAAACGCATCACCTAAGCCGAGTGGACCTGCAAAGGTTGCTGCAATGGCGCCCACCATAACAACTTTACCGATGGTCGCGGCCATTGCTGGAATAGTATCTTCGTATTCAAAACGGTAATCACGGAATGGTAAATTAGGACGCCAGCGTTTCGGCTGCATGATTTGTAATTCATGGTTTAGATAAGCATCACGACTGTCGAAACTAGCACTGGACTTATGCAAATCTACATAACTGCCTTGTACTTGACTGTCGTGGTTTACGTTCGAGGTCGGCGTATTAGACCCTGAAGAGGGGGTCTGAGGGTTACTCATCACATTTCCTTGTGTCGATTACGTCTTTGATTGACTACACACGCTCTGCTCTAATGTCATAGACCAAAGCGCCTATTACAAACTGCGAACTATTGTATGCCAAGACTTGATGAAATGCGAACCTAAAACCATTTAAAGATACTATGTATCTCATTATAATATATAAACTAAAGTTTCTATTTGAGACAAAATTGACCTTAATAGAAAACCATGAGGAAAAAATCTCTCTTTTATAGACTTTAAATTAGGATAAACGACCGTTTTATTGATAATTATTTACATCTAGATGATTTTTTATCACATAGATGAATAGCAAAGATAGTTATAATAAATAACGATCGTTACCTGTAAGTGGGCATAAATATGTCATTTCGGTTACGCTTTAGAGCTAGCGGGCTGAGTACTTTTTAATTATGATAAATACTTTTTATCGATTTATTTCTCAGTGACATTGTTTAAAACCGCATTATTGATACAATCAAAAAATTAAAAAAAGGCAACAGGACAAGTTTATGAGCGTATTACCTACCAACCTTGAGACCTTGAAACGTCGGGCCAAGCAAAGCATCATGCCATTGCTGACACCGCATTTATTAAAGCTGCGCCTTAATACTTATGCACCATACATTGGCGCAGGTATCAAAATCGATCATATCAGTCTCGATCAGGGTTTGTGCGTGGTAAGCATGGGACTAAATACTCTGAACAAAAATATCGTCGGTACTCAGTTCGGTGGTAGCTTATATTCGATGGTTGACCCTTTTTATATGCTCATGCTGATGCACCAACTGGGTAGCAATTACGTAGTGTGGGACAAAAGCTCACACATTGATTTTGTTGCGCCTGGCAGTAGCAAAGTCACTGCACGCATGAAAATACCTAGTTCTGAAATTATTACTATTCAAGAGTTGGCAAAAGAAGGCGAAGCGGTATTCCGTGAGTATAAAGTCGATATCGTTGATGAGCAGCAAAAGCTCATTGCAACCGTTACCAAGACGTTATACATTAGACTGCGCAAATACAGTAAGTCCAAAGAGCAAGTCAACCGCATCGATACATTTGATGCTCAATAAACTTTAGCTTATAACTGGCACTATCAGAGCTGATAAAACTCAAATTATTAATGCTATACATACAAAAACCCCAATCTAGCTTTCGCATAGATTGGGGTTTCGTCTTTTTTGGTATGGCCCGCTTATTTATAAATAAACCTATGAATAAGGGCTTGTATCTACTATTACCTTGTCTTGAGCCAATCCTAAAATTATAGGACTAATTCAAAACGGCAAACTTGTGCTTAGATACCAGGTGCAGTATCAACTGCATCAGGTACACCAGCGTCAGTTTTTTTCTGAGCTGGACGTGGCGCAAGTTTTTCGCGGATACGTGCTGATTTACCAGAACGCTCACGTAAGTAGTACAGTTTCGCACGGCGAACAGCACCGCGGCGTTTCACTTCAATGCTATCGATGATTGGTGAATGCAATTGGAATGCACGCTCAACACCAACGCCGCTTGAGATTTTACGTACGGTAAACGCTGAGTTTAGACCGCGGTTACGCTTAGCAATTACAACGCCTTCAAAAGCCTGTAAACGCTCACGCTCACCTTCACGTACTTTTACTTGTACCACAACGGTATCGCCGGGTGCAAAGTTTGGGCGCTCAAGCAATTGAGCGTTTTCGATGACCTGAACCAATGGATGCTTGTTGCTCATGAGAGTTATCTCCTCACATTAGATAATAGAGGCTTGACGCATATCACCTGTTTGTAATAATTAATCGCATCTCTTTATAGTGAGACACAACGTAAATGGGTTATAACCAACGGCCACTATGTGATGACTCGTTTTATTATTGCTCAAAATTCTGTTTCTTAACTGTTTATCAAACCTAGTAACAATAAAGTCAGATTTTAAAAATCTACTTTTTATCTGCTTTGGCCAATGCTTTCAGCCACTTTGCTTGCTCTACCGTTGGAGTAAACGCTTGCCATAAGTCTGGACGACGCGTTTGCGTACGACTGACTTGCTGACTAAAACGCCACTTAGCGATATTGGCATGGTGACCTGAAAGTAATACCTCAGGAACCGCCATACCCGCAAACTCATGCGGCTTAGTATAGTGTGGACAGTCAAGCAAGCCATCGACAAAAGAGTCTTGCTCCGCTGACTTGTCATCACCCATGATATCGGGCAGACGACGTATCACACTATCCATCAGCACCATTGCTGGCAACTCGCCACCAGTCAACACGTAATCACCTAACGATACTTCCATATCGACATATTGTGATAGTAAACGCTCGTCAATACCTTCATAACGACCGCATAATAAAATCATGCCATCGTAATCAGTCATATTGACTACGCTACTCTCACTAAGCGTCTGTCCTTGCGGTGACATATAAATCACCGGACAGTGCTCACTATCGACACGGCAACCATGTTGACTGGCACGCAATCGTGCATCCTCAATGGCTTTCGATAATGGCTCAGCCATCATCACCATCCCAGGACCACCCCCATAAGGGCGCTCATCAATACGGCGATAGTTATCGGTGGTATAATCACGTGGATTAATGCATTCAATCGTAACTTGCTCTTGAGTCACTGCTCGGCCCGTGATTCCAAATTCACGAATCGTGGCAAACATCTCAGGAAAAATACTAATTACGGCAAAATACATCTGATGTCTACTTGCGTTAAGGCTAAAACAATCGGTGTAAGTAATAATAACGTCTGACTAAAAAGCCAGAAACGCTATTAGTAATCACTCGGCCATGCCACAAGCACTGTTTTTTCAGTCATATTGACTTCTATCACAGTCTGCTTATGCCATGGAATCAGGCGTTCTTCATTGTCCAAACTGTCTGAATTTGCCGTTACACGCATGATGTCATGGGCACCGGTTTCAAACATTTCAGTGATATTACCTAAATACTCATCCTGCTCGTTCATCACGCGCAGACTGACCAAATCCGACCAATAATATTCGTCTTCAGCTGTTTCAGGCAGGACGTTTTGTTCGACCCAAACGGTAACACCGTTCATAGTCTCAGCAACATTACGATCAGGAATCTGCTCAAATTGAGCCACAATTCCTGTTCCTTGCTCACGCCAAGCCTTCACAGTTAAAGGTTTCATGCCAGTGGCAGTTTTCATCCACCACGGCTTCATGTCGAATATTGCTGTACGGTCATCCGTATCACTAAATACCCAAAGCCAGCCTTTAATGCCGTAAGGCTTCTTAAGCTGACCAATTTTCATAAGGGCACTAGCGTTTGGAACAGATGACATAGCAGCTAACCTAACAATGATTAAAACAGCAATTGCAAAAACAATTGCGTCAAAAGCGATAAACAGTTAATGGCGCACCCTGGTCAGACCAGTTACGCTATGTATTCTAAAGTCTACTGAGTCATGTCATAGTTTTGCTATGAACGTCTCAGTAACAACCAAAACTTAAGCAGTTGCTTCAGTTTGAGCTGCAGACTTGTTGTAAGCTTTTGCTAATGAAGCAACGCGATCTGAAGGTTGTGCACCTTTTGCGATCCACGCATTGTACGCTTCCATGTTTAGGCGTACTGCTTCTTCAGACTCTTTAGCGAGTGGGTTAAAAAAGCCGATGTTTTCAATATAGCGACCGTCACGCGCGCGGCGTTGATCAGCAACAACTACTTGATAAAATGGGCGTTTCTTGGCACCGCCCCGTGCTAAACGAATAACAACCATGTGAATTCTCTCTTTCGCAGGTATACCAAAAAGGGCATAATTATATCACAGTCTTTATTTGTTGAAAACATAAACTGTGCATATTTAATTATTTATTAACAATAGCTTAAATGTCGACCTAAGTAAAATATAACTGATAATAATGGCTTATTTTTAAAGTTTTTCTTTAGATTCTATAGATTACTGTCGCTCTTTCTGAAAAATAGATGATTGCTAAATACATTTATCCTTAAGCTTAACTTTATATCTATTCCAATAACTGTTTGGCTCGCTCGTCGATTGCATACTGTATCAGTACTATTTGTTGATTATGCTATTCTATGATATACCGCTATAGATTGATGCACGGACTAGCTTTAAGGCAATCGCAATTAAAGAGCTACACGCTATATCACACTAACTTTTCTTTTACTCTGTTGGACACATATGATCTCTCCGAACCCAAAGCCGCGTCGTAAAGGTTGGCTGCCACGCTCTTATTCCAACACTTGGCTAACGACCTTGATGGTTGCCTTTATCGTGCTTATCAGTGTGAGCTTATCGATTTTGTTCTTTTGGCGCAGTCTGTATCTGCCAGAGTTAAAAAACCATGCGCGTTATTTAACGAGTGAATTACAGCTGATCAATAGCGTCAATAAAGACTGGCAAGGTCGTCCCGAAGTACGTCAATGGATTTACCAGCACTCTCATGTCGTCGTGGTGAATAACCCAAGCGACTTTCCAGAAGTCGCTGACAAGCCATTCGTAAGCTTTTTTACGGATGTATTACAACGTGAAATCGGTGCACAGCTCGGCCGCCCTGTAGAAGTTTATTTTAAATTTAAGCCAACACCCCAGCTATGGGTACAAGATAGCCGTGATAGCAGTTTTTGGATACGTGAGCCTGTGGTTTACTATTCACAATATAGCCCAACGTTATTGGTGCTGTTTTTGATTGGACTGCCTATCCTATCGTTACTCACGATTATTCTGTTAGCGCGTCAGTTGAATCGCCCGCTACGCTACCTACAACGTGCAGCTACTAACTATATTAGGCTTGGTCATGCAACCACACTGCCCACTCAGAAAGGCCCCACAGAGATACGTCAAGTTAACATGGCGTTTAACCGACTGTTTACGACATTGAATCAAGCGCAAAAAGAGCGAACTATTATGCTCGCGGGCATCTCACATGATTTGCGGACGCCGTTGACACGTATGCGTTTGACCGCAGAGATGCTACCAGATGATTTTTTTCGTGAAGGGCTGATTTACGATATTGAGGATATGGATGCCATTTTAGAGCAGTTCATCTCATTTATGAAAGATGGTTCTGATGAGCCAGTCAGCTTGACCAATCTAGACACTATATTTAACGAAATTATGGTGCAGTTTGCGCCAATGAAGTTTGTATATGAGTCAGAATGCGACAAGGTGGTTCCTGTACGTCCATTATCTATCAAGCGTCTGATTATCAACTTGGTTAATAATGCCAAACGTTATGGAAAACCACCTATTTATTTATCGGCAACGGTTGTACCGACGTTTATAGAAACTGTCGAAGACGAAGATACGGATGTGGTCAGCGAAAATGTGGTGAACAAAGAAGCTCAAGAACAGCTAGTGATTTGTGTACGAGATTGCGGTGATGGCGTCGCTGACGATCAATTAGAGCGGATTATGCAACCGTTTGAACGTGGAGAGACGGCACGGACTACTCAAGGTAGCGGACTAGGTCTTGCAATTGTTGATCGTATTGCACGATTACATCACGGTACTGTTGAAGCCATTAACCACCCTGAAGGTGGGCTACAAGTATGTGTACGCATTCCCCTACTCTCTAAAGTCGCTGGAGATACTACGCTAGCGGCTGAAGTAGAAGAGGTATCTGAGGTAGATAATACGGTGCCAAATTCAAAATAGCGATGAGACTTTAATTTGAATAAGCAAAGAGGTAAACGCTAGTCTTTGCTACCAATAGCCGGCGGGATATACTCAGCACTGTTAGTAAAAGCTAATGGCTGGGTAATTTCAGCCTGAGCTGCTTGTAGTGTTTGGGTCGTTGACGGCTGTTTTAAGAATAGATAATAGCCTAACGTAATCGCATTCAACACTACCAAGCCACCAAATAAATATGGCATCCTATGCCTCCTATGACATTGTCCAACTGTCTTAAAAATAGCGACGTGCGCGTCATCTAGCTATAAAGCGCTATCGTGTTATACCGTTAAGATGCCGCTGATTCTCTTTAGCAACATGACTAATAATTATGGCCTAGCCTGATAATTTAGTCTGATGATTTAGTCTGATAGCTTGCTCTTATAGCTTAGCCCTATAACTTGGTTTAGTCTGACAACTTAGTATCGAAGTCGCGCTCGCTTTTCTCTTGCGTTAACTCATCAGCAGCAAGAATTTGCGTCAATGGTTTCATAGGCCATGTCATTACGAACCTTGCACCGCCTAATTCACGACTCTCATCTACCTTCATACTACCATTAAACCAAAAGGCAATACGCGATACAATAGACAAGCCTAGGCCATAGCCACCTGACGCGCGTGTACGGCTGTCATCTAAGCGTGAGAATGGAATGAATACTTTTTCGCGATCTGCTTCAGGAATACCATGTCCATCATCTTCGACACTGACGAAGGCATTGCCTTTTTTGACACCTGCACTAATGATAATGGTTGTTTCTGCATAGCGTAACGCATTACCTGCAAGGTTCTGAATCACACGGTGTAAGTAGCGTCTATCCGCAACTGCTGTGACTTTTGCATTTGGTAAACTGGTTACTATTTTGATAGATTTACCTAGCGCATTGGTTTCGCGCTCGATCTGCTCTAACAGCTCTCTTAAGTTTACTGGTTCTAAATCTAACTTTGGTGACCCTTCCTCAAGCTTAGCATAGGTCAAGATCTCATCAATCAAACCATTAAGCGATTCAATATCTTCATCAATATAGTCACGCTGCATAAAACGTGAGTCTTCGTCATCCGTATCAGCAAGCATATCTACGGCAAATCGAATACGAGCCACTGGAGTACGAAGCTCATGTGAAACCGCTCGGGTAAGCTCTCGCTGTGATTCAATCAAACGCTTAATATGCGAGGTCATGGCATTAAAAGTCGCTGACAAACGTGCTATTTCATCTTGACCAATAACCTGTACTTGAATATCAAGGTTACCTTGACTGACCTCATTCACACCTACCTGAATCAATTGCAGCTTACGCTCAAGCGGGAAGATGAGTGCATATACACCTAAGCTAATTAGGAACATACTGATAAGAATCATACTAATAATTAAGTTAAGCGGGAACCAGTTAAATAACGGTATAGGCCCAATTAAAATTGCCATATCATTGATTTCAGAGGGTACTATTACCCTAATAGCAGAGTTACTCGTACTACTGTTAGTATCTTGCAGTGATATGACGACTTCATCACGACGCAGACGAGCCATCTGATCTGAATCTAACTCAAGTGTATTGACTGCTTTGAACGCTAAAGGAAAAGAAAACTTCTTCTCCAATTCAGCCAAACGTGCGCGTTTGTCCGACAGTGTCATGTGATAAGACAAATCGTCTAACAAAAAGACCGCGATTGCCCGCACTTGCTGTTCGGTAACTTGAGAGATTCTCGCTGTTAAAACACTCTTGTTATCCGGCAAACGATAATAAACATCTGCATATACAGGCTGGTTAAAATAACGTACAACGGTATTATCATTTTTAAAGCGGCGTAGCTCACTGGCACTAAAGTCTACTTCGTCAATAGGCAAGACTTTAAAAGTAGTACCAAACAAACTGCTCGCATCTGATAACCAATATTCACGCTCTTCCTCGCTATTTTGGTGAGAGATTCCTTCACTCACCAAATGGAACGCCCCCATTGCCATATTTTCACGATAGGACTGCACACGTTCCTTATTGATGGTATCCATCAATAACTGCGCAAAGAGTGCCACACACAAGCAGACTATAAGTAGCCCAGCATAGATACGAACAAAAATACTGTGTTTTAAAGAAGAGACTAATGACATACGTGCCGTGACCAACTTAATAAATAGAGATTGCCAATATCATCAAACATATAGGTAGTGCTATGTGTTTGACGATATCGAACATGATCGAATAGGGATAGACTTTAACTTTGACTTTTAATTACCGTATTTTAATCCATATGCAGCAATCATCCAAAGACTTATATGTATGACATATATTTAGTCAGCGTCTATAATAATGGCTTAATTAAACCACATAACACTGCATTTAAGTTTAAAAATTAAAATTTAGCCACAAAAAAACCAGCATCGTTGCTGGTTTTTTCGAATAGTGATTAATAATTAATCAACCTATAGAAGCAACAATATTAGTTGCCTTCTTTTACGAATAGATAGCCTTTACTACGTACGGTCTTAATACGCTTTGGATTTTCTGGATCATCACCGATTTTTGGACGAATACGTGAGATACGTACGTCAATTGAACGATCTTGACCATCATACTCAATACCGCGTAGACGCTCAAAGATATCTTCACGAGATAGAATACGACCTGCGTTAGAAGCAAGCAACCATAGTAGATCATATTCAGCACTGGTGAAATCAACCAACTCATCACCTAGGTTAACTGAACGACCGCCGTTATCAATTACTAACTCGCCAAACTCCAGACGTTGTGGCACATCTTCTGATGGTGCATTTTCTGAGCGGCGCAGTAGCGCACGAATACGGGCAAGCAATACACGTGGCTGAGCAGGCTTGGCAACATAATCGTCAGCACCCATCTCAAGACCCAATACCTGATCCATGTCTTCAGTACGTGCAGTCAACATCAAAATTGGATTTTGATAATGCGGACGCACTTCACGGCAGACAGTCAGACCATCGCTACCAGGTAGCATGACATCAAGTACAACCATATCTGGTTGCTCATTGACGATACGGCGAATAGCACGATTACCATCAGTTTCAATTGCCACTTCTAAACCATTTTTGACCAAGTAATCTTGAGTCAACATGGCCAGACGCTCATCATCTTCAACAATCAAGATTCGGGGGGTGTTGTCTTCTTCATTCGTTGTCATTGTTATATCCTCTAATACATCTAATTTAAAAGCAGTAAAAGTAAGAGCGGTAAAATTAATAGCACCATATAGTGGCACAATTGATGTTCGTATAGCTGTTACAAACTTGGTAGCACAGTATACTATTAAATTATCAGCTTCCTATACTATAGCTTATAGTCGGTAACAAAACCTATAAACTACCCCTATCAAAACTTTAGTTTGCGTCCAGAAATTATGCCAATTACTTCGTTACTACATCGCAATTTGTATTATCTATCGTTTGCTGATTAGCCAAACCATCGAGCCAACGTTATCGCGTACAGTTACTGCTCGTTACTTATAATACGTTATGTCTAATATAACCATATATTACCCTTGTCGCCAGTGTCTTTTTAAGAAAATTCCAATGGACGATGATTCATTGATAATAAAAGATTTTTCCTGAGAATAGAGTGAACTGCCACAAATATTATCCAAGTGATAATCATATGTATTCAATGCAGAACCGTTAATTTCATAATGAATAGACATAAAAAAAACAGCCCATATAATGGACTGTCTTTTTATCATTATTTCTAGCGACAACTCTAAATTATTAGCTAGAGCTATCAGTAATAAATTACGCGCGGTTTTTGTACTTACGAATAGTCTGTAATTGTCCCACTGACTCTGCAAGTGAGGCCAAAGCCGCATTGGTTTGTAGCGTATCAGACTGGTTAACTAACATTTGCTCAGCCTTTTTACGTGCTTCGACAATTTTGCTTTCGTCAAGATTGTGTGCACGCATGGCTGTATCAGCCAATACCGTAACCATCTTAGGCTGTACTTCTAGTACACCACCTGAGACATAAATTACTTCTTCTTCACCGTTTGGTGTTTGCACTCGCATTGCACCTGGCTTTAGCAAAGTAATAAGCGGTGTGTGACCTGGCAATACACCAATCTCGCCTTCGGTACCAGTAGCTATTAACATGCTAATTTCGCCTGAATACAACTCTTCACGAGCACTTACGACGCGACATTGTAACGTTGCCATACTTAATTCCTTACCATCAAAGCGCGATCAAAAAACAGTAAAACTGCGATGCGTTACTGAAGAGTAGATACAAGGTTTATATTATATCTACTCGTTAGCTTATGCTCATACAACTTACGCTGACTTAGACTTCATTTTTTCAGCTTTAGCGACTACTTCATCGATGCTACCAGCCATGTAGAACGCTTGCTCTGGTAGGTCATCGTATTCACCAGCGATGATTGCTTTAAAGCTAGCAATGGTATCGCGTAGTGGTACGTATTTACCAGGTGCACCAGTGAAGACTTCGGCTACGTGGAATGGCTGAGACAAGAAGCGCTGAATCTTACGAGCACGATAAACAACCAGTTTATCTTCTTCTGATAGCTCATCCATACCCAAGATAGCGATGATGTCTTTAAGCTCTTTATAACGCTGTAGAACTTCCTGAACACCACGAGCAACATTATAATGATCTTCGCCGATTACTTGTGGATCTAGCTGACGTGATGTTGAATCCAATGGATCAACCGCAGGATAGATACCTTGTGATGCGATATCACGGCTTAGTACAACTGTTGCATCCAAGTGAGCAAACGTTGTAGCAGGTGATGGATCGGTCAAATCATCCGCAGGTACGTATACCGCCTGAACTGAAGTGATAGAGCCTGACTGAGTTGACGTAATACGTTCTTGTAGTAAGCCCATCTCTTCAGCTAGTGTTGGCTGATAACCAACCGCTGACGGCATACGACCAAGTAGTGCTGATACTTCTGTACCCGCTAGTGTATAACGGTAGATGTTATCAACAAACAATAGTACGTCACGACCTTTGCCAGTAACAGGATCTTTGGTATCACGGAAATATTCAGCCATGGTCAAACCAGACAGTGCAACACGTAAACGGTTACCCGGTGGCTCATTCATCTGGCCATATACCATTGCTACTTTAGACTTACTGAAGTCTTCGGTGTTTACAACGCCAGCTTCCTGCATTTCGTGATAGAAATCGTTACCTTCACGAGTACGCTCACCAACACCAGCAAATACTGACAAACCTTCATGTTTTAGAGCGATGTTGTTGATCAGCTCCATCATGTTAACAGTTTTACCAACACCAGCACCGCCGAACAGACCAACTTTACCACCTTTAGCGAATGGGCAAAGTAGATCGATAACTTTAATACCAGTCTCTAGTAGCTCAGTGCTGTTTGACTGATCCGCGTAGCTTGGTGCTTCACGGTGGATAGACCATTTGTCGTCAGCAACAACAGGACCTTCTTCATCGATAGGACGACCAAGAACATCCATGATGCGACCTAGCGTACCAGTACCTACAGGCACAGAGATAGGTGCGCCAGTATTAGTAACAGGTAGGTTACGCTTTAAACCTTCGGTTGAACCCATTGCAATAGTACGTACAATACCGTCACCCAGCTGTTGCTGTACTTCTAGGGTAGTTTCGGTACCGTCTACTTGCAAGGCATCAAAAATTTGAGGAACTTCATTACGGTTGAACTCAACGTCAAGAACCGCGCCAATAATCTGTACAATACGACCGCTACTCATTGCGTTCTCCTTGAACTTCTATATATAGGTGTAGTCAATTATGAAACAGCAGCAGCACCGCCAACGATTTCCGAGATTTCTCGGGTAATCGCCGCTTGACGCAGCTTGTTATAAACCAACTGTAAATCGTTAATAAGGTCACCAGCATTATCTGTTGCCGCTTTCATCGCAACCATACGTGAAGATTGCTCAGAGGCAATGTTTTCCATTACCGCTTGATAAACAATCGACTCAATATAGCGACCAAGCAATTCATCAATTAACGTCTTGATGTCAGGCTCGTAGATATAATCCCAGCTAAGTTCTGTCTGTAGACCACTGTCTTCATCATCGAATGACTGCTCTGGTAGAGGAACCAACTGATTGACTGTTGGTTTTTGAGTCATCGCATTGACGAATCGGTTGTAGACCACATAGATACGGTCAATATTGCCGTTACTATAGTCTTCAAGCATCGCTTGAACCGGTGCATTCAATTGTTCAAACGTTGGTTTATCGCCATAATCGGTCACAGCCGATGTAACTTTACCACCAAAGTTTTTAAAGAAACTCACACCTTTGGCACCGATGACTGCAAACTCAGCTTGTACAGACTGATCTTGATAATCTTGGATACTTTTAGTTAGGGCTTTGAATAAGTTAATATTCAAACCACCCGCTAGGCCACGGTCAGAGGTAATGACAATATAGCCAACCTTATTGACTGGACGCGATACCATATACGGATGTTTGTAGTCTGATGAGGCATGCACCAAATGTGAAATAACCCGGCGCATACTATCAGCATACGGGCGACCCACTTCCATGCGCTCTTGCGCACGGCGCATTTTACTTGCCGCTACCATTTGCATAGCACGAGTAATTTTCTGGGTGCTTTTAATACTGGTGACTTTGGCACGTATCTCTTTTAAGCTTGCCATAATGATTCCAATATAAGAGGGTTAAAAAGCATTGGCGCATGCGACAATCGTTTGATATACAACATCAATCCTACAGAATAATATTTTATATCTTGTGGCATTACGCGATCTAATACCGATAATGGTTAAAACAGTGGCGCAAATATCTGGTCAGACAACGCGCCACTTTATCAGCTCTAAGCTACAGTTATAACCAATTCGGCTTAACCCGTTAAATTAATAACTGTGATTTTGTTTAAAGGTCTCTAGAGATGACTTTAAACGACCTGCGATATCATCATTGTAGTTCGCAGTGTCATCAATCTCACGCATCAATTCACTTTGCTCATCATGCATATAACGTAGGTACGCTTCTTCGAAAGAACCAATCTTTTCGACAGGTACGTCAGCTAAGAAGCCTTCGTTTGAAGCATAGATAACGGCTGCTTGCTCAGAGATTGACATCGGCTGATACTGCTTCTGCTTCATCAATTCAGTCACACGCTCACCATGATCAAGCTGCTCGCGAGTTGCATCATCAAGATCTGATGCGAACTGAGCGAATGCTGCTAGTTCACGATACTGAGCTAGAGCGGTACGAATACCACCAGATAGCTTTTTGATGATCTTAGTCTGAGCAGCACCACCAACACGAGATACCGAGATACCAGCGTTTACTGCTGGACGGATACCTGAGGCGAATAAGCTAGACTCTAGGAAGATCTGACCATCAGTGATCGAAATAACGTTGGTTGGTACGAATGCAGATACGTCACCAGCTTGTGTTTCAATGATTGGTAGTGCGGTTAGAGAACCAGTTTTACCTTTCACTTCACCGTTAGTGAACTTTTCTACATAATCAGCATTTACACGTGATGCACGTTCAAGTAGGCGTGAGTGTAAATAGAATACGTCACCAGGATAAGCTTCACGACCTGGCGGACGACGTAATAGTAGTGAAATCTGACGATAAGCAACTGCTTGCTTTGATAAGTCATCAAATACAATCAGTGCATCTTCGCCGCGGTCACGGAAGTATTCACCCATCGTACAACCTGAGTACGGTGCGATATACTGAAGTGCTGCAGGCTCTGATGCTGAAGCAACCACAACAGTGGTATATTCTAGTGCACCAGTTTGCTCAAGCTTACGTACTACGTTAGCGATAGTCGAACGTTTCTGTCCGATAGCCACGTATACACATTTAATGCCTGAAGCTTTCTGTGCGATGATCGCATCGATAGCCATCGCTGTTTTACCAGTCTGACGGTCACCAATGATAAGCTCACGCTGACCACGACCGATTGGGATCATGGTATCAACGGCTTTATAACCAGTCATTACTGGTTGATCTACTGATTGACGGTCGATAACGCCTGGAGCGATCTTTTCGACTTTATCAGTCATCTTGGCATTGATCGGACCCTTGCCATCAATAGGATTACCCAAAGCATCAACAACACGGCCTAACAGCTCAGGACCTACTGGTACTTCAAGAATACGACCAGTACAATAGGCTTTTTGACCTTCTTGCAGCTTTAGGTAATCGCCAAGTACTACCGCGCCAACAGAATCACGCTCTAAGTTTAGAGCCATTCCGTAGATTTCGCCTTCAAACTCAATCATTTCGCCGTACATGGCATCTTCAAGACCATGAATCTGCACGATACCGTCAGATACTTTGACAATCGTGCCTTCATTCTTTGCAGTTGCACCCGCATCAAGGTCTTGAATACGCTGCTTAATCAGATTACTGATTTCCGCTGGATTCAATTGTTGCATTGCCTTGTTTCCTTTAATTTATGATAACCCGCCCACTGACTCAAATGCTCTTACTGTCACGCAGACACTATCATGACTGCATCGATAAATAGCATTAGGCAGTTAGCTGTGTTTTTAACTGTTGTAACTTGCCGCGCATCGAATCATCAATGACTTTGTCACCGACTTTGATTGTAGCGCCTGCCAATAGACTTGGATCAACTGATTCATGAATGACTACACTGGCATTTAGCGAGGTAGCAAGACGCGTTTGCAGCATTTGACGCTGTTCATCAGTCAATGGGTAGGCAGAAGTCACATATGCGTCAAGCTGCTTTAAGCTTATTGCCTTGTGACGGCGATAATGCTCATAAACTTCAGGAAGCAGCGCCAGACGCTCTTGTTGCGCCAACTGCTTAACAAAATTATTGAGCTGGGGTGATACTTTAGGGTAGCTAATACTGTTACCGTAGCGAGAACCTTTGCTCTCGCCCAGTAGCTGTTTAAAAGCAGAGTCGCTATCACCGGCTACTTGTGAGTCATAAAGATCGACCAAAGCAGCTGACTTATGCTCAGCAGAAACAGCTGGATTGTCTAGCCAAGTACTGAACGACTTGTCATTGACAACAGTGCTAGCGACAAGTAAGAAGTTTTCCCACTCGTTGACTGCGCCGTTTTCGTTGGCATAGTCAAACGCGGCTTTAGCGTACGGTCGTGCTAAGGTTGATAAGTCAGCCATTATATCCTCACAATTACAGCTTCGCCGCCAGTTGGTCTAACATACTGGCATGTTTTTGCACATCGACTTTGTCTTGCAAAATCTTCTCTGCACCAAGTACAGCCAGTTCAGCAACTTGGGCACGCAATGATTCACGCGCTTGATTGATTTCTTGATCGATAGATGCTTGCGCTTGTTGACGAATGCGCTCGCCTTCCGCTTGGGCTTGCGATTTTGCATCTTCGACGAGCTGATTGGCACTCTTGTTCGCTTGCTCGATTAGAGCAGCAGCCTTGGTCTTTGCAAGATCAAGTTCCTGCTGGACATTTTGCTCCGCGGTCGCCAAATCTGCTTTTGCTTTTTCTGCGGCATTCAGACCTTCAGCAATTTTACGCTGACGCTCATTGATGGCACCGATAAGTGGTGGCCACACGAATTTCATGCAAAAAATCACAAATATTGCAAAAGCAATGGCTTGACCGACGAGGGTAAAATTGATATTCACGTGATCACCTCTTTGTTAATGAAAAATCAGTTTCATTGATCATGTTTGGTAGTCAAATCTTGACTATATTTGATAGAAAGTCTCCGAATACCAAACATTTACAACTGAGCTTTCGGATTAACCTGCTAGAGGGTTAGCGAACAACAATAGCATAGCAATACCAACACCGATCATCGGAATAGCATCAAGAAGACCTGCTACGATGAACATACGAGTTTGCAATTGTGAGCCAAGCTCTGGTTGACGCGCAACGCCTTCTAAGAATTTTCCACCTAGAATAGCAAAACCAATACCTGTGCCAAGTGCGCCAAGACCGATAAGTAGTGCTACTGCGATAACTGTGTAACCACCTAATACTGGATCCATTGATGTATCCTCATTTACCTATTGAATGTCTAATTAATGTTCAGTTGATGATGCAAGCGACATGTAAACTATCGTCAGCATCATGAATACGAACGCTTGAAGTGTAATAACTAAGATGTGGAAGATAGCCCACGGTACCGATAACGCCCATTGAATCCAAAACGGCATTAGAGCAATCAGTATGAAAATCAATTCCCCAGCATACATGTTGCCAAATAGACGCAGACCAAGTGATACAGGTTTGGCTATTAGAGTAACTGCTTCTAGGATGAAGTTGATGGGAATCAAAATCGCTTGTACGATTGGGTTTTTGGCGCCAAACGGATGCAGTGTTAACTCACCGATAAAGCCGCCCAAACCTTTTTCTTTAATGCTATAAAAGATAATCAGTGCAAAGACAGAGAACGACATGCCAAGCGTGATGTTAGGATCAGTCGTTGGAACAATCTTAAAGAAAACATGATGTGGATCATGGCCCATAGCGGCACCGATTTGCCCAGCAATACCTGGAATGAAATCAACAGGTATCAAATCCATCAAGTTCATCAAAAAGATCCAGACAAAAATGGTCAACGCCAATGGCGCAATCAGTTTTGATGTACCACTGTATGAATCGCGAACGTTGTTATCAACAAACTCAACGATCATCTCAACTGCTGCCTGAGTTTTTCCTGGCACGCCTGAAGTGACTTTTTTGGCGACCATCCAAAAGACGGCGCAAAATAAGATACCTAGACCAATCGACCATAGCATAGAATCAAGATGGATAGCGTTAAAGCCCATTGCTCCTGCTTCTTCAGCAGTATGAGCAACTTTCCAACCTTCGCCCGGCAGATAGCCATACGTCCAATTCGTTAAGTGGTGAGAGATATATTCTGATGATGTTTGCTCGGATGCCATAATGTAAGCTTCTTATTAATCAACGATTTAATCAACTACCAAAAATATGGTTGTCATCTGATGAGGTGTAGTATTTATATCTATCTTGCTATTAAGCAGACAAATAGACCGTACTAAATCACTCATGTAACCAACAACATCCAACCCATAGTTCTATTACTAATATGCAATATTTGATAGCGTGAGATAAATTTTAGCTATCAAAAAAGGGCTTATGATAACTCAGTAATAGCCCTTGCATTTTTATACGCAAAATTATTATATATGTGCTCGCCCACTGACCGTTTTTTACGATCGGCGCTTAATGTAGCGCTTATAAGCAAAATATTTAGCCGCCTATATTAATGCAGCGTTGTATTCGTGTAAAGTCAATTGTGATTTTTTTATCCACTGTATGAATAAGTTAGCCACCAGTTTTACTTGCTAATATAGCTACTAACCATAATTAGATAACAGCACTCTAATTATCAGCAATACAGATAGTTGAATAACCCCTACCCTCTCACTGCATACTACGTCTAACATTGAGACTCATAGTGCGGTCTTTACAATCACTGGTGCTATCCTAAGACAGCGTTGTGCTTCGACTTTTCGAACTAGTCATAGAGAAGCTGGACGGCAGGGTGACTTGCCAGTACTATTAATAAACCATCTGTTTAGCGATCATTTATTAGCGCTAGCGTATATGCCACAACATCCAACTGTGACTAATTTGCATTACCATAAAACCGATAAACAGCGCTGGCGCAGATAGGGGTTGTACGGTAATAAAAATTAGTGCAAAACCAAACACGGTCAATAACCATTTTGACATTTGACCCCGATATAGCTGGCTAACGATGTGTTGGCGCGCGCGATATCCGGTGTACCAAAAAATAAAAAACGCAAATACTGCTTGAGTGATAAAACTTAGTAGCGCACCAATTGCAGTGCTTTTTGCTATCGTAAGCTCACTATGTAACCAAATAGTATCTACTAACCAAGCAATGATAATAAGGATAAATAGTATCCATGCTTGTCGTTTAATATAGATGCCAATCTTGTCTTTTTGCGTGCGTTTGGCAGGCTTGGTCATCGGTATTCCTATAGCCCTTACAGCATTGGGACAATATATCATACTTATGATAATTTTATCCGTGAATGACTTACTCTACAGGCATTACCTTTCGGCCAAAATAAAACGCTACTTATTATAGGTAGAGCGTAACTATTAAGCAAGTAAAATATGACTTTTATCAGTCACCTAACGCATTTTGCTAAGATTATTATATTATGTAGTCTGTAATAAATGCTTGAAGCGAAGCTATACAACCAACTCAATCAATCTGAGCAAATTGCTGTTTTTGGCTACATTACGAAATACATTGATATATCTGTTTGGCCATACTCTGCCAACCGCTGATAAAGTCATCGCTACTACTCATGTCTTCTGGTTGTACCGTACTCTTCACTGGCTGCAATTTCGCAAGTAAGCCTTTTGCTGGCTCACTTGGACTGACCAAACACATTTGCTTGGCTGGACGTTGCTCATTTAACCAACGTAGTTGGCTTGCTTTAGGTGATAGATGATGATCTACGCTCAGGCTGCCAACGAGCGTTAAGTGTAAGCTGTCTTCGATATATTGATAAGCATCATGATAAGCCCAATAAGGTCGTGTTTTTGAGGCACTCTGAATAGAGGTTTGCTCAAATGCAGTAACTTCTCTGTCTAGTTGCTGTGCAAATTTTTTCGCATTAGCTTGATACAGATCTTTATATTGCGGATTGGCATGACTATGAATCACAGCCAATGCGCGAGTAATGGCTTTGGCATTTTCAGGGTCTAGCCAAATATGTGGATCTAGTGTACCCGCGATGGTACCGCCCTTTACATCACGTAAGGGCTGACGATTGAATGCATCGAATTCAAATAAAGCAATGGCATTTGGGGCTGTTTTTAGACTTGCTGCTAGATTGTTTTCTAGCGGCTCACCGAACCATACGACGAACTTGCTGTCTTTGATTGCTTTGATATCACCTGGGCTGATACTACCATGATGACCCACCTCCCCCGCTTGCAATAGTCGATTGGCTGATGGCGCGCCTTCTGTTACTGCTTCACTTAACAAGAATAGCGGATAATTACTAACACTGACCGTTGCAGCTTGTGCATTCAGTGTGAAAGTTCCTAGAACGATCAGTCCTGTCATTAGCAAGCGCTGTAATGTGATAAGCGAACGTACGGAGTAAGTAAAAACAGCGTTCATAGTAAGCTCTTTTATTGTTAGATAGCATTGTTGGATAACGAACGTACAAGTAATAGTGTCCTGCCCCACTCCTGTAAAAAGGGTAGATATACAAGACTACTATAAGAAAATTAACTCATTTCTTATAGTAGTATGTTATACTATAACAATAAAAAACGCTATCATAAAAAACGTCATGCGATTACCATGCTATTTTTAGGAGCTTGTACCATGTCTATTACTTCATCGATCTGCGAACATTTGCATGATGTGCAAGATCTGACTCCGCATGATGTTCATGAACGCTTAGCAGCAGCTAAAGAGCATTGCCGTCTAAATGGCGCGCGCTTTACGCCTTTGCGTCAGCAGATATACCAATTAGTCTTGGAGGCAGATCAGCCCGTTGGCGCTTATGACCTAATCACTCAGTTGCAGCAAATGCGACTGTCTATACCTAATGATAGTAATATTCAAAAAGTAGCGAGTTCACCAACAGTGTCGGTAGAAACTAAGATAACCAAAAAACGCACGCCGAAAAATGTCGCGCCGCCAACGGTTTATCGCAGTTTAGAATTTTTGCTAAGTGAAGGGTTGATTCATCAATTAACCTCTATTAATGCTTATGTTCCTTGCTGTCATCCTCGCGCCCAGCATACAGCCGCATTTTTGATCTGCGATCAGTGTCAACGGGTGCAAGAATGCAGCAGCCTGCCCGTTCAGGAAATGATGAGCTTTGCCGAGCAAGATGTGGGGTTTGTGGTTGAGCGTAGCGTCATTGAGCTTAGCGGTCGTTGCCAAGCTTGCCAGTAAAATTAAAACTACTGTGGTTTTTGTGAGCGTTTTAAGCATGATTCGTCGATTGTCTATTTAACTATGCGTTGTCATATTATGAATATCTCTACCCTACCTTCTAATCAGTTAAATACTACTGTTGCGAATAGCAGTACTGTGAGTAATGCTGACAAATTATTGAGCTTAAACAATATCAGTTACCATATTGGGCCTCAACGCCTGCTCTCTCACATCGATATTGACATTGCTGTTAATGAGACGGTCAGTCTTATCGGTCCCAATGGCGCTGGTAAATCAACACTAGTCAAACTCATCTTAGGTTTGATTGAGTCAACTGATGGCTCTATGACAGCACATAAGCCGCTACGGCTTGGTTATGTACCGCAGCGATTTGCTGTGCCACCGATATTACCACTGCGTGTCTGCGACTTGTTGGGGCAAGCAGATAAAAAACGTTTAACCTCTGAGCAGCGACAGTTTATCTTTGATAACTTATCATTAACGCATTTACTGTCACGGCAGATGTTGCATTTATCAGGTGGTGAGACGCAGCGCGTGTTGCTAGCTAGAGCGCTACTAGACAAACCTAACTTGCTTATTTTAGATGAGCCGATGCAAGGTCTCGATCCCGATACTGAAGTTTGGCTATATCAGTTTATTGATGAGCTGCCTGATTTCTTACGTTGCGCCATGCTAGTGGTGTCTCATGATTTGCACTGGGTCATGAAAGGCAGCCGCCGCGTCATTTGTTTGAATAAGCATATTTGCTGTGAAGGACAACCAAGCGAGCTGGCCATTAGTACTGAATTTCAAAAGCTATTTGGTCATCATTATGAGCAGCCATACGTGCATCAGCCTCATGCCTGTGAACACCATGCGCCAAGCGAGTTATAGCGTTAGTAATCAAGGCTCAAAATCGCCAAAATCCAGCTCATTAAAGCCAAAACTATTAAACATATAAATAATACGGCTTTACTCTTTTATAAAAAATTTTACGGACATTCATTATGACTGCTTGGTTAGCCATCATTGCGCCTGCTTGGATCGCTGGCAGTATATTAGCGTTATTATCAGCGCCGTTAGGTTGCTTGGTATTGTGGCGGCGTATGGCATTCTTCGCCGATGCCTTAGCCCATGGCACGTTGCTAGGTGTGGCTTTGGCTGTGTGGTGGCAACTGCCAATGGGTATCGGCATTGCATTGATCAGTGTCATGGTCGTACTGGGACTGGTATTGATTGATGATGAGCGTCTGCCAGTGGATGCTGTACTGGCAGTCGTTTCGGTATCGCTCTTATGCCTAGGCTTGCTGGCTTTGACCCAATTGACTGACCAACAGGCCAATGTGCTCGGGTTTTTGTTCGGCAACTTATTAGATCTTGATTGGGCAGATTTGCCTTTGCTTGCTGGTAGCGTATTAGCTGGCTTGGGACTGCTTATCTACATTTGGCCTGCGCAAATCAAGCTGGCAACGCATGAAGCATTGGCACGTATTCAAGGTATCAACCCAACACGGCAACGGCTGTTTTTTATGGGTGTACTGGCAGGGTTTTGTGCGATTGCATTACAGGCGGTTGGCAGTCTATTAATTAGCGGATTATTAGTGCTACCTGCACTGACCGCACGTCTATGGTCAGCATCGCCAAAACAAATGGTGATTATAGCGTTGATAATCGCTCAACTGGGTGTGACACTTGGTGTGTGGGGCAGTATTTGGCTAGATATTCAGACAGGTCTTTCTATCGTCTTGATATTAGCGGCTTTATTTTTTACTGCACTCATTTTTTCGAAGTTAATAAAGATAAAACTTTAGTTAGCGTCGCTGTAAATACGTTATAATAAATAAAACACGACTGTTTTTCGCTATCTTTTTGTTCGACTTTATTTTATTAATATAATGAATACTTTAGTTCAATATTACTATAAGTTGGCTCTAACTTTGATATTACTAGTTAATAGTATAAATATCGTTGATTCGAGTTAAAGTAAGCTCAAGGCAAACACTGTGCTCTTTTATAGTAGATTGATAATAATTATAAATACCCAGTGAAAAATAGTAGCTCATTTATCCATACTCGCGCTAACAATAATTATTGTTGTGATTCGATAAGGGACTGAACCAATGCCAAACTATCCTGCCAATAAGTTAAGCACCTCCGACCAAACAATAAATATTTTACAAATTACTGATTTGCATTTATCGACGCCTGTCTTTGTTGATGAAAGTAACACCTATAGTGATGACGTAACTTGTCAGCGTAGTTTTGAAGCCGTGCTTCAGCAGGCGCTTAGTGAAGATATTCGCTGTGATTTGATTATTGTGACCGGTGACTTGGTCAATCGAGTAAAGTCTTCAATTTACGATCATATCTTTACTGTATTACAAGCGACTCAGATTCCTTTTGCTTGTATTGCTGGTAATCATGATGTGACGGACGAGAATGGTAAAGACTTGCCGTTTTTTCAGCGAGAGCTTGTCGCTCAGCCTGCTGACTCACGTTTGTTAAGTCGTCATGTCATTGAGACTGAATACTGGCAGCTGTTGTTATTAGACTCCTCCATTTCTGGTAAGGTCGCAGGCGAGATCACGCCTACTGATATCAATTGGCTATGTGAGAGACTCAGCACCTGTGATAAGCCCGCATTAATCGCCCTACACCATCATATTGTTCCAGTTGATTCTGACTGGATTGACACCCATATGGCAGAAAACACTGAGAGCTTTTGGCAGCATATGGCACCATTTGAACAGCTACAAGTGGTGATCAGTGGCCATACTCACCAAGAGCAAGTTCGACTGCGCCAAGACGTCACGGTGTATAGCACGCCATCTACCTGCTATCAGTTCAAACCCTATGAAGATGATTTCTCTTATGATGAGCATGCATTACCAGGATATCGCTGGTTGCAATTAGCCAACAATGGAACAGTTGCAAGCTGGGTTGAAAGACTGGATACTTGATGCCCAGAATTATTGGGAATAGTATAACCATTAGCCCTTTATACTTATAGCTTTCGTCAATAATTCCTAATCAAAAATGCAGTGATGAACAAACAAAATATGCATTCAATATAAAAAATCACTTCATTATTATTACAAACAATGATACAACTTATGAAATAAAGCAAGGGTGGCCCAATATCTAATATGAAGCCACTGCACGATAGCTAGGATGGCCCATTAACCACAAGCTCAGTTTTCACAATCAATGACCTACGGCATGCTTTAGACAGTATTATTCAAACCGAAGTTTGTATAACAACCTATCTAACAATCGGTATATAACTGTCAAGATATAAAGTCTACGATATTATTTGATCAGCTGTGTTACTTGTATTACCAAGTGGTGAAACGTTTGATAAAAGGACAAATTGTAGCGTTTGTAGCATTAATAACGTCTTGTCTTTTGATACGTCGTTTTATTGAATTAATTTGAAAAAGTAGGATACCCATATGAGCACCCTGACCACGAATCCGAGTGAAGTTAAATTTACTCCTTATGTGCCGGCCAAAGACGAAGAGTATATGTCTGATGCGCAGTTGGAGCACTTTAAGGCTATTTTATTGGATTGGAAAAACCAACTGATTGGCGAAGCGGATCGTACCAAAAACTACATCCAAGATGAGTCAAGCGCCATGCCAGACATCAATGACCGTGCCACTCAAGAAGAAGAGTTTGCATTGGCATTACGTACTCGCGACCGTGAGCGCAAACTTATCCGCAAAATCGACAAATCTATGTTAGAAATCGAAAATGATGACTATGGATTTTGTGAGACTTGTGGTGTAGAGATTGGATTACGTCGCCTTGAAGCACGTCCAACCGCAACTCAATGTATCGACTGCAAAACCTTATCTGAAATCAAAGAACGTCAAAACCAAGGCGCTTAGATCAGATATTACAGATATGAATGTAAGCAGAAGCGACCTTATAATAGGTCGCTTTTTGTATTTTAGACTGTCACTATTTTGCTGCGTTACTGACTTTGCTCTGATAAATACAATCGCCTGAATAATGACATTACTAACAAAACAATCTCATTTAATGAATATCTTTTGATACTCATATTTATTATTCTATCTTTATTACCTTTTATAGACAGCCATTTATTTTGAAAACAATGCCTACCGTCATGCCAACTCAAACGCTACCATCACAGCCTATCGGCCGCTTTGCGCCCTCACCAACGGGTGAGTTACATCTTGGCTCTCTAACCACCGCGCTTGCCAGCTTTTGCCATATCAAATCAATCGGTGGTAAGTGGCTGTTACGTATGGAAGATACCGATACTGAACGCTGTGATAGACAGTTCACTGAGCAAATTTTGATGGATCTTGAGGCACTTGGATTACATTGGGATGGTGATGTCATTTATCAGTCTGAGCGCATTGATATCTATAACGATTATCTATCATCATATCTGCGGCCGTTGACCTATGGCTGCCAATGTTCCCGTAAAGACTTAGAGCAGTACTGGGCGCAAGAAGAGATAAGTAGAAACCATAGTAATGCCAGCTTAACCGCGGCGACCGATCAGACATTATTAGACGAACAAGTTTCATCAATTAGCCAATTACAGCCAAATCGGCAGCGCTATCCACGTCGCTGTGTGGCAGCTGACTTTGATAGACAACAGCATAAGCTACGTATTCAGCTACCAGACTATCGGATTGGCTTCAATGATGGTATTCAGGGACTACAATGGGATAATCCGCAGCAGACGTTAGGCGATATGGTCGCTCGTCGTCAGGATAACATGATTAACTATATACTGGCAGCCAGCCTCGATGATGGTCTACAGCAGGTTACTCATATCATGCGTGGCCTTGATATTCTACCTATGACGACGGCGCAAATCGGTATCATGCAAGCCGCGCGCCTACCCACTATTGACCAATGGTATCATCTGCCATTGATTAATAATGCTGATGGCCAAAAGCTCTCTAAGCAAAACCTTGCTCAACCAATCGACACATCAGATTCGAGTCAACTTATTGCTGAAGCTCTATCGCTACTGCAGCAACCAAAGGTCGATATCGATACCCCAGAAAATATGCTTAAACAAGCTATTGCTCAATGGGATAACACCCCACTACAAGGCAAGCAGCAGTTAAATTTGTCTTATTAACAAATAGTTAATACATCAACAGCCGTAAAATAGACAATAAAAAGCGCCACTAAGAGTGACGCTTTTATTGCAATAATGCTAAACACTATTTACCGAAAATCTGAAGCTATGCAGAGACTATTATATATAGAGCCTATTAGTAATAACGGCATTGGCTTTTCTCAATTTCAGGGCTTTCTTTATATATCTTCAATAATAGCGCGACCATAACCAAGCTAATCAACATAGACGATCCGCCATAACTAAAGAACGGCATAGTCAAACCTTTGGTTGGAATGGCGCCCATATTCATCGCAGCGTTAATAATCGTCTGGGCAATAAATACCACACCGATTCCGAAAGCGGTATAGCTCATACGCATTTGACGACGTTTTAGCGCGTTGTAACTGATCCGCATCGCACTACCGATGATCAGTGCTTCCAGTATCAGTACCATGCTGACACCGACGAACCCTAACTCTTCACCCGTAATGGCTAATAGGAAATCCGTATGTGCCTCAGGCAAATGCGACAGTTTCTGTACACTTTCGCCATAGCCGACACCCGTGAATTGCCCACGGCCAAAGGCGATCAAACTACGTGCCAGCTGATAATCAGTATCCTGCACATCGTCAAATGGATCCATAAACGACATCACACGCACCAGTCGGTACTCTGCCGTAGTCACCATCAATACAGCTCCGCCAACAGCAGCAGCACCCAATGCTAAGAAATGCTTGTAAGGTGCCCCAGCAATATAAAAAATCGCGAACAGCGTACCAATAATGACGACAAAAGAACCGAAATCTGGCTGTGACAATAACAGTATCGTTATCAGCGCGACTACCAACATAATTCGTAAGAAACCATCTAGGCCATTACGAACTTCAAAAGATCGGCGTACCACAAAGTCAGATACAAACACAATCATGACCAGTTTGGCTAACTCAGCTACCTGAAAATTAAAGCCGCCTAGTGTGAGCCAGCGTTTGGAGCCATTAATTGGTGTGCTAAACAATGTGGCAACCAGTAATAGCCCTGTGATGCCTAACAAAGCAAACTGGGTCTCGGTCTTATATAGGGTGCGTAAAGACACGCCATAATAAGGAATGACCGCAACGATTAAACCAATCGTCATATACAACAGCTGGTTTTTGAAAAAATACAGCTCGGTCATACCGCGGCTAAGCGCAAAAGGAATAGAAGCAGAAGCAACCATCAGCAAACTAAGCACCATCATACAGCCGACGCTTGATAATAAAATTGCGCGCGCTGATGGCATAGATAGGACACCATCTGAGCCAGAGGTTTGCTTGGTTTGGGGCGAGGAACGAAAAAAAGAAGAGAGCGCCATAATTTTATATACACTAACAAACGAAAAAACACGGCGTCTATGAAACGCCACCGTTTAAAAAATCATAAAGTAAATCGTACTAGATAGATGATAGAAAGCCCTTAACCATCGGCAAACGCCTGAGCTAGCACCTATTTTAGTAATCAGGATTATATGCTTGACAGTAGCAGCAATCTATAAGCAAAACAATCATTTATCCAGAAAATACTGGCTGTTGCTAGAGAATAGACATCTGCTATGCCAACCTATATAGCTGCTTAATATATTCGACTACCTATCAAGCTTCTGATTGTGCGGTGTCTAATTGATTGACCAGTTGGCTAAAGTGTTCACCGCGAGCCGCATAACCACTATATTGGTCAAAGCTAGCACAAGCGGGTGACAGCAATACAGCTTGTACTTGCGATAAACTACTGGTAGTGACTTGTTGAATAGTCGCAAATGCGTTCTCTAGTGTCTGACACTGATGTAGTGCGACATCATCACTCAATTTCGCAGCTCTGAGATGTTGTTCAATCTGCTGACCATCCTCACCAATGAACAAGACTTGGCTCACATATTGATTGATAAAAGGCGTTAATTCACCAAACTGTTGCCCTTTGCCTTGCCCGCCTAGGATCAATAGTAGCTTACCGTCTTTTGGCGCATAGACTGCGCCCAAGCCTTCGATAGCGGCCATGGTCGAACCAATATTGGTGCCTTTAGAATCATTGAAATAATCAATACCAGCAGCATTGGCCACATATTGGCAGCGATGTTCAAGACCTGTGAACTGCTGTAAAGTGGTCAGCATACTCTCTAGCGGCAATCCTGCAAGCTCGCCAAGTGCCAGAGCCGCTTGCGCATTCAGTAGATTATGACGACCTTTAATCAACAGTTTGTCTGCCGACAGTAATCGTTCTGTACCACGAGCAAGATAAGTTTGGCCCTCTGTGTCGGTAATCAGACCATACTGACCTTTATCAGGGGCATGAATACCCGTACTAATTCTCGGTAGGTTGTCTGCGACCAATGGACGAGTGAGCGCATCTTCACGGTTAATCATCACCGACTTGGCACCTTGGAAGATACGATGTTTGGCTTGATGGTAGCCAAGCATATCTCCATGACGATCTAAATGATCAGGCGACATATTGAGCACAGTTGCTACCTTTGCGCCCAAGTTGGTAACGGTTTCTAATTGGAAGCTAGACAACTCAAGTACCGCAAGTTCCATATCAGAATTATCTAACAATGTTAAAGCTGGTACACCGATATTGCCGCCAACACCCACATTAACGCCAGCATCTGCCGCCATTTGACCAACTAACGTAGTGACCGTACTTTTGGCGTTAGAACCTGTAATCGCTACGATGGGTACGGTACACGCTTCACAGAACAGTTGAATATCGCTAACTACAGGAATATTGGCTTGGCGAGCAGCAGCTACTGCGGCAGTTTCAAGAGAAATACCTGGGCTAATAATAATACGAGCCGCTTGCTGCAATAAATCGGCATCTATCGCACCAAACTGGCGAATCTCAACCTCGGCTGGCAACTGATCGGCCAATTTAGGGGTAACTTGAGCATCAGTGACTGCGACTTGATAGCCTTGCTTGGCCAGATAATGCGCGACTGACAATCCAGACTGCCCCAAACCGACCACGACTTGTAGACCACTACCCTTATGAAGTAAGGCTTCTGTTGCTGTGTTAGTGGTCATATCTATTCCTTCTATTAAACGAGAAAAATTGCATCAAATAAGTATGCTGTATAGCGACTCTAAACGACGCCGCTAAGATATGCAGCATCTTAACGCCATCGTTCAGGTTTCGGTACTGATTTTTTATGAGTTTATGCTATTATTCGCCTGTTTTTATATTAAGTGGCTAATGCTATAATAGTCAGCTTGATTAATATTTATCAGTATTTTGCTGAGCACATTGCTCAAGCATTTTAGTTTAGCATGTTGTCACATTTATCGCGCTATTGTCACGCCTCTTCATCAACGATTCTTGTTGTGATAAGGGTGTATCAGACAATTTTGATAATTTGACGAGTGATATATCACCTTCTACTACAGCAAGTGATTGCTGACTCTATATATTATTGTAGGTACATCTATCTAGTCGCCTATTTTAAGCAATCTTTTAAAAAATATTTTTAGGTAATTTACTGCCCTTATCATCGTATTGATTATTGATGAGCGTATTTTTGATACCAAAAAAATCAGTAGATACTTTGATTATTAGTTAGATACCTCGGTTATTAGTTAGATATCTTGGTTATTAGTTTCTCACAATCCAACACAGCAACATGACCTAGTGCATGTTGAAGTAAAAGAAAAATGAATAGCTATTATTAGCGACGCGATCATTTTATAAATGAGTAATGATTACTTTTTTTGCCTCTAACCCTATGTAGTTTACTTATGACATCTTTTATTGATAACTTGCGTGACGAGTGGTTTTCCAATGTTCGCGGTGACGTTTTATCGGGTTTGGTTGTAGCCCTAGCCCTTATTCCAGAAGCCATTGCCTTTTCTATTATCGCTGGTGTCGATCCAAAGGTTGGCTTATATGCCTCATTTTGTATCGCGGTAGTGATCAGTTTTGTCGGTGGTCGTCCGGGTATGATTTCGGCAGCGACTGGCGCTATGGCACTGGTTATGGTCGATTTGGTTGCTGACCATGGTCTGCAATATTTGCTTGCCGCAACTTTGCTTTGTGGTGCCATTCAGGTCGTGATGGGCATTCTAAAGCTTGGTAACCTGATGCGCTTTGTTTCCCGCTCAGTGGTTATCGGTTTCGTCAATGCTTTAGCAATATTGATTTTTGCCGCGCAATTACCAGAACTGAACCCCATGACTGAGCGTGTTGGCATGACTGTTTACATCATGACGGCAGCTGGTTTGGCGATTATTTATCTGTTTCCACTTATCCCTAAAATCGGTCGCATCATTCCTTCACCGCTTATTTGTATTGTAGGTTTGACCGCTGTTGCAATGTATATGAATCTCGATATTCGCAATGTTGGCAGCATGGGTGATTTGCCAGATTCATTACCAGTATTCTTGTTACCTGACATTCCGTTAAACCTAAATACCTTGCTGATTATTGCGCCATACTCTATCGCGCTTGCCATCGTTGGTCTTTTAGAGTCTATGATGACAGCGACAATCGTCGATGAATTGACCGATACCCCAAGTGATAAAAACAAAGAGTGTCGTGGTCAAGGTATGGCTAATGTCGTGTCAGGTTTCTTTGGTGGTATGGCAGGCTGTGCGATGATTGGTCAGTCAATGATCAACGTCAAATCGGGTGGTCGTACGCGTCTATCTACTTTGATGGCAGGTGTTGTGCTTCTAATTATGGTCGTGTTCTTGAGCGAGTGGGTCAGTCAAATTCCAATGGCAGCCTTGGTTGCAGTCATGATTATGGTATCGATTGGTACATTTAACTGGCAGTCTATTCGCGAATTTAAGACACACCCAATGTCATTTAATATCGTTATGCTGGCGACTGTATTGACTACCGTCTTTACTCACAACTTAGCTTACGGTGTCGGCGTAGGTGTCTTACTATCTGCCTTAGCATTTGCTAATAAAATTGGTCAATTCTTAACCATCTTTAGTGAATATGATGACAGCAGCAACACCCGTTATTATTATGTTCAAGGCCAGGTGTTCTTTGCCTCTACCACCCAGTTTTTGCATAGTTTCGATACCAAAGAAGCTGTAGATAGTATTCAGATTGATGTGAGCCAAGCACATTTCTGGGATGTCAGCGCTGTTGATACCTTGGACAAACTAGTGATGCGCTTGCAACGTGAAGGCATTGATGTCAAAGTGGTAGGACTCAACAATGCGAGTCGAACACTGATTGATCGCTTCTCTGTTCATGACCGCCGAGATATTGGCTTGTTAGACTAAGCGAAACTGCTAAGCGAATCTACGTAGTTGTCATGTGGCTGTATTATTAGTCTATGGCTAATGTATCGGATATTAATAGACAGTTATATTGGTAAAAGGGTTGGATGTATTTTTCATACGCCAACTATAAACTGAGATAGCAGATTTTTATTACTAAAATGATGTGGTCGTTTTATGAGTAATTTAAAACCAGATAGTGTGATTGCTTGCTTGGACTGTCCTGATCATGTTCAAGCGGTACTAGAGGCCAGTATGTGGGCTTCTATTCGCCTGCGCGCGCCTGTTGGCTTATTGCACTCGATGCCAAGCTTGCAGCAAAAAGCCGCTATTAATTATTCTGGTTGCCTCAATATTGATGACGAAAATGCTTTGCTCGAACAATTCACATCCAAAGAACATTTGAGCAACTGTGAGCTAAAAGCACAGGGCCGATTGCTATTATCTCAAGCGACCTCGTATTGTGAGCAGCAACGCCATAAGCTAAAGACATATACACTGCATCGTCATGAGAACCTCAACCAAAGCATTGATTACGTCGATGACAAAGCACAAATGATCGTTATAGGTCATCATGTCACCTGCAAATCAACACTGAGCCAACTTATTCGGGTCAGTCACTGCCCCATTTTGGTGACACATGCACCATTTTTGCCCCCTACTACCGCTTTATTTGCGTTTGATAACAGTCCAACGTGCCATAAGCTACTAAATTGGCTGTGTAAAACGCCACTGGTGCGTGCACTAACGGTTCATATTGTGATGGTTGGCAAGGAAACTTCTGATAACTATGATGCGTTGCGTGAAGCCTACGCCAAACTCAAACAGGCGGGTATTAAATCCAAAAAGACATTGCTCGACTGCCGAGATGTTGCAGCAGCTTTGAACTACTATCAAAACCAGCATGATATCGGTTTACTTATGACTGGGGCTTTTGGCCAATCTCGTCTACGCGAATTACTACAAGGTAGTGACACTAAAAAGCTATTGGTCAGTACAAAAACCCCTTATCTGCTATTTCCTAAAGCATAACGACATATATATAAACACGCCCAAACCCTTTATTCACCTAAGCGCAGGGGTCTGACTACTATGTTAGGCTCTGCCGCTTATCTCTATTTTCTCTCTACATTGCCGCCATTCATCTTTGATATGCTTGCATGAAAAGGCCAAGCTAACGACCAAACTCAAGTTAGCAAATCGTCACATGAAATAAAGGGATAGCCTCCCCAAGCACTCAAAAAGTTGGTTATAATAAAGTTTTCGTTAACCAAACGCTAAAGATTGATTCACCTTTATTATGCTTGTAGCGATGGCTCTAATCGTTGCATCGTAGCCCATACTCTATGTTACTACTGTTATTACTTTTTAATGAACAACGCCAATTCTACCTCCCCCCTTGAGTAGGTTGGCACAGTTCTTGAATAACTTACAGTAAGCAAGGCAGAGATATGATGATGCACCATAGTACTTCTATCAATCTGCGGCATCACACAAATAAGGAATTTTTTATGAAGCTAATCACTGCGATCTTAAAACCGTTTAAGCTCGACGACGTGCGTGAAGCGCTTTCCGACATCGGTGTTAAAGGTGTCACTGTCACTGAAGTCAAAGGTTTCGGTCGTCAAAAAGGTCATACAGAGCTCTATCGCGGCGCAGAATACGTGGTGGACTTTTTACCTAAAGTAAAAGTCGAAGTCGCTGTGATCGACGAGATGGTTGAGCCTGCTATCGAGGCAATCACTCGTATCGCTAGCACTGGTAAGATTGGTGATGGCAAGATTTTCGTCACTGCACTTGAGCAAGTTATCCGCATCCGTACGGGTGAAACGGGACCTGACGCTATCTAAATTTGAAGACCTACCTACGGGCATAAACTTATAGGTACAGACTCTTACAGCATTTTTATCTATCGGTAATGCCGATATCTATATTATAAATTCAAGGGGGAATTTAAATGGAAAGTCAAATCTTTGAGCTCCAATATGCGCTCGATACGTTTTACTTTTTGATATGTGGTGCGTTGGTCATGTGGATGGCAGCAGGCTTCACTATGTTAGAGGCCGGACTGGTCCGATCAAAAAATACAGTCGAAATCTTAACTAAAAACGTCGCACTATTTGCAACGGCTAGTATCATGTATATGGTATGCGGCTATGCGATTATGTATGGTGGCGATTTATTCTTAAGCGGAATTGCAGGCGGTGATACGTTAGTAGAAGACGCTCTAGCAGCCTCTGCTGAAAACGGCTTCGGTGGCGACTCTGTCTACTCTGCCGCATCAGACTTTTTCTTCCAAGTGGTCTTTGTAGCGACCTGTATGTCAATCGTATCAGGCGCCGTTGCTGAGCGTATGAAACTGTGGTCATTCTTATTGTTTGCTGTAGTCATGACTGGTGTTATCTACCCACTAGAAGGTAGCTGGACATGGGGCGGCAACGATGTCTTTGGTCTATTTAACCTAGGCGACATGGGCTTCTCTGACTTTGCAGGCTCTGGTATTGTACATATGGCCGGTGCTGCAGCAGCTCTAGCAGGTGTATTGCTCTTAGGCTCACGTAAAGGTAAATATGGCCCTAATGGCGAGATACGTGCTATTCCTGGTGCCAACCTACCATTAGCGGCACTCGGTACACTAATCTTGTGGATGGGTTGGTTCGGTTTCAACGGTGGTTCAGTGCTTAAATTAGGCGACATCGCTAGTGCTAATGCTGTTGCAATGGTATTCTTGAACACTAATGCTGCTGCTGCTGGCGGTGCTGTCGGTGCCTTAATCTTAGCCCGCATCATCTTTGGTAAAGCGGATCTAACCATGCTTCTAAACGGTGTACTAGCAGGTCTAGTTGCCATTACTGCTGAGCCTTCAACTCCTTCTGCATTACAAGCTACTATCTTCGGTGTTATTGCCGGTATCATTGTAGTGTTATCAATCTTAGCCTTAGACAAAATTAAAATTGATGATCCAGTTGGTGCAATCTCAGTTCACGGTGTGGTCGGTCTATTCGGTCTACTAATCGTACCTATTACTAACCCAGCATCTACCTTTATCGGTCAGATTGTGGGTGCTGCAACCATCTTTGCTTGGGTATTCATTGCCAGCCTAGTGGTTTGGTCTATCATCAAGCTAGTTATCGGTCTACGTATCTCTGAAGAAGACGAGTACGAAGGTGCTGATATTGCAGAATGTGGTATGGAAGCTTACCCAGAATTTATAAGATAAGCGCCTTTCAAATAAGCTAAAGATTACTGTTAAATGCGCTGATACTACCTACTGTAGTATCGGTGTTTATAATTTTAGTGTTTAAAGCTCTCCCCTGTTGAAGCCATAAGCTTAAATCTAAAACGTAAAAAATCCCGCGAGACCTTTCGGTAACGCGAGATTTTATGTATTACGCTGAAACTAGTTTTTTAGTTTATTTCTTTTTCCACTCTTGGCTACGAGAGAATGGGCCAATATAGCCTTTTAGCTTTAATGTGTTGCCGCTTAAGCTTGCAGTCATACGATAGTCTTTGCCTTTTTCAGGGTCAGTAATCGTACCACCACTATATTTACCACCACCGTCAGCTTTTAGACCTTTAATAATGGTCGTACCAACGTGCTTTTTGCCTTTAGCTGAGTTAGTAGCAATAAGAGTACCGGTCAACACACCATTTGACTCAGTGATTTTTACCGTACCTTTTGGCTTGCCTTCATCATATGTCTGCCAAGTAGTGTTGGCTAATGGGTCAGCGGCGAATGCCATGCTAGCAATACCAATACCAGCAACTGCTAAAGTGGTCTTTGTAAATAACTTCATAGATTGACTCCCTTCATACAATGATTACTCGAAACGTTATGTTTCTGTTGTCCTATGCTTATCCTTTGCTAGAATCTTTTGTTATGAGTCTTGGGGTATTTACCTAATTACTTGCGTCTTAATTAGATATTACCGCAATGACTCATAAGGTTTGTTCAAAGACCTGAGCGACATAAGCGATGTCTTGATTCATTATAAGCAATTTTTTAAGTTTGCCTAGTAATTTTTTTATACTTTATTATTTCTGGAAAAATAAAACTATATCAAAGACTTACAGGAAAGGGTTGTCGATATCTTTATCTAATTGGTCATCCTTTTCCTTTGACTTAGCATCATTCTTACTATATAGATTTTTATCTGCAAATGCTTGTACGATTTTCTCCGACAGCTCATGTAGCTGTTGGGCTTGCTCGTATCCTAACTCGTCAAAAGTGAGATCAATATCACCATATATAATAATCTTGTCTTTTTGATTTTCAATGACAAGATCACCAATCTGCATGCTTTGATGGTCGTTGGCGAATGGCTCAATCATTTGATTATCCTTATTATCAGTAACATTGTATTTTTTCAGAATGAGGCGGTTTTAGGGTCTTACTTTCAGCTTAAGCCTGTAATTGTGCAATCAACCATTCTAAAATAGCCCAGACAAACAGTATCCACTCAGGCTCTTCTACTGGCACCTCGGGGGTATCTGAGCTCTCACCCGCCTTCAATGGTAAATCAAACGCTTGTGTTTTTGTTTGGATATCTAACATCGGTAAGACATCGATACCCGTTTCAGCAGTTAACTCATCAATGCTAATAACTTCGATACGCTCTGATTCATCATTGGGTGCGTAATACACCCCGGCTTGATTGGTTGCTGGGATATATACCGCTTTGAAGAAATGGCTAGGCACAAGGACACGGTTAGCGAGCTGCTTGGTTTTTTTATCAGTAAATGCCACACCCGTGATGGTATACACCTCACCGTATTGCTGCGTTAAATACCGAGTGGCAGATTCAATATTACGCCAAATGTAGCGATTGTTACGTGGTGACTGCGGAGCAATATTGGCTAAACTAAAGCTATCATACTGCTGGCTGCGATTGGCCATATTGGCATTGGGTGCCAAATGACCTCGATCATAGCCAGAGCCTGAATAATCGGATAATGAGGCTCGTGCTGACTTTGGCAGTTTACTCTCTTCGTGAAAGCTGTCTTCACGATCGATCTGCTTAGCTTGTTGTAGACGTGTGCGATCGAGATGCTCTGCTGACCAAAGCGGTGTACGCGATACCCCCGAGTACATGACCGCAAAGCCATCCATGCATAGCGCTTGTGTGTCTTTTTTTAGCTTGG
Source organism: Psychrobacter sp. Arc9 (assembly GCF_041431295.1). NCBI lineage: Bacteria > Pseudomonadati > Pseudomonadota > Gammaproteobacteria > Moraxellales > Moraxellaceae > Psychrobacter > Psychrobacter sp. Arc9. The sequence goes on along the minus strand of NZ_JASMRK010000011.1, from coordinate 59,994 downwards.
TATTGGTAAATTCAGGATAAACACCCCCATAAAAAGACTGGCTACACTGGGTCAAATCATCAGCGTGTACTAATGAAGTACTTATCATTATGATAAATATCGTTGTCAATCTTATGTTTTTGATACTATGTACACCCCATGTGAAACTCATAATCTAGCCATATTTTTTTGTACTTTTAACACCTTATCTTAACAGGCACTTAATAGTAAATGAAGTCAACGAAGTTATATGTATGTGAACTACCTATGCAAGTATATCTTTGATCAAATAGTATTTATTAGTCACCAATATAGACACTTAACTAGACATTAAACTAGTTCATTAACCAATCAATAATCGCCCAGAAAAATAACTTCCAAACAGGATCTTCTGCTGGTATATCAATAGGTAAATCAGAGCTTTCACCTGCCTTCAATGGTAAATCAAATGCTTGAGATTTGGACTGACTATCTAGCATAGGTAATACATCGATACCAATCTCAGTGGTCAGCTCATCGATACTGATCACATCGATGCGTTCTGACTCATCATTTGGGGCGTAATACACGCCTGCTTGATTGGTTGCTGGGAGATATACAGCTTTGAAGAAATGGCTAGGTACAAGCACACGATCAGCGAGCTGCTTGGTTTTTTTATCAGTAAATGCTACCCCTGTAATGGTATAGACCTCACCGTATTGCTGAGTCAAATATCGAGTCGCTGATTCGATATTACGCCAAGTATAACGGTTATTACGTGGTGACTGCGGAGCAATATTGGCTAAACTAAAGCTATCATACTGTTGGCTGCGATTGGCCATATTGGCATTGGGTGCTAACAGCCCGCGATCGTAGCCAGTTCCTGAGTAATCATAGAGTGAGGCACGTGCGAAGGCGGGTAGTTTACTCTCTTCATGGAAGCTATCTTCACGATCGATCTGCTTAGCTTGTTGTAGACGTGTGCGATCGAGATACTCTGCTGACCAAAGCGGTGTACGTGATACCCCCGAGTACATAACCGCAAAGCCCTCCATGCATAGCGCTTGTGTCTCTTTTTTTAACTTGGTATTGGTAAATTCAGGATAAACACCCCCATAAAAAGACTGGCTACACTGGGTCAAATCATCAGCGTGTGTCTGGGTGATACCCGTCGCGACAAGCAATACTGCCATCAGCGCACTATTCTTACATCCGTACTTAAGCCTACTAAAACTTATCATTCAACTTTCAACCATTTATACTTGCCGTTACATACTTACTATCCTAGCAGGCGCTTGCCAATAAAGAAAGATAGCGCGCAAGTCGTGACATTCTACATGGTATCCGCTATACTTAGGCGTTCAAAAAATGGTGAAGTGGGTGAGTGGCTGAAACCGCACGCCTGGAAAGTGTGTATACGTTCATAGCGTATCGAGGGTTCGAATCCCTCCTTCACCGCCAATCTTATTCTGCTTAAGCAAAACCTCAGTTTTCCTGTCTTGTTCTACCTTTCTCTAAATATTCTTTATACTTTTTAACAGTAAGACTTTCAGTCTATACTCATCCTCTACTGCTGTCTGAAATATTTCTGTTTAGCCTTAATTTCATATGTCGTATAAGATTTAATAACTATATATCTAATTGAATAACACATTGATTGACCAAACTAAAAAATTCGTACCATGGGCTGAGAGTGACTCATAAAATGAGTAGATACTCTATTACGATTCGTTTTATTAATAGCTTAATTTTATTCCTAGACCCTTATACGAAAAAGGCTTTGAGTTTTTCTGTGGCGCTTAATCTAGCTTTGTATCTATATTTACTATCATTGCTATTCCGTACAAAAATGTAATCACAATAGGGTCTCTGATACTCGGCAGATGCCATTGTCCAAAAATTGGATTATAGTAGATATCGGTAGTATTTATTTAAATAAACTAAAGGATACAACAATGAAAACACTAGGAATGTGTATCGTTGCAGGACTCGGGTTGAGTGCTTGCGCTACTGGCATGGGCGGCATGGCAACAGGTAATACCAATCAAAATAACAACTCTGATAAAGTCGTTACTCAATACCCAATTGAGACTGCCCTACTCAATATCTACGCTAAACAACGTAGTGAAAAACTGGTCGCTACTGTCGGCGGACAAAGCGTAGCCGCAGATATTCAAATCACCCCTAAAGGTAGCATGCGTTTTAATAATAAAATGGTACAAGGCGCAGAAGTCAGCACAATCAACACAGTGAATCAGCAGATCACGGATCAGTCAGTCGCTATCAATTACTTTACGCTAAATCCATTGGTGTTCCATGGTTTTACGGATAGTACGGGTGAGTATTCAATCGCCAACCAAACGACGAGTATACCTAAGATATCTACGGTGGGCGACTCAAGTCAACTCATCACTGAAAACGTATATGCTGACAGCAGTATGCGTCAGAAAACCGCCACCTATAAGCAGGACTGGTCGCTCACACAAGATACAAATAATACGGCGTGGCTCTGTATAAAAACCTCAGGTAATCTACTTTTAACTTCTGATGCTGCAGGTACGTCCTCAGAGTGCTATAAAATCAATGCCAAAGGCGATGTTTTGAGTAGCAAAGTCACACTCACTCAGCCTAATAAAAGCGGTACATCCAAATCAATGACATTTATCAGTCAGTAGCATTTACTCAATTAGTAACGATCAATAGTGTCATATAAACAAAAAAATAGCGCCTAATTAAGGCGCTATTTTTGGATGGTAGGATCATATTTCTACGAGCGACGGTCATGGTTGTTTTTATCGTGGCTGTTTTTAGCATGGACATTTTTGGCTGTTGCTTTGTGTTTAGCAGCCACTACATTCGCTTTGTGATGTGACTTTGCTGCCTTAGCTTTGGCATGCTTATAGTTATTACTCTCTTTATTGCTGCTGTGTTTTTGTTGCTGTACTTGAGCTGAATGATGCTTATCAAAATTAGGCGCGGCATTGGCCTGACCAACCATCGACAAACAAGCAGTAACGGCTAGAATCGAGCTAACTAGGGCGTGTCTTCAATTCACTCGATAGTTATCTAAATGGGCTAAAAATAGCTAAATTTTGCCAAACATCGTCAAATCGCTAGTTAATATCCCGATATTATCTGCACCATTTTCCTCGCTTGACGGCAATTTATCTCATTTTTATCACCATTTTTGAAATGAAGACACGCCCTAGTATCTTTTTCATAATTTTATTCCTTTGAATTCATATTTAGAGTAGTTATAGATAATTCACTTAGTGTTAAATGAACTATCGTGATAAAGCTTTACTCTATCGACAAAGAGAATGATAAATGATTCTAGTATTAAGTAGATTTATGAAACTTGAAGAAAGGTTGCGATTGTTACGAGGGCATGCGCAATCAAAGGCATGTTAGGTATTGGCGTAATGTTTGGTTAAGTGACAGCGTATTTACGCTTTATCGGTAAGCATCGTAAACAGGATATTTATAAAAACGCGAACGACTAGCTGATTGATAAAGAATGCAAATACGGAAACGGTTAGCTAAATTTCCTGATATCAATATTTCTGGTATTCGAAAAACCTAACTCATTAGAAGTTTCTGGTTAATGTTTAACACGAGCATAGCAATACCCCATACTGCTATGCTCTAAATGTGCTAAATGTGCTAAACAGACGTTTTCTGCAAAATATAAACCACAAACTTTGCCTCTGTGCTAAATGCTTCTTTCTCTACTGCTGCCAGTAGTGCTTGTCTTTTCTCACTGCGGGCACGGTACGCATAAGGTGTCATCGTCATCAAATCAGCCAAATCCTCTGCGGATAACGTCAGCTCTGTACTGACACGGCAGGTCTCAACCAACGTAAAATATGGTGCCAATTCTTGTAAGAATTTATCAGAATCATGCTCACGCACATCATCAAATAACGCATCACGCATCGTTGCCAAATGCCCGACATCAGGCTTGGCAATGATCAGATAGCCACCATCCATCAATACATTATCAAACGCCTCGGGCAAAATAGGGCTAAAAATACTGCTAATGCCCGTCATACTGTGCGGGCGTAATGGTAAATGTGCAGCACTGGTCACTAATGGATAGACTGCTGTCGTTTTGGCAGTATCTTCTTGGCGCGGCTGATACCAGAGACGACCTATCGCTTTGCTTACTTTAGCCAACTCAACCACTGCAGGCTTACTGATGTCAGCGGCTATCAGCGTATCTATAACATCCGAGCCCATTTGCGCCATTGCCTGCGTGTAGTAGCCTTCTCCGCAGCCAATATCAAGCCAACTGACTGGCTTGCTATCTTGCTTGTTTATGAACTCATCGTTAGACAGTAACTCTGCCATTTTTTGACTAATTAAGTTTTGAAGCGGTGCATAGTGCCCATGATTCAAAAATCGTTTACGCGCAGTGATAGATTCTTGGCTATCTCCGGGGGCTTTGGACTTTTTCTGTTGTACTGGCAGCAGGTTGACATAGCCTTGACGCGCAACATCAAAGGGATGTGAAGTCTGTTTAGAGTGCAAACTACCATCACAGCGCCAAGTATCTGCAGCAGGCTGTAGCGGTGACTGACAAAGTGGACAAATAAATAACGACACGGGCATCTCAAAGTGATAGCAATATGCTTCGCATTTTAACAAAATTCATGGGTCCTGAGCGACAAAAAGCCGCCTCAATCACGATTGAAACGGCTTTTTGGAGTTTTGCAAATATCTATATAGATATTTGGCGGTTATAGCTTAACGCAGTTTTAGCGTCATTAGCCCAAGGATGACAAGAATAATGGCAATAATCCAAAATCTAGCTACCACTTGCGTTTCTTTCCAGCCAATTTCCTCAAAATGATGATGCAGCGGTGCCATACGGAAGACGCGTTTTTTGCGCAGTTTGTACGAGCCAACTTGCAACATCACTGATAGCGCTTCTGCGACAAACAAACCACCCATAATCGCAAAGGCAATCTCTTGACGGGTCATCACGGCAATAGTACCTAGCATCGCGCCCAGTGCTAGCGCGCCAACATCACCCATAAATACTTGTGCTGGATGCGCGTTGAACCATAGGAAACCAAGGCCTGCTCCCACCATTGAGCCACAGACGATGATGACTTCGGAGTTATAAGGAATATAAGGCACATGCAAGTAATCAGCAAAGCGTACATCACCTGATACATAAGCCATCGCACCCAAACCTGCAGCGACGAGAACGACTGGCAAAATCGCCAAACCATCCAAACCATCGGTTAGATTGACTGCGTTAGAAGCGCCATTAATCACAAAGTAGGTAAAGATGATGAAGCCAATACCAAATGGCACCGCTGAAAATGGAATCATCCAGTCTTTGAATACTGGCAATAGCAGATCCTGCATCTCACGCGTGGTGTTGATATCGGGTTGTAGCGTGGCGATATAGTACAAAGAAACACCGACAAATAACGCACCCATGGACAGCCAAAAATACTTTTTGCGAGCTATTAAGCCTTTTGGATCTTTATACTTAATTTTCAGCCAATCATCAGCCCAACCTACGGCGCCGAAGATAACCATAACCACGAGCAAAATCCAAACATAAGGATTGTTTAGTCGTGCCCACAGCAGCGTCGATATGCCAATCGCGCTTAGGATCAATACCCCGCCCATAGTTGGTGTACCAGTCTTTGCCAAATGCGACTGAGGCCCATCATTACGAATGGCCTGACCGTATTTGAGCGATCGCAAGTGCCGAATGACACGACCACCAAACATCATGCTAAACATAAGGGCGGTAACAACGGCAAGCAATGCTCGCAGTGTCAACGAAGAAACCGCAGAAAACGGCGTATAATACTGGCCAAGCCAGCCGAACAACCAAACTAACACCGCCTACTCCTCTACTAGCGCATGAATAAGTGTTTCCATTCCCATGGAACGAGAGCCTTTGAACAACACAGTACAAGGCTTAGCTTGTTGCGCTTGCAAATACGGCTGTAAATACTGTAATAAACTGTCTTTGTCAGCAAAGGCATGAGCACTGATATCAGACACCTCTTGCGCACCCGCAACAGTATAAGGGGCATATTCGCCAACACAAAGCAGCACATTGATACCTGTGGTTGCGATAGTACGGCCCAAGCTTTGGTGCTCACTGATAGCCGCATCTCCTAGCTCACCAATGTCGCCCAGCACCATAACTTGCGTGCCTGTTTGCGCAGCCAGTACTTTGGCGGCAGCACGTACCGAATGAGGGTTGGCATTATAAGTATCATCAATGAGACGATGCATACCAAGTATCTGGCTATTTAGACGACCTTTAGCAGGACGCGCATTTTCAAGCCCAATGACGATATCACTCACTTCAATATTTAGCGCATGCGCGCAGGCAGCAGCAGCCAAGGCATTATTGACATTGTGTTCACCTGCCAATGGCAAGTTGATATCATGGACTTGGTTACCGATATGTAGCTTAAATTCGCTACGTTCAGGCTCTACGTCTAGATGGCTTGCACTCACATCCGTATTACCAAAGCCAATCACATGTGAGGTATGCTTTTCAGCGATACGGCGTAGCTGATTGGTAAAATCATCCTTATCAGGAACGATTGCAAACTGCGCGTCCGTCAAAGTATGGTAAATCTCAGCCTTGGTTTGGCAAATACCTTCACGGCTACCAAATTCACCCAAATGCGCTGTACCGATGTTTAAGATACAGGCCACGTCAGGCTGAACGATTTCAGTCGTATAAGCAATCTCGCCAATATGGTTTGCACCCAACTCTAAAATAGCATAGCGATGATGATCTGATAGCTCAAGCAGCATCATTGGTACACCCAAATCGTTATTGAGGTTACCACGAGTGATTAAGGTCGGTGCCAATCTACCAAAAATACTGCCTAGCATTTCTTTGCAAGTGGTCTTGCCGCTAGAACCCGTAATAGCAATCACGGTTAAATCTGTATGCTGCTGACGACGATACGCTGCCAATTGACCTAGCGCCAAACGGGTATCGCTGACCACCAATTGCGGAATAGCATTTGGGCCGGAAAACGAAATAGGACGCGAGACGACAGCGGCAACTGCGCCTTTTGATATTGCTGTCTCGATATAATCGTGACCATCAAAATTATCGCCGCTTAGCGCCAAAAATATATCACCTGGCTTTATCGTGCGGGTATCGGTGGCTATACGTTTACTGGACAAGGCCGTCTGTTCTGCATGGCCTTGTGGTAGTTGCCACTGCCCATCGAGCGACGTGGTCGCTGCGAGCAGATTGTCCATTTGCCAGACATAGAGCCCTTGCGACTGGGCAGTATTATCGGTGTCGGCTGTCATAATGATTACCTTATATGATGACTACTTAATTTTTATATTTAATGATCAATTTTTACTAATACATGTACCGAGGGCCAATCAACTACACACGTCCAGCTTGACTCAATGCCTGCTGCAAAATAACACTGTCATCGAAATCATAACGAACGTTATTAATCTCTTGATAGGTTTCATGACCTTTGCCTGCGATGACCACGATATCATCCACACCTGAGTGACTAACTGCATATTCAACGGCTTTTTGGCGGGCAGGCTCGATATGGGTTCGTTGATATTGCTCAGCGGTCATACCAGCCTGCATATCTTGCAAAATTACATTTGGGTCTTCGGTACGTGGATTATCCGCAGTCAAAACAACTTGATCAGCACCTGCCAGACCTGCTTGCGCCATCAACGGTCGCTTGCCTGCATCACGATCTCCACCGCAACCAAATACTGCCCATAGCTGACCTTTACAGTGGGTTTTTAAACTTGCCAGCACTTGGCTTAGCGCATCTGGAGTATGCGCATAATCAACGATAAAGCAGCCATCATTTGACGGTACGCGCTGCATACGCCCAACCGCACCTTGCAACTGTGCAACAGCAGGCGCAATACGCTCAATATTCATAGCCAAGTCAACATCGAGTGCTACGACAGCTGCTATCGCTGCGAGCAAATTGGCAACATTAAAACGGCCCAATAATGGACTGGCAATCTCTATGTTGTCAGCTTTGTCATCACCAAAATCAGTACGCAGATTTATTTTGACGCCTTGTAGACTGGGCGTGATATCAGCGGCAACAAAAGTAGCAGTTTTTGATGAATCTAAACTGTATGTCCATACCGTCAAACCGCTGGCGTTTGCCGTATCTAACATAACCTGAGCGTGCTCATCATCGATGTTGATAATGGCATGGGTCAAATCTGGGAAATGGACTTTATCAAACAGCTTAGCTTTGGCAGCAGCATATTCTGCCATATCAGCATGATAGTCTAAATGGTCACGACTCAAATTGGTATAAATCGCTACAGTGACTGGCATCCCTTGTAGACGTTGCTGATCCAACCCATGAGAGCTGGCCTCTAATGCCAATATTTCTGCTTGCTCTGTTCCCATTTGATATAGGAATTGCTGGACAGCTAACGCATCGCCCGTGGTATGACTTGCTTGTACTAGAGCGCCAAGTCGACCATTACCTGCCGTACCCATCACTGCGCTACTCTGACCCATCAACTGGGTAAGCTGTGCCACTAATTGACTGATGGTTGTTTTACCATTCGTACCAGTCACCGCAACCACGGTCGGTAGAGTCACTGGCTGCTGATATTGCAGGCGTGCTTGAACTAAGCTACCCAAAAAGTCGCGGATATTAGAAACGTATAAGACAGGGCATGGCAATGCTACTAGTTGCTGCTGTGCATTAGCAATACTATCTGTCTGCGGTTCATTAGTGGTATTTGAGGAATTATCTGCTTCGCTAAGCAAAACAATAGGGTCAATTTCTGAGAGAATAAACGCGGCTTGCTCAGCGGCTTGTAGTAGATAATCGCGACTTTTTTGAGGGTTGGCTGTTTGACTTTTTAAAAGGATAAATACGTCGTTCGCTTCCAGTTGACGACTGTCTAAGCGAAACTGCTGAAATGGGATATGGGCAGTAGATTGAGCTTGTTCTGACTCTGCCTGCTTGAATACTTTCTGAATCGATGTTTCTATCATCGCTGTAAGTTGCTCAGCCAGTTTTTGCTGCTGGCTTTTATTGGCATCTATAAGCTGTTGTAAAGTAACAGTAGCGCTATCTAGCGATGATATAGTCATAGATAAATCCTAAACAGTTAAAACGTGTCAGCTCAGTAGAACTGGACATTTAAAATAATTGAACGCTTACTGCGCTTCCGTTTTTAGTGGCTTATCCAAAGGCACATTATACAATCGTAATGCTTCTTTCATCACATTATGGAAGACAGGGGCGACCGTTAGACCAGCATAAATCTGACCGCGCGGGTCTTCGATAAGCATTACGCCTACCAGCTTTGGATTGGATGCAGGTGCCATGCCAGCAAAGACGTTACGATACTGATCCGTATAATAACCACCATCTGGATTGATGCGGCGTGACGTACCTGTCTTACCTGCCACGCGATATCCGTCAATGGCAGCAGCTTTTGCCGTACCACCAGGTTCAGTCACGCTCTCAAGCATCTGTACAATCGACATTGCCTGCTCATGCGCCATAATACGTTTGCTTGGCTGTGATTTGTCATCTTTAATTAAAGTTAATGGATGCATGACCCCACCTGCTGCTAGGGCTGAATACGCCTGTGCAACCTGTGCCAATGTCACTTGTAGACCATAACCATAACTGACCGTCGCGCGGCGCGAGGTTTCTTTTTCTTTTGGCGTGACGATCAAACCGCTGCCCTCACCTGGGAACTGCAAAGGTGTTTTTGAGCCAAAGCCAAACTGTCGTTGCATATTACTAATAGCATCGGCTGGCAGTGATAGCGCAATCTTGGTCGAAGCAACGTTACTAGATTTCTGTAGTAGCGTGGCCATGTTAACCATGCCCAAATTATTATGATCTCGAATGGTATAGCCACGTACGCGAATCGAACCGGGATTGGTATCAATCAAGGTCGTTGGCGTATATTTACCCGAGTCTAGCGCTGCCGCCACGGTAAACGGTTTCATCACCGAACCTGGTTCAAACACATCTAACAGTGCGCGGTTACGCTGATTTTCACCCGTCATCTCGTTAAGGTTATTCGAGTTAAACGACGGCCATGTTGATAGTGCTAATACTTCACCAGTTTGTACGTCAACGATCATACCCGTGGACCAACGTGCTTTTTGCAAACGCCCAGCTTTTTCTAGCTCTTTATACAGCAAATACTGTAAGCGCGAATCAATCGTCAATGCCACATCTTTGCCGGGTACTTCTGGCTCGATTTGCTTAATTTCTTTTAGGCTGTTTTGTTTGGCGTCTTTTAGAACTAAAACTTTTCCGTCATCACCTGCCAGTTCTTTTTCGTACTGACGCTCAATACCAGCACGGCCTTCGTAGCCGCCTTCGGGATCCTTGGCGTTTTGACCCATAAAACCTAGCAGCTGGGCATTGGACTGTGGCTGTGGATAATAACGCTGAAAGAAATTCTTTTCGTAGACGCCTGGGAAATCAAGTGAGCTGACGCTTTGGGCAATCTCAGGTGTGACCTTATTAAGTAGTGGCAAATAGTGTGAGCCCGCACCAGATGGTAAAGCAGCTTTTACGGCTTTCTCATCGGTCACATCGATACTGTCATCAATAGCAGTGACTTTTTTCAACTCATCGACCGAGATATTGGCAGCAGCGGCTAACTTTGTCAGATCCATATTATCTAGACGCTTTTGCATACGCGCCTGTAATTGTGGACTGCTAGGATTGGTAATGATAATGCGCTTTAGCTCGTAATATTCACGCGAATAATCATGCGGACTGAATGAAACCGTCGCGAGCGGTGCACTGACCGCAAGCGGTAGATTATTGCGATCGGTAATCATACCGCGATAAGACTTTTGGGTACGCTCACTGGTAATGAGCTCATTACCTTTGTCTTGATAAAACTGTGCGTTGGTAACCTGAATATAATAGGCGCGGCTAATCAGTAGCGCTAATATGACCAGCGCTAGACCCCAGACCATACGAAAACGGTTTTTGTCTTGTTCGAAACCACCGAGAGCAGAAGCACCTGACGCTTTGCTCGAAAAAACCATTTTGCTTTTGCGGTTTTTTACACTGGTATAAGCGCCTTGAGTGTCGCTTTTTTTGATGCGTCCAAACAATTTTGCCTTACGATTGCTTGCAGCTTTATCGGGCTTGCTGCTCGTCTGACCAGATTTAGCCGCACTGGCTCGGCGGAGAGGTTTGGTTACCTTGCCGCTGGCTGGTTTTTTGCTGGTGTTTTTTGCGGTGGATTTAGGCTTTTTCTCACTCATTGTCCTGCCTCCGTCGCTGGTTCTTCAGGAGAAATATCGGTAGAGACACGTGGCCCGATGACGTCAGATGCATCCTCATCTGAGTCTTCTGTAACCACTGGCACCAATGCAGTTGCGACGCCAGGTTGGATAATCAGCTTATCCTTTAATGTTGGCGAATACATACCCAATTCAGCAACCGCTCGACTGGCAATCTGCGGCGTGGCGCTAAAGGTTTGTTGCTCAATTAATAGACGCTGATGCTCTACTTGTAGCTTACGTTCTTGTTTTTTCATGTCTTGCAAAGTTTTGTAGTCCTGATGATATTGCTGAACTTCTTCGGCAGTTTTGATACCACTCCATACAATCGTGGCTGCCAATAGCAATAGCACGACCACATAAATGCTCACCACATTAAACCGGCGCACGAACAGCTCGCCGACATCGGTATTATAAGGTGTAGCAGTGCGGCGATTCGCAGGTTTGTCAGATATTGCCATGACGATCTCAAAAAGGTGAACGTAAACGATAGAGTAGATAACGGATTGCGAAAGATGAACGTGTCATTATTCGGTCATACCATCGATAAATATAAAACCAAAGACACTTATAAATGTACAAACTAAACTTAAAAAAACGAATGTAAAAAACATATCCAATAGCTAATATATTTAGGCGCCACAAGTCATCACAACTCATGGCTATCAATATGCCATACCACAACCAAACACATTGTATGGCTATACTACATATAAATCCGTGCAACTATCATGCAGATAAAAACCAACTGCTGAGCCTAACAGACAATATTTACAGATTTTTAACAGTGGCGTAGCCATTAGGACATTTGCGCATCATTTAGACAAACATTAGCAATCTTTGACAACTCACCAATCTTATTCGACTATGACTTGTGGCATCATGTTGTTCTTCTATAACCCTGTTGTCTGCTCATAAGCTGTGTCGGTGCGAGTTGCCATACGCAACCATGCACTGCGCGCACGCGGGTTTTGACTCGTCTCAGCTTTGCTTGGGCCAACACGTTTTGGCTTGCTAAAATAGCGCGGACGATTCGGCGGCATTGGCAGGTTTTCGTCTTCTGGATATTGCCCTTTGCTATGTCGCTGCAAAAACTGCTTGATACGGCGATCTTCTAATGAGTGAAAGCTAATGACCGCAAGCTGCCCGCCTGATTTTAAGATAGGAATACTTTGCGCTAAAAAATCGTCAACATCGCCCAGCTCATTGTTAATAAAAATACGCATGGCCTGAAAGCTTTGTGTGGCTGGATGTTTGCCGCGCTGCCAGTTGGGATGCGCTACCTTGATGACTTCTGCCAGCTCAAGTGTAGACTCGTAGCTCTCCATTTGTTTGATAGCGCGGGCAATACGGCGACTATGACGCTCTTCGCCAAACTCATAAAGCACATTGGCCAACGTTTCATCATCGACTTTCTCAAGCCATTCGGCAACTGACTGGCCACGACTGGTGTCCATACGCATGTCTACTGCCCCATCACGCATAAAGCTAAAGCCACGACTACCATCATCAATCTGCGGTGATGAAATACCCAAATCCGCCATTAACCCATCAACTTCAGTGATGCCCATAGCAGCCAGACTGTCGGTCAACGTCGCAAAACTATCATGCACCACACGCACACGGCTGTCTTTGCTTGCCAGCTCTTGCGCCACGCTGATGGCTGTCGGATCTTTGTCAAAGACAATCAGTGTGGCGTCATCTGCGAGTTGACTTAATAGCAGTCGGCTATGGCCGCCACGACCAAAAGTCGCATCAACGTAGATACCACTTATATTTAAGCTATTTTGGTCACCTTCTGTTTGCTTGGGCAAGGATTTTACACCGAGCACCGCAGCGACAGTCTCTTGCAGCAGCACCGCATCATGGACAAAACTTAATTCATCAGACGTGATCTCGCCCTCATGACGGGCGTGAGTAACATCCAGATCGACATCTTGCGTAGACGCATCCTTTATAACAGAAGGATTGGACACTGACTCAGAGAGATCAGCGGCGGCAGAAGGACTGGCTTTCGATTTTGGCTTAGACTTTGATAGGGACACAAACAACTCAATAGATGACGACCGTACTGGCCAGTAATTAGATGAAAATAAACAAGTTATGACTTGCTTAGCATTATTATCGCAAGGATACACCTGTAGTCAAGCACTAGAAGGGCTTTTCATTAAAAATATCACATGTCTCTGTTATACTAGCGCTATATTTTACGCTATTTCTTAACATCGACTTCATATCTTTCATCGCTATTTATACTAATAGCTTATATCGATAGCAAACTTTGAGACTTTTACCATGCAAACCTCTACTGACAGCACGCGCCCTGTGCGCACGCGTATCGCCCCATCACCAACTGGCTTCCCACACGTAGGTACTGCCTATATTGCCCTGTTTAACTTAGCCTTTGCCAAAGCTCACGGCGGCGAATTCATCTTACGCATCGAAGACACTGATCAGACGCGCTCGACTGAGCAATCAGAGCAAATGATTTTGGATGCCTTGCACTGGGTTGGCCTAGACTGGAGTGAGGGGCCAGATATTGGCGGCCCGCACGCCCCTTATCGTCAGAGCGAGCGTAGTGATATCTACAAAAAACACGCCGAGATACTCATAGAAAAAGACCATGCGTTCCGCTGTTTTTGTACCCCTGAAGAGTTAGATGTTATGCGCGCTGAGCAAATGGCCAATGGCGAGACGCCGCGTTATGACGGTCGCTGCGCACATCTTGCTCCAGAAAAAACCGAGCAATTAGTAAGCGAGGGCAAACCACACGTGATTCGTATGCGTGTACCGGCCGAAGGCACTTGTCAGGTACAAGACATGCTACGTGGCACCGTTGAGTTCCCTTGGACTCAAGTCGATATGCAAGTACTGCTAAAAACAGACGGCATGCCAACGTATCATTTAGCCAACGTCGTCGATGACCACTTGATGGAAATTACCCATGTCATGCGTGGTGAAGAGTGGCTGAACTCTGCGCCTAAGCATCAACTGCTATATGATTATTTTGGTTGGGAAATGCCGACCCTTTGCCATATGCCACTACTGCGTAACCCTGACAAATCAAAACTGTCTAAGCGTAAAAACCCAACATCGATCACCTACTATCGTGATGCAGGCGTGCTGCCTGAAGCGTTGCTCAACTATCTCGGTCGTATGGGCTACTCAATGCCTAATGATGCTGAGAAATTTACCTTAGATGAGATGATTGCAAGCTTTGATATCCAACGTGTGTCGCTTGGTGGTCCGATTTTTGATATCGAAAAGCTCAACTGGGTCAATAGCGAGTGGCTACGTGCGCTTAGCCCTGAAGAATTAAAGAATAAAATCCTTGAGTGGGCCAGCAACAGTGACAAGCTAACCGCTATCGCAGCGGCGATTCAGCCACGTATTGAGCTATTGTCTGATGCGGTTAATTGGGGTGGTTTCTACTTCCAAAACCTACCTGACATCAATGCTGAGAGCTTCACTCATAAATCACTCACCCCTGAGCAAATTATCGAGATGCTGCAATTAGCGCTTTGGCAATTAGAAGTCTTGCCAACGTGGTCAGAAGAAAACATTTATGCCACGCTAAAAGGCCTTGCTGCTCACCTGGATATTAAGATGCGTGACTTTATGGCGCCGTTCTTTATCGCTATCGCTGGTAGCACCTCATCGACGCCAGTCATGAACTCTATGGCGATTATCGGCGCTGACATGACTCTGACTCGCTTGCGTCACGCCGTTGATGTATTAGGCGGCCTCGGCAAAAAGAAATTGAAAAAACTTGAGAAACAAGCGGCAGAACTGCCAGACTTTTTGGCTGCTGCTGAGTAGTTTAGAAGCTGAATAACTTATCTACTAAACAGTTAACTAGCTAAACTTGTCGAATGTAAAAGGGTCAGGCCATCTCTGATCCTTTTTTCGTTGTTAATAAGTACTACTACTCTCAGAATATAAAAACCTCTTACTCAATATTTTAATCGGAAATAAACATGGCCGCCAAAACCGTCACAATAGAAAGCAAAGACTATGTCTTTAACACTTTAAAAGAAGCCCAAAAATATTATGATGCCATCATAAAGGAACTGTTTGATGCAACTTTGACCCTGACCAAGGGCCAAGACTTCGAAGATTTAAAATGGATATACAGCACTTACTGCGGTTACACCAAGCACAATCTAGATAAATTGGGCGAATATGACATCATTGGCGTCAAAGGTATAAGAACGATCCGAGAAAAAGGCGGTCAATATATGCCAACTGAATGCTGTGCGATTATTTTTTCTGATGGCAGCGAAGAAGAGTTTTATACCGATAAAGCCATCAAAGAGATCGCGCTGAAGCAAAATCCACGCTAATTTGGGCTTATTGAGCCTTTAAAATAGGCTAAATCACTTTTTTTTGCATATTTATGCATTATTTTTAAAATAGTTGTTGACAAGACTGCCGCTCTTACATAAAATACGCACACTCTTAGCGAGGGGCTATAGCTCAGTTGGTAGAGCACTTGCATGGCATGCAAGGGGTCAACGGTTCGACTCCGTTTAGCTCCACCATACTTATTTATAGCAACGCTCAGTATTACTGAAACGTAATAATAAATACTCGCTAGTAGGACGATATCAGCACCTAGGCAATGCTTGCTCTATTATTAATAGATAAGCTATCTGATATTGTGAAGTACCGTTGTAACCACTGGTTATAACACTCTATGCGTCCCCATCGTCTAGAGGCCTAGGACACCGCCCTTTCACGGCGGTAACGGGGGTTCGAATCCCCCTGGGGACGCCACTATTCGGCGTCACTTACTAGCACTTTTGCTTAGCATCAGGTTAGACTAATAAGCGAACAATAAAAAAGCCCAGTCATCATACGGTGACTGGGCTTTTTTATGTCTGTCATTTCTCAGCATCCTCTATTCTGTTGTCGTTAGCTTACTGTTAATAGCGCTATTGCCAACCTATCTGATACTCGTTAATATCGATCTGACGAGCGTATTCATAAAGTGCAGCCACATGGTATAAATGATGGGGCTTGGCGTGATTAAAGGGAAGTGATTGCGATGTTTGGTATCGAGAATTATCTGGGGTTTATCTTGGCGGCTATTTTGTTAAACCTAACGCCAGGTACGGATAGCATGTACATCATCACCCGTAGTATTTCACAGGGACAAACAGCAGGATTTTATTCTGTTCTTGGCATTATTTCGGGTATTTTGGTACATACTTTATTGGCGGCGCTAGGACTGTCAGTGCTGCTCGCCAACTCCCCTACCGCTTTTATGATTGTTAAATATATCGGTGCGGCTTACTTGTGCTATTTGGGTCTAAAAATGCTACTGAGCAAAAACTCGAGCTCGATAGCAAACAATTTGTCCAAAGATCAGAACGTGACTAGCCGAAAGGCTGTAGATGGTTGGCAAATATATAAGCAAGGTGTGTTGACCAATACTTTTAACCCAAAAGTCGCTTTATTCTTCTTGGCGTTCTTCCCTCAGTTTATCGACGCTAGTTATGCTTATGGCATGCTGTCATTTTTGATGTTGGGACTGACTTTTGCCACCACAGGCTTTATATGGTGCTTGTGTTTGGCACTTCTGGCGGCGCGATTTAGTACACGCTTGCGGGAAAACCCCTCTATTGAAACAATGTTAAATAGAGTCAGCGGTATGGTGTTTATTGGGCTGGGGATTAAGTTATTGACTGAAAAAGCGTAGAGTAAATATGCTTAAATTATTAAGTCAGATTAGACTAGGATATATTAATACTTACTGTATCATTCATCTTTGATAACTATGAAGATGCAAGCTTATATTTACTTCAAAAACATAGTTTTATCAGTCGGTATAACATGGCCTAATCAGTTTGCATTCCTTTTGAGATCATTAGATAGTATTGAAGGCAGATGAATAAATGTTAACATTCTATTTAACGAACAGGAGTTCAATTGATGTCTCAAAAAAGAGTAAGGCAAAAACAAAAGAATAAGAGCAAAGGGAAAATTGATTCTCATAAAAAGGAAGGTTCTAAACTAATATCTCCTTTTAATCAGATTCCAAATGCAGCTTATATCTCTTGGATGAATGATAGGCTTCCCTGCATGATTTGGGCTGCATTGCTAATGAATGCAATAGGTAGAGAACAAGCGATTGAAACCTTTAGACAAATAGGACTACATGTTGGAAAGTTATTTCAAGAGATAGAAAATAGGAATTGTAGTTTACCTCGTGTAGGGATATATGGTTTATCTATTCTAGATTGTGATCTGCAAGATAAATTTTTTGAAGTGCTTTTTTCAGATAAAAGAGTAGTTAATGCTTTAAAGCCATTAATATTGTTTAAAGATTTACCTTTATCCAAAAAGTGGGGCGAATATCTTGGAGAAGTGCCGGAAAATGAAGGAGAACTTTGGACTAATCTAGCGGATGCAGTCGCAATTCTTTTAGATCATCAATCTCAAGAAGCTACTGATTGTCGTTGGGCTTATATGATACCCATTATTTATTCTGGAAAGCTTCAACTCCAAACTGAAGAGCAGTATAGAGAGTATACTGAATATCCCAATTACGAAGACCAACGAAAGGTTAGGCCGTTTATTCGAGCAACTGAAATGCAATTTGGCGGTGACACGTTGGATAAAGATTACTATCAAGGAAAAAAGGCTTGGACAGAAAAATTCTGGAATGAATGCAAAGGTAATACAGAGTGTATTTCGCCCGTACCAAACAAAAGCAGTGTTGATTTTGATTTAATGGAAACTGTCTCTTCAGTCCGAGACATTTGGAATGATTTATTTGATCATTTCTTAAGAACTGATAAATTCACCCATATTCAGCCCAAACGTGATGCATCCTTTGGTTTTTGTTTTTATGCTCTCACTGTAACACAAGAAGGGTTGGCATCATCAGGGAAGTTAGTAACTGCAAAGTTAGCTTTAAGAATGCTGGCTGAAATCTATATCACTTTTAATTACCTAATAAGTGTAAGAGATGAAAAACTTTGGGATATTTATAGAAGCTATGGTTCAGGACAAGCAAAGCTTACATTTCTAAAGCTGGAAGAGATTCTAGAAAACCAACCTGGCTACATTAAGAAAGAAAATGTTGAAGCATTAGCGAATGAAGATATCTACATGGACTTTCAAAATATTAGTTTAGGTAATTGGGCAAACATAGACTTACGTAAAATGTCTCAAGTTGCAGGCTGTAAGAGTATATACGATGCTTATTACGCTTGGCCTTCTTCATATGTACATGGTCAATGGTGCGCAATTAGGGATGTTGTTTTTACTACTTGCCATAATCCACTTCATCGGCTTCATAGAATTCCAAGACTAGCACCACGATATGAAGATGGTGCAGAAAATGACCTAATTCTTCTATTCAATAAAGTCTTAGATTTATTAAATGAGATTTATCCAAGCTTCGATAAACGAGCAGAGTTGGTTCAGAAACTTTAGGCTAGTGCTAAAAATGTGTTTAAATTGAAACAACACTTACAGTAGGTTGTTTTTATTGAACTCTTTAAAAGAATACTAATGAAACGCAACTCACCAGTTTGAATAGTTATTCCTGCTTATTGAGCCGGTTACGTTTGCACTATCCCAAACTTGTATTTTGTCTTGATGTTCAAGCAGCTAAATTTTCAAAATGCCGCATAGAAAAGCCCAATCCCCTACTTTGACGGAGATTGGGCTTTTTATCATATAAAGCTTAACTAATTGCTAGCCAGCTTCTTTGCTCTCAGCAGCCAATTGACGTAGTACATAGTGCAATACGCCGCCATGACGCACATATTCGCGCTCTTTTGGCGTTTGTAGACCAACATTTACCTCAAAGGTTTCTGCCGATCCGTCAGCACGCGTAGCCGTAACCGTGGCCGTTTTACTCTCGCCATTGTCCAGACCTGTGATGCTGAGCACTTCAGAACCATCTAGTTTGTAGGTTTCTGCATTTTGACCGTCTTTAAACGTCAATGGCAGTACGCCCATACCGACTAGGTTTGAACGGTGAATACGCTCAAACGAGCTGGTCAATACCGCTTTTACGCCTAGCAAGATAGTACCTTTGGCTGCCCAATCACGGCTCGAACCAGAACCATACTCTGCCCCGCCCAGTACCACTAGCGGACGCTTATCTTCTTTATACTTCATCGCTGCGTTATAGATAGGCATTTCTTCACCATCTTGTAGCGTAGCGCTGTCATCCTTGAAGTAATAAGTATAACCGCCTTCTTTACCACCCATCATGGTGTTTTTGATGCGGATGTTGGCAAAGGTACCACGAGTCATGACTGCATCATTACCACGGCGTGAACCATAGCTATTGAAGTCTGCTTCCATCACACCGCGCTCTTGCAAATACTTACCTGCTGGTGAGTCCGGATCGATATTGCCTGCTGGTGAGATATGATCAGTGGTGATTGAATCACCGAATAGACCTAAGATACGCGCGCCTTCGATATCAGGGATACCTTCTGGTTCCATGGTCATACCATCAAAGAACGGTGGGTTTTTAATATAGGTCGACCCTTCATCCCATGGATATAGTTGGCTATCCGCTGAACTAATTGCGTTCCACGCTGCACTACCGTCAAATACTTCGCCGTAGTTTTTGCGGAACATATCAGCATCAATATTGTTGGCAATTAACTCGTTAATTTCTTCCGAGGTCGGCCAGATGTCTTTTAGGAATACATCATTGCCATCTTGATCCTGTCCTAGCGGATGAGTCGTCAGATCGATATCGACTGTACCGGCTAGTGCATAGGCAACGACCAACGGTGGTGATGCTAAGTAACTGGCTTTGACATGCGAGTGAATACGACCTTCAAAGTTACGGTTACCAGACAGTACTGCAGCAGCAACCAAATCATTCTCTTCAATACCTTTTTCGATCTCTTCTGATAATGGTCCTGAATTACCGATACACGTCGTACACCCATAGCCGACTAGGTAGAAGCCTGTTTTTTCTAGCTCATCCATCAGATGGGTTTTTTCTAGATAGTCGGTGACCACTTTAGAACCGGGTGCGAGCGATGTCTTAACCCAAGGCTTGGCTTTGAGGCCTTTGGCTGCCGCTTTTTTGGCCACTAGACCTGCACCAATCATTACTGCTGGGTTTGAAGTATTAGTACAAGAAGTAATAGCAGCAATAACTACCGATCCGTCTCGTAGTTTGTGTTGCTTATCATCGATACTGACATTTGAAAAGACATTGTTTGCTGGCGCATAACCTGCAATGTCATCACTGGTATCAACTTCGATATTCGGTTCAGCCGCCAAGTGTTCAGCTTGCTCTTGCTCGCCGCCTTCTTGATCAAAGCGTACTTTGCCTTCTACTTCTGACTTACGATCTTTGGTCATTTTTTCTAGCGTTTCGCCAAACTTCTCATGCATATCAGATAAATTGATACGCTGCTGTGGCAAGTTTGGACCAGCAAGTGCTGGCTGTACTGACGATAAATCTAGTTCTAGCTTGCTCGAATAAGTTGCCGCGGGTGTATCGGCATCATGCCATAAGCCTTGCGCCTTGGCATATTTTTCAACCAGCTCAATCTGCTCTTCGTCACGGCCTGATAGACGCAAGTAATCAATCGCCATTTGGTCAATTGGGAAAATACCACAAGTCGCACCATACTCTGGTGACATGTTGGCAATGGTAGCGCGATCCGCTAGCGGCATGCTGTGTAAGCCTTCGCCATAAAACTCGACGAACTTACCAACCACACCATGTGCACGTAGCATTTCAACCACACGTAATACCAAATCGGTCGCCGTGACGCCTTCGGTTAGCTTGCCTTTTAGCTCAAAACCGACCACTTGTGGAATCAGCATCGAAGACGGTTGACCTAGCATCGCAGCTTCAGCTTCAATACCGCCCACACCCCAACCAAGCACGCCAATACCATTAATCATCGTGGTATGGCTATCTGTACCAAATACTGTATCTGGATAAGCTATCAGCTCGCCATCGACGTCTGCTGCCATCACGACACGGGCTAGATACTCAAGGTTGACCTGATGCACGATACCTGTCGCTGGCGGTACCACGACGAAGTTTTCAAAGGCTTGCTTGCCCCAATGCAAAAACTCATAGCGTTCATTATTACGCTTAAATTCAATTTTTTCGTTCAAATCTAGCGCATCTTCGCGGCCATAAGCATCGACCTGTACAGAGTGATCGACAACTAGCTCACTAGGGATAAACGGATTGATCTGCTCAGCCTTACCACCAAGCTCGACCACTGCATCACGCATCGCCGCCAAATCAACTACTGAAGGTACACCAGTAAAATCCTGTAATACCACACGCGCTGGCATAAAGGCAATTTCTTTTGACGCCTCAGCGCCTGCATCCCAGTTGGCAACCGCTTCGATATGGTTTTTACCAACTGACTGGCCGCCGTCTTCGTTACGCAATAGGTTTTCTAATACCACTTTCATACAAAATGGTAGTGTCTTGATATGCTCATAAGTTTCGGTCAGCTTTGGCAGGCTGTAGTAGGCATGTTCCTTGCCAGCAACCGAAAGGGTGTCTTTTACATCAAAAATATCACTCATGATAGCTTCCTTATCGTTGTTATAAATCCTGGACATAAATTATTATAAGTCTATGTATGACTGGTGGCTCAATAAATGATTGATCTGTCTTGAATCAATATCGCAGTTTCGCAAAACTGTCTGATAGAAGTCAGTGTTAACAAAAGAGATAATCATATCTGTAGTGATTAACAGAAACTCCCTTTTACCATAACAAACATACAAGGCTTTGTTAACGTCTGGACGTTGTCGAATCGTGGCACAATCGTAAACGTAACAACGGTTTAGCGAGCTATTCTCAAGCAATCCCCTTCCTATTTATTTTTTGTCTTTTTTACGTCGTCCACTGCGGAACACGTAGCTGTCCTCATAGAAGTCAGTATCTGCATTTTCTGCCCAAAAATGCGGCACCCCTAAAATCGGTAGCGGCGCAAGCTGGCGCGGTCTGACGTCATCATTTGATAATAATGTGTCCATGTATTCGGCAACTTTGTCATCCAAATAGCGCATACGTTCAGCTAACGATAAGGTAAAGAATTCTTGTGCAACGTGAATGACAATGCTGTGAGCGCATAGAGGTTTGCGTGGGTGTACCAACTGCTCAAGCAGGGCATGCCCAAAGATATAAACTGCGGCTTGAGCGCTGTTATCAGGCTGGGTTGGGTTGTCCCATTTAGCACGTGGTTTCACCAAACTTGCCTGCCAGTCAAAATTGACTAATGCCTCACCGATACTAGCATCAGAAGTCACTAGCACTGCGCCATTCTCATCAAAGACAGTAATAGTGTCGCGCACACGCCCTCGACGCTCACTAATACCTTGCTTAGCGATTTCTAGCATATGGTGATAGTTTAACACCGCTTTGGTCTTTGGAAAGGTCAGCCAAATACTGCCATTAAACAAGTCATGTAAGTTATCACGCGTCGGGATATTGCCAGTTGTACCGATGAAATGTTCGTAAGCTTCCCCTTCAGGCAATACATTTTGAGAAACGAATTGTAGCGTCTGAGATTTGTGGTCATGAGTAGGTTTGGTATGCGGTAACGGCTGCTCTAAATGATTGGCCTGCTGCGTTATTGCCGTTTTTAAGACCTTGGCAATCGTGTCAGGCGTATTGATGTCAGAAGCATTTATATCGTGCTTATTTGGGCTTTTCACATTATCCAAACTTTCTGAATCACCCAAATTATCTAAGCTATTCCTCTGCGGTTCTGAGCGACTAAGGCGTTCAATCGTGTTGCTGATATAACTCAATTGAGTAATATGCGATAACCAAGGCACTTGCCAATCAATCTCAGCAAAGCTGTTATCAAGCTGACCTTCTGCTACTGGCAGCTGCTTAGTATGAGTATCAGAGTTAAGTGTGGCGGGTAAATCATTGGCGGGCATAGGCGCTATCTCTTAAAGGCTATCTCTGTTAGACGTATGGACGGTCTATGGTATCATGGTGCGCTTTTTTACAGCTAGATGCACCGCTCAAAAGGACTTTTTGAGCGCTATGGATGAATGAGTTTTATGGCAAATTTTAATACCCACCTAAATGTCGCTTTTATGGTAAGCGGCACCCTGAGTTTGACGGTTTATAAAGCAGGATTGATTGATGATTCAGGGTTTTTAGTATGTGTGGCGCTTGGTACCATCGGTGGATTGCTACCAGATTTGGATTCGGATAACTCAACACCGATTAAGCTGGGTTTTAATATTACCTCGTTTGTCTTTGCCTTTGGCCTGGTCATGCATTGGCGCAGTGATTTGAGCTTGCTCGCATTGATCGCATTATGGCTGGCGGGTTATGGTTTTATGCGTTATGTGATCTTTCATATCTTTACCACGATGACGGTGCATCGCGGCGTTATCCACTCTGTGCCTTATATGGCGATACTTGGACTGGGGTTAACCTGTCTAAGCTATTATGGTCTGCATCTACCGCTGACGACCAGTTGGTTTTATGGTCTGTTTTTATTTGGTGGCGCGATGGTGCATTTGTCATTAGACGAGCTGTATAGTGTCAATTTATCCAATATGAAAATGAAGCGCTCATCGGGTACGGCGATGAAGTTTTATCAGCCAAAAGACAAATGGTGGTATCTGCTCTTATATACTATTCTTGCGCTACTGGTATACGCCGCCCCACCTTTTGAGATGTTTTGGTCACGATTGAGCGACCCTTCTGCATGGGCTCAGCTCAAAGTCGGCATATTGCCAGAATTAATAAAAAGCATGCTGCAATAAAGTTATCAAAAGACCATTAAGCCTAAACGAATAAGCCCCAACAAAAATTAGAGTAAAACATGCAATCTTACCCAGATACCTGCCCTTGCCAAATCAATCCAACAGCAGAGACGACAGACGCTCCACTATCCTATCAAGACTGCTGCCAGCCTTATCATGATGCTTTTTATAATGGTGCTTTTTATAATGATGAGGTTGACAAAGCAGGTGGTATAAAAGCGGAGACAGCCGAACGGTTGATGCGTACGCGCTATAGTGCCTTTGCATTGGTGAAACCAGAGTATATCGTCAAGACCACAGTACCTGCGCAGCAAGCATTACTTGATGTTGTAGCGATTGAAAGTTGGGCAAAAGAGACGGATTGGGCAGGATTAGAGATAGTAGAGCACACGCCAAAGCTTGGTAAACGTCATGCACAGGTTGAGTTTAAGGCTTATTTTAAAAGTCCTGAGGAAACATCAGGTGGTTTAGACGAAAAAATACAGGCGCATCACGAACTGTCTACTTTCGTAAAGGTTATAAACAGAGCTAATAACGATGCGCGCTGGTATTTCTTAGACCCGACGGTTGCGATGATAGTCAGCCAAAAGCAACCGTGCATTTGTGGGTCTGGTGAGAAGTTTAAGCGGTGTTGTGGGAGTTATATTTAAACAGTATTGGATATTCATTAACCGCTAAACACTCGCCCCAACGGCTCGTGCAATCGCAATGCCTTCGTCCACTGTTAAAAACTTGCGCTGGCTTGGGCTGTCTTTATAAATGACATCGCCATCTTGAAAGATTAAGCATTCATTGACAGCCAATTGCTGCCATTTCTCATTTTCAGTCAATGGCACAGTGACCAAAATCGTGACTTTATCTGTGTCTGTAGTCACATCACCAAAGTTAATCGCCATATCATCATCAGCCAGTTTGGCTTCACCAAATGGCGCTTTACGTGTGAGATAAAACAGCAAGCTACCCGCATAAGCCAGTTGCCACCTGCCATTCGATATTAAGCAATTAAATAACCCATTGGCAGAGAGATAGCGACACTGTGTGGTCAAAAAATTAAACAGCGTTTTGTCATCAGGACGCGACTTAAAGCTGCTTTTTAGACGATTGACCAAATAACAGAATGCCATTTCAGAATCAGTTGAACCGACTGGCTGACAGTGTGAGGCATTGCCGTTGTCTTGTAAGCGCTGACAGCGTTTGATAAATTCGCTATTCATCTGCCCATTGTGCGCAAATACCCACTGTTCGCCCCATACTTCACGGACGAATGGATGGGTGTTTGCCAAACAGTTCTGCCCTTGCGTCGCTTTACGAATATGCGCGATGACATTCATGGCTTTGATTGGGTAGTTATTGACCAAGTCAGCGACTGGCGACAGATGGCTTGGACGATTGTCATGAAACAAACGCAGACCCGTTGAGTCATTTGCCGTCTCATCGTTGGTTTTGTCGTTATTACTGCATTCGCTGCGCTCAAAAAAGGCAATACCAAAGCCATCTTCATGACTGTCCGTCATCCCGCCGCGCTTGCGAAATCCTGCAAAGCTAAAGCCAATATCCGTTGGGGTATTACAGTTCATTCCTAAGAGTTGACACATTTAATCATTACCGCCGTTATTATCGTCTATTATCGAGTTACCTTGAGTAGCATTGCTTTGAGCGGCAGATAGCGCATCAAAGTCAGCATCACTCATCTCATCCAGTAAGGCGGCACCATCAGTTGGGATGGTATCCAAAATGCGCTGAGCTTCTGCCAGATCGGTACTTTCTACCCAAAGAACGATACCCGAGTTCATACCTGGGATAGCGCTTAGCGGTTGCAAGGACACGGTAATGCCGTTATTACGTAGTAGGTTGGCGTGTAGCTCACCTTGCATATTGGTATCGTAGCGCGCCAGTTTGTGCCAGTTATCAACTTGATCGGTCATGGGGTCGCCTCTAAGGTTTCGGTACTAAAATTAGTACTAGAATAAATGAATAAGCAATACTTAAGACAATTGATCTAGCGTATATTCTTTGATTGCAAACTCACTACTATTTAATGTTTCCTGCGCTTGCTCAGCTTGCGAGATGCTGCTAAATACACCAACTATTTGATTGTCTGGTTTGCTTAATAGTACAAATACGGTATTTTGCGACTTTTCAACATGCGCCCAATGATAAGCGGCCAAGCGTTTCATCAAGTCAGGATTTTTGACCATGATGTTATCACCCGTACGGCCTTCGGTACGATTGTAGTGAATCACATTTAGGCGTAATAACCAGAAAATCACTGCCGCTTTTGCCAGCATAACAGGTAGTGCACGGTTTTCATCGTTATTTAACGGGCGTATCGATTCATAACCTTGTAAGAACGCCGCCATTTTACTGCGGTCAAAGTTAACGGCTTCGCCTTGTTCTGCAACGCCCCACGTGGTACAAAAATCATTGATAGTAATGGCAATATCCATCACATAATGCTCGACACTGACTTCGGTGAAGTCCAACAGACCCGTCAAACGCGCTTCGCCTTTTTGTAGATTCCATAAGGTATTGTCGGCAAACATGTCTAAATGGCATAAGCCTTTTGGCAAGGTTGTCAGTGGCAATTCCGAATAAGAGCGCCAGATATCGCTCATCAGCTTAGCTTCGTCACCTGGCATAAACTGCATTTCACGGTCGCGCACATCTGCCCATGGGTACAAAGGCACGCCATATTGCTCACTTGGTTGTAGTGCTTGTAGCGTTTCATGCAGCATCGCTAATGCCGCGCCAATATCATGACACATTGCTTGCGTGGTTTGATCTGGATGTGAACCTGTTAGACACGGCACTAGCGTAATCGCTTTGTCTTCATAATGGATGACATAACGCTTATCATCGTTATCCGTTTGCGAACCATTTGACTCAACAACGGCTAGCGGCGCGGCAACTGGTAATTTGCCATTTAATTGATTAAGAATAACGGCCATTTTTTCGATATCAGCAGGTGGACGCTCTTCAAATAAAGTGAATACGTAAGAGTACGTGCCATCTACATCGTCAGTCGTTTGAATAAACCAGTTTGAGTTTTTAATACCTTGAGTGATCGGAATCGCGCGGGCAAACGACACGCCAAAGCTTTGGCAAAAGGTGGCAAACTGATCATCGGTTAACTGGGTATAGACGGACATGACATCTCACTTATAGCAATTGGATAAGAAGTTAAATAGGATAAATTTATGCGGTAATGACAGCAATTGTACCGCGCATGATAAAACTATGGTGAAAAGCGTAATAATCTTGCGAAAACCTGCCTGAAATAGCAGTGATTTTGCTAGACTAGCGCCTATGAATTGATTATAAGGTGAAAGACCCTATGTTAGCAAAGCGTATCATTCCTTGCTTGGACGTTGACAATGGCCGCGTGGTCAAAGGCGTGCAATTTGTCGATATCAAAGACGCAGGCGATCCTGTCGAAGTAGCCAAACGCTACAACGAACAGGGCGCTGATGAAATTACTTTTTTGGATATTA
Source organism: Psychrobacter sp. Arc9 (assembly GCF_041431295.1). Classification (NCBI taxonomy): domain Bacteria; kingdom Pseudomonadati; phylum Pseudomonadota; class Gammaproteobacteria; order Moraxellales; family Moraxellaceae; genus Psychrobacter; species Psychrobacter sp. Arc9. Next base: position 32,502 of record NZ_JASMRK010000011.1, on the reverse strand, counting down.
CTGCGACCAATGATGAGCGCGATACCACTTATCATACTGTTGAGCGCATGGCAGAAACGGTATTCGTTCCGCTGACTGTTGGCGGCGGCGTACGAAAAATCGCTGATATCCGCAATTTGCTCAATGCTGGCGCGGATAAAGTGGCGATTAACTCAGCAGCCGTATTTACGCCAGAGTTCGTTGGTGAAGCCGCTCAGAAATTTGGTAATCAGTGTATCGTCGTTGCTATCGATGCCAAACGCGTCGCTGATATCAACGTCGATGGTATTGTCGTGCCACGTTGGGAGATTTTCACCCATGGTGGCCGTAAGCCAACAGGTATCGATGCCGTTGCTTGGGCGAGCAAAATGGCAGAGCTGGGCGCTGGTGAATTACTGGTCACCTCGATGGACGGTGACGGTACCAAAAAAGGCTACGACTTGGCGCTCATGCAGCAAATTACGAGCCGCGTTAATGTACCCGTTATCGCTTCAGGCGGCGTCGGTAACCTGCAACATTTAGCAGAAGGCGTACTAGAAGGCGGCGTAGATGCCGTACTTGCCGCCAGTATTTTTCACTTTGGCGAGTACACAGTATTGGAGGCCAAAGAGTATATGGCAGCGCAAGGAATACAGATGCGTCTTTAGCACGCTCGTAATATACAAATAAAACCCAAAAAAATGCTATCATAGCGCTAACCATTTATTTTCGTTCAATTAACTAGGGTAACGCCAAAATAATAGGCGACCGAGTCGATTGAACGCATCAGACTATTTAGCTATTTATTGACGCCTATATTTCAATTGAACGCTTATTAAGCAAAGGATTTTTTATGTCGAATATACAACAGCAGCGCAACGACGTGACTCATATCGATGGTAACCTACATCAAAGCGCTGATGCTCGCATTGGTATCGTTGTTGGTCGTTTTAACGGTTTTGTCGTTGAGTCATTGGTTGATGGTGCAATCGATGCCCTACTCCGTCATGGTGTATTGGGTAGCAACATTACTGTTATTCGTGTGCCTGGCGCATTTGAGCTACCACTTGTGGCCCAACGTGCTGCTGAATCAGATCGCTTTGATGCGATTGTGGCACTGGGTGCAATCATCCGTGGCAGCACGCCGCATTTTGATATTGTAGCTAGCGAGTCGGCCAAAGGTTTGAGCGCTGTGGCAATGGATTATAATATCCCTGTTGCTAACGGTATCATCACTACTGATAGCATCGAGCAAGCTATCGAGCGCTCTGGTACTAAAGCGGGCAACAAAGGCTCTGAAGCTGCGATGGTTGTACTAGAAATGATCGCTGTTTTGTCACAACTTGATATTGATGATATCGATGAAGCGTAAGCTTTAAAGCTCAAATTTATTAGTTTAACTGGTGCTGCTATTTAGTAATAACAGCACCTCATAGCACTAGCCAGCTATCAAAACAATTGGCTACTTTTTGAATTTTCGCCGTATTTCTATACTCTTTGAAGTTTTAAATAAACAAAGCTAAAAAGCTACTTTGTTATTTATATTTTGACTGGGTACCATCTCAAAAATTTAGGTACAGACCCCCTATGACTGACCAACTCAAGCGCGCTATTAGCGCTGCGAAAACCGCACAAGCCAATGATGGACAAGCTGAAGCTACCCGTATAGCGAGCAGTAGTGCGGGTGATCAAACATTCGATATGAGTGAGTCTTCTTACAAGACCAGTCACACTGCTATCCGTAAGGCACGTCGCTTTGCCATGCAAGGCCTATACGAATGGCTCGTCACTGATCGCCGCTTTGATGTAGATGGCAAGCTTGGCTGGAAAGCCAATGCTCCGCATGATATTGCTGCTCGCACGCGTGCAACCAATGCCATGCATACCGTCCATATCGGTTATTATCATGAAATGATGCGCGACATTCCAGAGCAGATTGAAGCTCTCGATGCGCTTATCAGTCAGCATCTCGATCGTGAGGTTGATAAGCTAGATACGGTTGAGCACGCTATCTTGTTGATTGGCGCGTATGAGCTACAGAACCGTGTAGAGATTCCTTACAAAGTCGTGCTTGATGAAGCGATGAAGCTAAATAATCACTTTGGGGCGACTGACGCTCATAAATTGATCAATGCAGTACTGGATAAAATGGCTGGTGAGCTGCGTGCTTTAGAGGTACAAGCAGATACCAATGCCAATCTACGTACGTCACAAAAAGCGGCGGCTAAACAATCTGAAGCGAGTTCGGCTGAAGTAACGGTAGCTGACAATATCGAAACTGCTGCTGAAACAGAAAGCACGATCGTCGATGAGCCGACTGCATCAAATAAGCCGCGTATCAGTGCTAACAAAGCCAACGTTAAACGCAGTAGTGCCAGTAAAGCCAGTGCAAATATCAGTGACTTTAAGGCGAGTAAGAAAAACGCTAACGATACCAAAGACTAAGACTAGCCATGAACGAGTTTGAGCTGATTGAGCGTATATTCTCACAGATGCAGGCCACGCATGCACCATCAACTGGTATCGAAAAAGGTATCGGTGACGATGCGGCTGTGATGGCATTGCCAGCAGGATCACGCTTGGTTAGCTGTATTGATACACTGGTTCAAGGTCGTCACTTTCATGCTGATTGGCAAAGAGTTGACGAATTAGCATTTGCGATTGGCTATAAAGCCGTGGCCGTTAATGTCTCAGACATTGCAGCTATGGGTGCGACGCCGCATAGCATTATGCTAGCACTGGCATTACCTGAACGTTTGGCAAAACACGAATGGCTTACTGAGTTTGCCAAAGGGCTGTTTCATGCGTGCCAGCTGTTTGGCGTAACGCTGATAGGTGGTGATACCACGCGCAGTGAGCGTTTAGTACTCAGTATCAGTGCTCAGGGATTGCTGTCCGCAGATACACCTGCCATTTACCGCTCAGGTGCGCAAGTGGGTGATAAGGTTTATGTTTCAGGCACCCTTGGTGATGCCGCTTTCGCCTTACAGCATCCTGACAGCGCACAAGGTATTGAGTTGGCGCATCGTCTACATATGCCAACGCCGCGTATTGCACTAGGTGCAGCATTGGCAAAGATGGGTGCAACAGCGATGATAGACATCTCCGACGGTCTTTATCAAGATCTTGGTCATATCTGTCAGCAAAGCTCTGTAGGTATGCGCATCCACTTAGACAAGCTACCGAGTAGCGAGTCATTGTCTACTGTCGATTTGTCTGATCGCTTATTAGGTCAGCTAGCGGGCGGCGATGATTATGAACTGGCATTTACTTTGCCTGCGCATATCAAACCGCCTACTGGCAACACACCTGTCACTTGTATCGGCGAGGTAATTGCACTATCAGATCCGATAGCGATAGATACCAAGTCTCCTGATAACTCACGTCTTGAACTGTTTTATCAAAATCAGCCAGTGACGCCTACTCAGCCCGCACCGTTTTCAATATGGCCCAACCTTACTGGCTACCAACACTTTACAGGCTAATCCATGACTGATCACGACTTATCTAAGCCTGACATCCGTAAAGCAAATGACTGCCCACCCTTACCGGTCGGTGCTAACGCGCTTGACCGTGTGGTTTATTGGCTCGGTATCGGTTTAGGTAGTGGTTTGCCGCGCCGTGCACCTGGCACTTGGGGTACCGTTGGTGGGCTGATCATTGCAATACCATTGTTGAGTTTGGGCTTTATACCTTTTCTCATTTTGACAATTCTATCTTGTATTTTGGGCGTTTGGATTTGCGGACGCACTGCTGAGCTAATGCAAGGTCACGACGATCCGCATATCGTTTGGGATGAGTGGGCTGGTATTTGGATTACCCTACTACCCTTGTCTTATATGGGGATTGCTGACGATAACTTTTGGCAAAATGTGTCTCAAGAGCTTTCTATTTTCGCCATTGTTTTCGCTTTTATCTTATTTCGATTTTTTGATATCGTTAAGCCGCCACCGATTGGATGGGCTGATAAAAGGGTTGCTGGTGGGTTAGGCATTATGCTTGATGACATCATCGCCGGTATCATGGCAGCAGTAGTATGGGTAGCGGTTATGTTTGGCGTGCTGTTATAAGCTACCCTAACTACCACGATACTGAGCTAACTACTCTACAACCGCTAATCCCAGCAACGTTATCAATTTGAACGCTACTCTTCTGCATAGATGATTGATTTATTGTCAGCAGGTTGCATTACAAAGCCTGCACATCACAGTGTTTTTCTAACTGAACATTTGCGCTATAATCCAATATTATATTTTGTTACATTTGCGAGCCTATTATGACATCTCCTCTTTCTGTAATTATTTTAGCTGCCGGTAAAGGCACACGTATGCAATCGGCAAAGCCAAAGGTATTGCAGACATTGGCTGGGAAGTCTTTGTTAGGCCATGTACTAGATACTTGTCATCAGTTAACTGTTGATGAAACTATTATTGTTCATGGCTTTGGTGGTGATCAAGTAAAGTCAGAAATTACCAATCAATATACACAAGCATCGATTACTTGGGTTGCTCAAACTGAACAATTGGGAACTGGCCATGCGGTCAAGGTAACACTGTCTGATTTGCCCAAGTCAGGACAAAGTCTTATTCTTTACGGTGATGTGCCATTGGTCAGCTGTGAGACATTGACAGCATTAAAAACTGCCAATACTGATGGTATGTCGATGCTGACATTGACTGTTGATAATCCATTTGGCTTGGGTCGTATTAAGCGTGACCAAGCAGGCAATATTGAAGCCATCATTGAACAAAAAGATGCTGATGCTGAAGAGCAAAGCATTAGAGAAATTAATAGCGGTATTTACTGTGTCGATAATGCGCTACTGCACAAATACTTGCCTGAGCTCTCTAACGACAATGCACAGCAAGAATATTATCTGACGGATATCGTTAAAATGGTAGTTGCCGATGGTATTACTATCGCGGCGATTGAGCCTGAGCATACGTTTGAGATTGAAGGGGTTAATAACCGCCAACAGCTTGCTAGTCTAGAGCGCACTTGGCAACGTAAGCTAGTTGCTGACTTACAAGAAGCTGGCGTACAGTTTGCCGACCCTACCCGTGTCGATATTCGTGGTACGTTAAGCGCTGGTCAAGATGTGTTTATTGACGTTAATGTGGTATTTGAAGGTGACTGTACCTTAGGTGACAACGTCTATATCGAAGCGGGCTGTGTTATCAAAAATGCCAAGATTGGTAATGCCTGCTACATCAAACCGTATTGCGTGATCGATCGTGCCGATATCGGTGCCGGTGTTGATATCGGGCCTTTTGCGCATTTGCGTCCTGATACCGTACTATCTGATAACAGCAAAGTTGGTAATTTTGTCGAAATTAAAAAATCGACTATTGGTCAAGGCAGTAAAGTAAATCACTTAAGCTACGTCGGTGATGCGACTGTCGGTACAGGCGTGAATATCGGTGCTGGTGTCATTACCTGTAACTATGACGGTGCTAATAAATCGCAAACCATCATTGAAGACAATGCTTTTATCGGCTCCAATGCTAGCTTAGTTGCGCCTGTGACGATTGGTAATACTGCGACTGTGGCGGCAGGTTCTGTGGTTACCAAAGATGTTGATAACAATGCTTTGGCCTTTGGCCGTGCGCGTCAGGTGCAAAAAAATGATTTTCAGCGTCCGACGAAGAAGTAGCCAGCTCGTTGCTAGTGTGATCAATGACCATCACTCTTGAGCAACCCTAAGCAGTACTTCAATCTTTGTGATGCTGCTTCATCATATTTATATGTTGATGACTCATCATTAATGTTCAACCAAATTTTTGATCTTGTACCATTATATATTGAACTACTAAAATTTGAATCTAAGGAATAGCCATGTGTGGAATTGTAGGCGCCGTTGCTGAGCGAAATATCGCTAATATCTTACTTGAAGGCCTAAAGCGTTTAGAATATCGCGGCTATGACTCAGCTGGTCTGACGGTTATTCGTGATGGTGAACTACACCGTGAGCGCCAAGTGGGTAAAGTACAGGCACTGGTTAATGCCGTTGCTATCAATCCAGAGTTTTTTGATGGTCATATCGGTATTGCTCATACACGCTGGGCAACTCATGGTGAGCCGGCACAGCGTAATGCGCACCCACACGTATCAGGCAAGATTGCGGTCGTTCATAACGGCATCGTCGAAAACTACGCTGAACTAAAAGAAGAGCTAATAGCCAAAGGCTACGTGTTTACTTCACAGACAGATACTGAAGTTGTGGCTCATCTGATCCATGATATCTACAAAAAGACACCTGACTTGTTAGAAGCGGTCCGCACCATTATTCCGTTATTGCACGGTGCTTTTGCATTGGGTATTGTCCACGTAGATTGCCCTGATGAGCTCATTACTGTACGTCTAGGCTCACCTTTGGTTATTGGTGTCGGCATCGGTGAGAATTTTATCGCGTCAGATCAGTTGGCATTGCTACCAGTGACTAACCGCTTTATGTATCTAGAAGAAGGTGATATCGCCAAATTAACTCGCAATAGCATTCAGGTTTATACAGATGGTGTTGAAGTCCAACGTCAGATACATGAAATTGATGCAACCCAGCACAATGCCGATAAAGGCGAGTTCAAGCATTATATGCTCAAAGAGATTTACGAGCAGCCAGATGCTGTCGCTCGTACGATCGAGATGGCTTTGGATAATGGTGAAACCACCAAATTACGCGACGATTTTTTACAGCGTCATGAGACACTGTTATCAGGTATTCGTCATGTACAAGTGATTGCTTGTGGTACCAGTTATCACGCTGGTATGGTCGCAAAATACTGGTTTGAGAGCCTTATTCGTATACCTTGCTCGGTCGAGGTTGCCAGCGAATTCCGCTATCGCAATCCTGTCGTCGTCGATAATACTTTGGTCATCTGTATTTCTCAATCTGGTGAAACGGCCGACACCTTATCGGCGTTACGTGATATCCAGAAGCAAACACCAGCAGGCTTAGTCAGCTTGGCATTATGTAATGTACCGACGTCATCGCTGGTACGCGAAACAGATATTTTCTTGCCGACGTTAGCAGGGCCTGAGATTGGCGTCGCCTCTACCAAAGCATTTACCACTCAGCTTGTGGCATTGATATTATTGATATTAAAAGTTGGTGTCACGCAGAAACGCATGACTGACGAACACTTAAATACGTTATTAAGTGAGTTACATCAATTACCAGGACAACTCTACGCCAGCTTAAACCTTGATGCTCCTATCAAGACCATGAGTGAAAGCTTTGAGGATAAGAAAAGCTGTCTATTTTTAGGTCGCGGGCTACAGTTCCCGATTGCGCTAGAAGGCGCGTTAAAGCTTAAAGAAATTTCTTACATTCATGCAGAAGGTTATGCGGCAGGTGAACTCAAACACGGTCCATTAGCATTGGTCGATAAAGACATGCCTATCGTCGTACTAGCGCCTAAAGACAGTATGTTTGATAAATTAAAAGCCAACATGCAAGAAGTTCATGCGCGTCATGGCGAGCTATTTGTGTTCGCTAGCGAAGCCAGTCAAATGGTCGCAGAAGATAGACTACATTTAGTATATGTGCCTGATGTTTGCGAGACGCTTGCTCCTATTGTCTACAGCGTGCCTGTGCAGCTATTGTCATACCATGTAGCAGTAATGCGTGGCACAGACGTCGACCAGCCACGCAATTTGGCAAAATCAGTCACGGTAGAATAAGCAAAGTTACTCTACGACAGCTCTGAAAAAGATAAGTATTTACCCCTGCTATTGTGAACTCAGTAGCAGGGGTTTTTTATAATTTTAGAATGATTAGTCTGTAGGTCAGAGAAAACTAGTAAGAACTGCCTGAGCAAAAATTAAATAAAGATACTTAGATCCAGCTCCAAATAATCCGCATATTTTAAAAATTGGTGAAAAGCAGAATTTCGATACAAAAAAAATAGTGACACTCTATCTATTCACTAGAGTATCACTATTATTGTGCTTATTTGGTGGCTACATTTAGTTGCCTGTAACGACGTTTAGTCTCTTTCTAGGACAACTCTATAGCGAGCATTGCCACTCTCTAATCGCTCAAACGCTTCATTAATCTCAGACATTTTGTATGTTTCAGTGACTGGCTGAATATTATGGCGCGCAGCAAAATCTAGCATTTTACGTAGCGTCGATGGTGAGCCAACTGGCGAGCCTGATAGACTATTCTGAGCCATAATCATTGGTGCAGCCGATATCTCTAGTGGCGCTTCTAACAGTCCAACAAAATGCAGCTTACCTTTTGGTCTTAGCGTCTTGATCACGACATCCCAGTTCATATCAACGTTCACTGTTGAGATGATTAGATCGAAAGAACCTGCGGCTTTTTCAATTTCGCTATCATCTCTTGAGTTTAGTGAATGGTGAGCGCCCATCTCTTTTGCTTCTTCCATTTTTGATTCACTGGTAAATGCTGTCACTTCACAGCCCCACGCATTGGCAAACTGCAATGCCAAATGACCCAAACCACCAATACCAATTACAGCCACTCTAGAAGTTGGTTTGATGTCGTACTGCATAAGTGGGTTAAACACTGTGATACCACCACATAACAGTGGTCCTACCGCGTTAAAATCAAGCCCTTCAGGTATCTTGATGACGCTAGTATCTTTTGCGCGTACTTTATCTGCGAAGCCGCCGTGGTTACCAATGATCGTACCTTCTTGCTCAGGGCATAGGTTGTGGTCTCCATCAATGCATAGATCGCAGACGTTACAGTATCCTTTATGCCAGCCAAGTCCGACTTTATCGCCCAATTCTAGATGCTTGACTTGCTTGCCTTTATTGAGGACTTTACCTGCAACCTCATGCCCACCGACAAACGGATATTGAGTCATACCCCATTCATTTTGCCACATTCATAAGTCACTATGGCAGATACCGCAGCTATGTACTTCGATTTCTACTTCGTGATCGCCTAGAGCACCTGGGTCATATTCATAAGGCTCAAACTTGCCACTTTTTTCTTTTGCTGCGTATGCATTAATCATAGTTATTCCTTATTTTCTAGTTTTTTAGAGATTAGTTTGTAGAGATTGGTTTATCGTTCTAGCAGCTACTCACCTATTAGTAAAATTAAAATAGTGCTATAAGATATAAACAATTTCTTCAATTAATTTGATTGGACAGACTACAGCAAAGACTAACCCAACTAATCCATTCAACTTACCAGTTTTAGACTAACGTCATACAAAGAGTCATACTTAATAGGCAGTAACTCATCAAAAATACTGCTTATTATCAGCAACATTGTTTTGCTAATTGTTTGATTACTTATATAGTGCACGCCTTCCTCGATAACCTGTCAGTTTTGGCGTCTTTATTACTTGCAGCAAGAGACAGATTATCATGAGTGACATTCCTAGCCAGCCGATAGGAGAGAATGTTTCACCGATTATAATGATAGCCAATATAGTGGCCACGATAGGTTCTAGTAACGTGATAAGCGTCGCTTTGCTCGCCTCGATCTCTCTCAACGCTTGACCAAAAAGTAAATAACCAAAGAACATCGGCGCAATTGCCAGATATAGGGCAACGCTTATATGTTTTGCATCCAAAAACAGGTTTTCCCCTGTTAATAATAATGATGGCAACAATAAAATCGCCGACAGACCAAACATACTGGCCATCGCTGATTTCGAGTTTACCCCGTTCTCTATCATCTGACGTGCTGTCCATGAATATGTGGCATAGGTCAATCCTGCGACTAATCCTAATAAAATGCCTAATATTCGATTATTCGCTTGTGCGTTTATATCTAAATATTGGGTTTTCCCTAAAGTCAGTAAAATAACGCCAACCACACCAAATATAAAACTTACCACCCATCGACTAGTGACTCTTTTATTGCTAATCAGACGCTCCATGACGACAGTGAAAAATGGCGCGCTGGCAATTGAGATCACTGTACCAATAGCGACACCTGCCAATCTCATAGAGGAATAAAAAGCTAAAGGATAGATAGCAACGCATAGGCTACCGATGAATAAGAGACTGGGTTTAGAAAGTAGTTTCTGTCTATCGCTTAATAAATTATTCTTAGCATTCAATACTAGCAATACACCGCCTACCCCCATGGAAAATGCACCAACGGCTAATGGACTAACGTCAGGTATAAAAGCAGAGGCTGTACCTGTCGTTCCCCAAAGGACACTGGCAGCTATCACACATAAAATAGCACTTAGACTAGATTTATTCTGCAGCATAGTAGCTACCTCTAACGTTATAATGAATAACATTATTATAGATAGTTGTATACTACTGTTTTTGCAGATTAGACGGTTTGCATGTCTGGTTAGACGTGTTTTAATTTGGAAGGGGCAATACCAAAATATTTAGAAAAGCGGCGGCTAAAAGCACTAACATCCGTATAACCAACCAGTTCGGCTATGATAGCGATAGGTGAATCAGTATGTAGCAACAAAGCTTGCGCCTTTTGCATTCTGATCTTTGTGATGTACTCAGTGACGGTTTGGTTTGTTTGCGATTTGAAGTTCTTTTTAAACTGCGTAGCACTGAGACAAGAGATATCCGCCAACACTTCGACAGAAAGGTTTTTAGCAAAATTGTGGTGAATATATGCGACGACTTCTCTAATTCGAGCGTCATATTGCACAAATAGATTTTGTTGTTCTAGAAGTTTATAAAAGGTATCAAACATCAACTTCTCGACTTCAGGGTTGATTTGATACCTTAACTGACTTTCTGAAAACTCCAAAAATGCCAACAATGGCGCACTTATAGAAAAGACAATTTGTGATGAATGAAGCACATTTTCTGGCAACAGATCTGTATCCACAACGACAAACTTTGCATTCTCCTCAGCACTAAAGTAGTGCTTTTCATTTGCCTTGACGACAACACATTCGCTCGGGATAACTTTTCCAGTATAGCTCCCAACTTCGATATTGATTGCCCCTCGCAAAGGCAAAACAATCTGATGAAAGTCATGAGAATGCCCTCTAGTTTGACGAGTATATGACCTAATTGAGAGCGTGTTAATCATTCAGCATTTTCCACATTGCTACTATTGTGTCGTGTCTTGGCTCACTATTTGGTTAGCTATTTGGCTCTCTATGAGAAGTGACTATTAGAGGTCACTAGGTTTCCCATGTGGAGCCAGCCATTTAGCAAACCATCCTGATAGATCATCCATTAAGGTATAGACGACAGGAATAACAACCAAGCTCAATAGCGTAGAGGTCACCAGACCACCCAGTACCGCTGCTGCCATCGGTCGCCTAAAAGTAGGATCTGCATCGCCCCAACCAAATACCAATGGCAACATACCTGCACCCATCGCGATGGTCGTCATGATAATAGGCCGTGCACGCTTGCGACATGCATCTACGATAGCCTCAAAGCGTGCCAGCCCTCGGCGCTGGGCAATCAATGCATAATCGACTAATAGAATAGAGTTTTTGGTCGCAATACCCATGAGCATAATAAAGCCAATCATCGAAGGCATCGATAAGCTGCTATTGGTAATAACCAAGCCGACAAACGCCCCACCGATCGACAGAGGTAACGCCATCAGAATGGTAAAAGGCTGCAACAAACGACCAAATAGTAGAATCAGCACGCCTAAAATACAGACCACACCGACGGACATCGCAATGATAAAGCCACTAAAAAGGTCTGCCATGTTTTCGGCTTGACCTTGATCGATGATGGTAATAGAAGGCGGCAGTTGCTGCATGGTCGGCACTGCTTTGACCGCTTGTACCAAATCGCCAAGCTCGCCACTCGCAGGTTGTACCGTGATACTAATGGCACGCTCTCGATCCAATCTACTAATCTGCGCAGGCCCAGTGCCAAAGTCTAGCGTAGCAACCTCACCGACGCGCACGCCTTGACCGGCAGGCATGGTACTCGGCACGTACAAACCTTCTAGTTGGCTAACATTTTGCTTAGCCACATCCGGCAGACGTACAACGATTGGTACTTGGCGCGTATCAAGATTAAGCTTGGACAATTGCTGCTCGTAGTCGCCTACAGTCGCCACACGTAGAGTCGTAGCAATATCTTGCGTGGTCACCCCTTTGTCCGCCATTGCCAATCTATCTGGCGTTACCGTTAGCTCTTGGCGTGGCAAACTGCGATCACTGGTCACAGCGCCTGCGCTTGGCAGACCTCGAATCTCAGACATGATTTTTTGTGCAGTTTGTTCAAGCAATTGCGGGTTAGTACTGGTTAATGAAAAGTTATAGCCACTCTCACCACCACTCGATAAGCCAACAGTAAACCGTGCTCCTGGCACTTCTGTCATCAGTTTGCTAATTTTGCGCTCTATCTCTTGCTTGGTGCCTCGTTCTGCACGCGGAGCAAGTACGATATCCAAACCTGCGATGTTTTCAGCCTTGCCGCCGCCGCCATCTGACTCACCCATCGACGCCTGCGCCTCTCCCACTGAGGTAAAGATATTAGTCACCTCAGGCATGGCCAAGATACGTGCACTCGCTAACGCCGCCACGCGCTCAGTATCTGCCAATGACACGTCAGGTGTCAGCTCAATAGCCACTCGAGTTTGATCGATATCATTGTCAGGTATAAATGACGTCGGTAGCAGCTTAACCAGAGCTAGCGATGCCACAAATAAAACAAGTGTTGCACCCATGGTTATCCAGCGATGATGTAGAGTCCAAGACACAATCTTAAGATAGTATTTCATCATCGCGCTTTGTTTTTCGACGTGCTTTTTCTCAGGTCGCAAGATATAAGCTGCCATCATAGGGGTAATCAGGCGCGCTACCATCAGCGAGGCAAAAATTGATAAGGCAGCCGTCCAACCAAACTGACGGAAAAACTGTCCAACGATACCGCCCATAAAGGCCGTTGGTAAAAACACCGCAATTAAAGTAAACGTAGTAGCGACAACGGCGAGACCGATTTCATCAGCGGCTTCCATCGCTGCTTCATAAGGCGTCTTACCCATGCGTAAATGGCGTATGATGTTTTCGACTTCAACGATTGCATCATCAACCAGCACTCCAATGACCAATGATAATGCCAGTAGTGAGATGATATTAAGACTAAAGCCAAACAGATACATACCTAAAAAGGTTGGAATCACTGATAATGGCAAAGCAACCGCAGCAACGATAGTCGCGCGAATATTGCGCAAAAACAGGAAGACTACCACTACAGCCAACAGACCACCCTCGATGAGCATTCTTAACGAAGCTTCATAATCTTCTGCAATGGGTGTGGCTCGATCATAGACTTTTTCAATACTGATGTTACCGACATCAGCAGTCAGCTTGGCAAGCTCTTCATCAACCAGCTCCATCACATCGACCTCACTGGCACCGCGCGAGCGAGTGATGTTAAATGCCACTACGGTTTGACCGTCTAGCTTGGCAATCGAGCTTGGATCTGCTGCGCCGTCAGTGATTTCTGCCATCCGACCTAAAGCCTGTGTACCCCCTGTAGGGACAGCCACTTGCAAGTCGTTTAGCTCATTTGCTCGCTCAACAGCACCGAGAACACGGATGGTCTGAGTCGTATTACCAACTTCTGCCTCCCCGCCAGAGCTGTCTTGCTGGATACCAGCTATTTGCTGCGATAATTGCGAAATAGAAAACTTTAGACCACTTAACTCAATTGGGTCGGCAGCAACCGTGATTTCACGCTGCAACCCGCCAACACGGCTCACGGTACTGACGCCTGGTATATCAGATAGTCGTTTGGTAACGGTATCATCGACAAACCACGATAGATCCTCCACGCTCATATTTTCAGCAGCGACAGAGTACGTAACCACTGGAAACCCTGCGGTAGATACTTTGGTAATGATAGGATCGTTGGCTGCAGCTGGTAGATCACCACGTACTTCGCCGACTGCTGACCGCACATCGTCTACCGCTTCTTGAATGTCTTTTTCTAAGGTAAATTCAGTGGCAATGGTCGCCGCGCCCGTCTGTAGCGTGGTGCGAATATGACTCACGCCTTCGATACTGGTCAGTTTGTTTTCAATCTTTTTGGCGATATCGTTTTCGAGCTGTGAAGGCGCAGCACCCGGTAGCGTGACCGTGACTACCACCGCTGGCAAGTCTATGTCGGGAAACTGCTGGACTTTCATTTTCATGAAACCGTAAATACCGCCCAACGTCAGCAGCACAAATAGCAAGATAGCGACGAGCGGGTTCTTTATAGAATAAGCGGAGACGTTTAAGCTCATGGCTGTGCCTGCACTGGCTTACTGGTTTGAGTTACACCATTAACAACACGCACTAAGTCACCATCATTTAAGAAGCTACCGCCCTGTTTTACGATACGACTGTCATTTGGCAAAGGCTCTAGCACTGCTACGCTCTCGCCCAATCGCTCACCTAACGTGACTCGCTGCTGCTTGATACGTCCCATCGACCGATCATCTCGAGTAGTCGATTCGGTAACGAGCATCACATAATCATAACCATCATTGCTGACCACGGCGCTATTAGGAATCGTTTGCGTACTGGTACTTCCCAATAGAAACTCGCCTGTTTGATACATGCCTGCACGTATCTTTGAGTTGGCAGCTAGGCTGGCATAAATCGTAATTTGACGGTTGTTGTCTGCGGTGGGTGCGATGCGGTTTACTTGCCCCATCACTGTATCACCACCCGGCAGACTGACTTGTACAGGCGTACCGACATTTATATCCCCGACAAGCTTAGGATCTATATCTGCTCGCCATTCCAAAACGCCGCCTTTGATAATCGTAAATAATGGATCTCCACCTGCCAACCTGCCACCTGCCACCTGCCCAACTTCTACCATTTTTTCACTGATAATACCGCTGACAGGAGCGACGACTTTTGCGTTCTCTAATGTTAAACGCTGATTGCTCAAACGGGCTTTGGATGCTTGCAAAGAAGCTCTGGCACGGACTTCCGAGGTACGGTAGCGGTCGGCTTCTTGTTTGCTGATGGCATCGATATCGATCAATGGCAGCACACGTGCAGCATCAGCGCTGGCATTGGCAAGGGTGGCTTCCGCTTCTGCGACATCTGCTTGCGCCTGTAGTACTTGCTGCTCCATAGCATCCGTATCGAACACGGCTAAGACCTGACCCGCTCTAACTCGGTCACCTTCTTCAACCAAAATACGCTCGATAGCCACACCATTGACTTTTGCACTGACGTTCGCAGTATCCTTAGCATTGATGGTTCCATCGGCACTGAGCGTGCTGCCGATATCATCTTGGCTTGGACTGACTGTTTCTACTGAGAGTACCGATTGCTCAATACTGGCATCGCTACCAGTTGCCTGATCGTTTGCGACAGAATTAGAAGTTGCTGACTCATCTATAGCTGCATTACTATCATTGCCCCAATACTTGCCAAGCAGCACCCCAATCACTAGTACGGCTGCCAACACGGGCCACAACCATATTGGTGGTTTCGCAGATGGCCTTTTAGATACAGTGTCAGTTTGACGATATGGCGGCAACTCAGCTTCAGCTGACGGCTTAGAATGGGTTTCTTCAAAATCGCTCATGATAACTCTCTGTAGGTACAGTCAATATTGAAATACTCGATATGGAATGACTAAAAATATCAATCAGTCATAGCAATAATAAAAAGTGGCACGCAATCGAAGCAATTTTTGGATAGTCTGATATAGGGCTATGAGCGTTACTTACAGAGAGTATTACGATGTTCTCTAAAGCACTGTTTATTATTATAATAGTTCATCAAATTATCGAGAATAGCATATATTTAGTCATCATCTTATTTTTATATATAGTGTCTAGCGTTCATAAATTTAATTGAAACTTAGACTGAATATCTGTGCAACGTTCAAGGCATATCGACCGATTTAAAGAAATAAGAGCGCGTATAGTCAGTCGTTGAATCTTTGATGTATTCAACGACTGACTATGGATGGAGTATCGTTTATAAAGAATGTTAACGTTGTGGCCATGCTGTTTGATTATATCCAGAGCTATATTCAATGACATATCAAACCCATTTGCCGATACTAAGCACTAAAAACTAAGCATTGGTATAACGACTTGCCTCAGGCATCCAGCGATGAATCAATTGACTGACATCTGCTTTTCGCGCAGGGTCTGCTATCAAATGCTTCGCTAACCGCTGAGCAATGGCAAATAATTGCTCATCACGGATCAGATCAGCCAAATAGTAGCCAACATTACCCGTTTGACGTTTGCCTAACAGCTCTCCTGGCCCACGTAGCTCTAAGTCTTTTTGAGCAATGACAAATCCATCAGTACTATCGCGTAGGACATTTAGTCGCTCAGTACCTGTCTCCGATAGCGGCTTTTGATATAACAGTACACAGAAGCTTTTGGTCGAGCCACGTCCGACTCGCCCGCGCAGCTGATGCAATTGTGATAGCCCTAAACGCTCCGCATTTTCGATAACCATCAATGACGCATTGGGCACATCGACCCCTACCTCGATGACAGTTGTCGCAATCAATAAGTCCAGATTACCTGCTTTGAACTCCTGCATGATGGCTTGCTTATCAGCAGACTTCATCTTGCCATGTACCAGTCCAATACGAATATCTAGACGTTCATTTAAGTCCTCATAAGTAGCTTCGGCTGCCTGCGCATCCAATACGCTAGATGCCTCTACCAGTGAGCATACCCAGTACGCTTGCCTGCCCGCTTCGCAATTAATCGCAATACGTTCTATAACCTCGTCGCGTCGATTGCGATCGATAGTTACCGTCGTAATTGGCGTGCGCCCCGGTGGCAACTCATCAATAATTGAGGTATCCATATCGCCATAAACGCTCATCGCTAAGGTTCTTGGAATCGGTGTTGCGGTCATGATCAGCTGATGCGGGGTACTATTCGCCACGCCTTTATTGGTCAATGCCATACGCTGCTCAACACCGAATCGATGCTGTTCATCAATGATAACCAAGCCTAATTTAGCGAACTGAACTTGCTCCTGAAACAGTGCATGAGTACCGACCACCACTTGCACGGTATTTTCTGCGACTGCTTCCAATGCTTCGCGGCGCTGTTTGGCCGTTTGCTTACCGGCAAGCCAACCGACACCAATACCTAATGGCTCAAACCATTGCTTAAAATTCAGTAGATGCTGTTCTGCCAAAATCTCAGTCGGTGCCATTACCGCGACCTGCCAGCCACTATCGAGCGCATAGCCTGCCGCCCCTGCTGCCACCAACGTCTTGCCAGCACCCACATCACCCTGTACCAGTCGTAGCATCGGAATTGAGGTTGCCATATCCGCAGTGATGTCTTTCATCACTCTTTTTTGCGCACCCGTTAAATCAAAAGGCAATGCAGAAAATAGCTTGTCAGCAAGAGGACTATTGGTAGTGCATTTGGGCGCTTTATGCTGATGTAGCTGCTGGCGACGATATAGCAAACTGAGCTGATGCGCAGTCAATTCTTCAATAATCAAGCGCTGGCAAGCAGCATGCGTACGAGCACTGAGTTGAGTGAATAGCTTGTATTGCTGAGACGCACTGGTATAAGTAGGCGGCGTATGCAGCAGTACCAATGCTTCAAATATCGTTAAATTATAGACATTATGCTGAGCAATACTGGCAGCGACGTTATGTATATCATTATCTGCCTGATAGGTAGAAGGGTTGGGTTTATATACGCTATTGCCAATCGCATTATCAGGCACGCTGCGTGCTAACGTCGAAAAAATATCTTCGGTATATTCGGCCTCTGATACTGTTGATTTAGATGGCTCAAAAGGCACTAATGGCAAATCGGATACAACTGCAAAATCTTCAGCCGTAAACAATGTCATAGGCAGACCTTGGCTCCGAACCGTTTGCAATGCCAGTTTAATTAAAGTACGCAGCTTGTTTTGATGTAAACCTTTGACAGTAGGATAAATAGGCTGCAATCCCGTATCGGTCATGACTGTATTGTCAGTGATAATTTGATATTCAGGATGATGTATTTGCTTGCCGTAGCGGCTGACTTTGACTTCACCAAATAGCTGTAAGCGTGTTCCCAAATTCATGGTCTGTACCAGACCACGATAGACCTTAAAAAACCGCAACGATATCGTACCCGTATCATCGTCCACCGTCACAGTCATCCCACTGCGCTTGGTATCGACATGGACGATGTGACCAGTAATTAGCGCTGATTGTCCATGCTCTACATCGGCGATTGATACCAGTCGACTACGATCTTCATAATCACGGGGCAAATGTAATAGCAAATCGAATATCCGCTTGATATTCAATTGCGCCAACTGCTCTGCGACTTTTACCCCCACACCTGCTAGCGCAGACACTGGCATATCTAGTGCTGACAACGGCATGTCAGATCTAAAGTGATCTAATGAGTTGGCTGAGGCATGACTCTCCGATATTGGCATTAAAGATCCTAACAATATTATTTTTAATTTTTGTATGCTAAATCGAGCATTTTTAGTAGGCTGCATATAATGGCTTATGCCATAAAATAGCGATAACAATAGTATGCATAAAGACATCGACTCATTTCATTATAGCTGACAATACAATTGCTTATGCTAGGCTATTTAGTAAAATAGCATCTATACAGTCCATCTACTATAGATAAACCGCTTCTTCTCATCATATCAATAACTGATGTCTTATTTTTTGAGTTCTGGCAATTTCGTAAGGTGTTTTTCTATGCTTATTTCTATTTTGCCTCGTCAGTTTCGTCACAATCTGATTCGTCATAATCTAAAACTACTGAGGTTGAGCTTAATACCTATTCTCGGTTTTTATATTAGTGCGTGTAGCACGTTGACATCGACTTCGACTATTCCCGCCACACCAGCGCCTGTTATTAAAGCCCCTACTGTCGCACTGGTGTTGGGTGGTGGCGGTGCAAAAGGGTTTGCCCATGTGGGCGTCATCAAAGCTCTAGAGGAAAACGGTATCAAACCAACATTGGTGGTCGGTACGAGTGTGGGTAGCTTGATTGGTAGCTTATACGCCAGTGGTTACACGCCGGCACAGCTTGAGCAATTATCACTGACCACTACAGATAGCCAGCTCACAGATTTCACATTGTCCAATCAAGGTTTCATCGAAGGTATTAAGTTAAAAAACTTTATTAATAGCAAAATAAATGCGCGAGCCATAGAGGATTTCCCTATTGCTTTTGCGGCAATCGCAGCAGAAAAACACACACTAAAGAAAACAGTCTTTACCACTGGCGACGCTGGGCTTGCCGTACAAGCATCCTGTAGCGTACCCAATATTTTTATTGCCCCACGCATTCCTGAAAAGGTCGGTAAAAAATATATCGACGGCGGTGTGGTCAGTTTAGTACCAGTAGATAGCGCCTATGACTTAGGTGCTGATATTGTCATTGCTGTAGATGTGACGGGAGCTCAAGGCAGTGATAGTACTAATAATCAAATACCGACTATGAACTCATTGAGTGACTTTTGGGGCTTTCTCGAGACCAATATTATGGCTACTAACCTGACTACTAATCGCTCCGCATCAAATCAGAGCGAACGAGATCGAGCGGATGTTGTTATTACTCCCAATGTCGGTCGTAACAGTTCAATAGATACTAGGCAGCGACGCAATTTAATACAAGCAGGCGCCCAAGCTACAACGCCACAAATCAATGCTATCAAACAACTTATTCAAGAGAAATCTAGTAGCAAATATGCCACGCTATAGCTCAGTATTTTTACTTACTTATCAGTAAAATCATCAAACGTCCTGACACACCATAAAAAAGCACCGCAGCTATAAACTGTGGTGCTTTTTTATTGATAGTTTTCAGTGCTCGCTATATCAATGCTAGCTAAATTCTAATCCAAAAATTCAGGACTATTTTACACGAGCGCGATATTTTACAGCGACGGTATCATTTAGACCTACGCCTTCTAAGTCCCAACGTACCGCTTTATAGTACTTAAGCGCGACATCTTTTAGTTGATTATCAACCTTGGTACGTAATGGCATACGAGCAAAGTTATTGCCATCTACACTGCCGTACGGGAATTCAGGAGCAACCGTTTTTAATAGTTCTACCTGCTCTGGAATGCTCATCGTAACGGTCATTTTACGGACGCGATCTGCATTGGTATTGGTAAAGTACCCTTGATACTCCAATACATTACCTGACTGCAAACGAGTATTGGTATCTACAGGGACAAGCACTTCTTGACCATTGGCATCAACGCTGACCAGTGACGCTGTAATTCTACTATTAACGGCTTGAGCACTTGAGTTGCTGCTCTTGTTGGCATTTGCTTGAATAGCCATTGAGCTATCAACCGCTTGCTCTGGTGTTGGCAGCATCGCTGAGGCTTGTGTAACGACCATTGCACCGATAAGCGTACCGGCAACAACGTGAAATAAGCGGTGGCCGCTCCAAGCACTGAACGGGCTAGCAAACTGGTTACTTTTTTTCATGATTTTCATTATCCCTGGTTGATATATCGGTAAAACACAGATGGTGCAACTTAAGTTATTTTTATAATTTGTTCAACAGATAAAAAGCATTACGATGTATATAAGATATCGCTGTGAAATAGTTCATGCAATCTATGAAACACATGAACTCACTTATCCAACCTGATTATCTTCGCTCAGCATCTGTAAAGCAATAGCGCTTAGCATAACAAAAAGCATTTGTGCGTACATTAACCCAGTGTTGAGGTTGTGTATATCAGCGATTGGCAATAAGAATGCTTGAATACAGCTGAAATAAAAGATAGCTCATAACCGCGTTTTTTGCTATGGTAAATCTTTAGCGTTAGGCATTTTTTTGCTGCGCCCCTTTTCTTATTCTAACGACTACTGCTCCCATTATGACTACTAGCTCCATGCCCCAGATCAACCCTGAATACGTCCATTGGTTCCGTAACTCTGCACCCTACATTAATACCCATCGCGGCAAAACTTTCGTGATCATGTTTGGTGGTGAAGCGGTCAATCATGCGAACTTCAGCACACTTATTCATGATTTTGCCTTGTTGCATAGCTTGGGTATCAAGCTGGTACTGGTACACGGGGCACGACCGCAAATCGAAAAGAACTTAAAAGACGCTAATATTGAATCGCCGCTACATCAAGACATCCGTATTACGCCACGTGCAGCGATGCCATCTATCTTACAAGCCGTTGGTGCTATTCGTTTACAGATTGAAGCTCAGCTATCCATGGGACTGGCCAACTCTCCGATGTATGGTTCGCGTATCGATGCGATATCGGGTAATTTCGTGACAGCTCGCCCATACGGTATCCGTGAAGGTATTGATTATCAAATGACGGGTGAAGTGCGTTCTATCGATGTAGAAGCCATCAAAAACAACCTACTTCATGACCATATCGTTGTACTAGGATCGATGGGCTACTCTGCGACTGGCGAAGTATTTAACTTATTGGCCGAAGATGTTGCACTTAGCGCTGCTGTAGCACTGGGTGCTGATAAGCTTATCTTCTTAGGTGAAGAAGCGGGTATCAACGACGACGATCGTTTATTACGTGAAATGATTCCAAACGAAGTTGATCGTTTCTTACGTGATCGCGATTTAAATTGCGAAATCAATTATTTCTTGAATTGTGCAAGCTTGGCCTGTCGTCAAGGTGTCCATCGTACGCATATTATCTCGTATGCCAAAAACGGCGCGCTACTAGAAGAGCTATTCACGCGTGATGGTTCTGGTACGTTGATTAGCCACGACCCTTATGAAGAAATTCGCCGTGCCAATATCGATGACGTGGTTGGTCTGATTGAGCTGCTGTCACCTCTAGAAGAGCAAGGCATCTTGGTCAGTCGTTCACGTGAGCGTTTAGAGCAAGAGATTGATCACTATAGTGTGATTGAGCGTGATGGTATGATTTTGGGCTGTGCAGCATTGCATACGCTAGATTCAGAGTCAGCAGAAGTCGCCTGTGTTGCCGTACGTCCTGAGTACCGTAGTGGTAGCCGCGGTGCAGATTTGTTAGCGTTTCTAGAACAGCAAGCGCGTAGCCATGGTTTGTACAAGCTGTTTGTTTTGACCACTCGTACTGCGCATTGGTTCGTCGAGCAAGGCTTTGCTGAAGTTGAAGCCAGCGCTTTACCTGAAGCACGTTTAGAAAAATACCATAACGGCCGTAACTCTAAAGTCTTTCAAAAGAATCTATAATTTATCGCCAATTTGATATTTGCTTTGTAAGCTCGGTATCAGTCTGAGATAAAATATTAGTCGTAAAAAAGCCTTCATAATTATATGAAGGCTTTTTTGTAGGCTAAGTACCTAAACTAATAATTTTGCTTTAGATACTTATTTTACTTTTAATAGCTCAACAGTAAAGATAAGCGTGCTGTTTGGCTCGATACCAGCGTTACCCGCTTCACCATAAGCGATGTCTGATGGGATATAGAACTCGTATTTTCCGCCTTCTTTCATCAACTGTAGACCTTCAGTCCAGCCAGCGATTACTTGGTTTAGTGGGAATTCGATTGGCTCACCGCGCTCATAAGAGCTGTCAAATACTGTACCATCAAGCAATTTACCTTCGTAGTTTACTTCAACCACGTCAGTTGCTTTTGGCGATTTACCAGTACCTGCTTTGATAACTTTATACTGTAGACCAGACTCTGTTTGCTTCACACCTTCTTTTTTAGCGTTTTCTGCTAAGAATGCAGTACCAGCGGCTTTATTTTCTGTCGCTTTGGTTTCCATGTCTTTAACGAATTGCTCTTCTTGCTCTTTTTGATAGTCCATCAATACTTGTTGCATTTGCTCTTGGGTCAATGCTGATTCATTGCCTTCGTAGCCATCACGGAAGCCTTTTTCAAAAGTATTTAGGTCTAGATCTTTGACAGCGTCTTTATTGCCTTCTGCCATCATGAAACCTAAGCTATAACCTACTTTTTCACTAGCTGAGCTTTGTTCAGTAATGGAAACGCTTTGAGCGGCTGTTTCTTGATTGCCATTGTTGGTGCTACAGCCTGTTACTAACAACATAGCGCTAGCAAGTGCACTAACGCCTAAAGTAGTGATTTTTTTCATAAAGTACTCTCTAATTGTAAGAATAGTGGCGAGATGTCACATTCCTCTATAATAACAAATCTTAGTTTTGGGAACCACGTTTTGCACGAAATTATCGGGCCAATGTATAGTCTATGTTAATATCTTCTATCATAATAACAAGTTATCACACAAATATAGTAACAGGTAAAGCTTTCTGTCTTTAAATCCATCAATACATCAGCTAAGCTGAATTAGTTGAGGAGATAAGTAACCGAGCGTTAGTTTTTATCAAAAATAAGCAGATATCGATAGCGAAGTCACTGTAATATAAATAAGAGATACTGCTGATAATAATTTATGTTCAAAAACGATAATATCTCTATATAACTGATTCTAAAAATACTATTTATGACAACCATCTGTATGTCTTGCTCATTAATCGCTGTATGAACATTGTTTTTGGCGAGTTATATAAGATGCTTCAAGGAGGATAAGATGAACCCAATGTACACATCTTTTAACGGCTATCTCGGTGGACCTATCGGTTCCATCATTGGTGCTATTTTGATATTCGTTATTGGTTGGTTAGTAGCCCTTGGTATCGCAGCACTGGTACGCGGCGTACTCTCTAAAGTTAATCTAAATCAACGTATGAACTCTTCAACTGGTAAGACCTACGACCTTGAAGGTATCATCTCCAAGATTGTTTTCTGGTTTATTTTCATCATTGCTATCTCAGGCGCACTTAGCCAATTAAACTTAAACTCTATCTCAGCACCATTCGCAAATATGGTTAATCAAGTATTGGCATTTATCCCTAATCTTATCGGCGCTATCGCACTTGGTGTGATCGGTTGGGTCGTGGCTACTGTTGCACGCACAGCGATCAACGCAGCTCTTGCAAAAACCTCTATGGATGAGCGTTTAAGTGCACAAGCTGGTGTAAAACCAATGAGCAGTACGATTGCTGATATGGTTTACTGGTTCATCTTATTGGTTGTGTTGACCATGGTACTTGGTCAATTAGAGCTTGATGGTTTGTTTGCACCACTGACTAATATGGTCGACAAAATCTTTAGCTTCATCCCTAATATCTTGATTGCTGGTGTGGTCTTCGTCGTTGGTTATATCATTGCCAAAGTCGTACGCGGCATCGTAACCAACCTTGTTTCTACTTTTAATGTACAAGAATTGGCATCAAAAGCAGGTTTAAGTGAGCAAAACAGCTTACCTAACATTGCAGGTTCGCTAGCATTTTTAGTGGTTATCATTCCAACCATTATTGCTGCTCTAAACGCATTAAAAATTGAAGTAATTGCTCGCCCTGCGACCAATATGCTTAACAAAATCATGGAAGCATTGCCAAACATCTTCATGGCAGTCGCTATCCTAGTAGTGACTTTCTATGTTGTACGTATGGTTGCCAACATCATCAAGGGTCTGATTGAGAACACTCAAATCAATCAATTACCTGCGAAAGTTGGTCTACAAGAAACCATGGGTGATAAGAAAATCTCTGACCTAGTTGGTTATGCGATTATCTTCTTCGCTATGCTATTTGCCGCTATTGCAGCTGCTGACTTGTTAGGTTTCGAGCCTATCTCAGCTATTATTACGATGTTTATCGCATTCGGTGCAAATATCATCCTAGGCGCAATTATCCTATTCATCGGATTCTGGCTTGCCAATATCATTGCAGGTGTGGTTGAACGTTCTGAGCAAGGTTCACAATTCCTAGCAAACATCGTACGTGTATTGATCATGGGCCTAGTATTAGCAATGGGTCTAAAAGCGATGGGTATTGCCGATTCAATCGTTAACCTAGCATTTGGTCTGACACTAGGCGCGGTAGCCGTTGCCTTTGCCCTATCATTTGGTCTTGGTGGTCAAGAAGCTGCAGCGCGCTTCCTACGTAAAATGCAGGACAAGATGGATCATGAACGCACTGAAGCGAAAGCAAAATCTGCGCTACAGCCAAGTTCATCAACTCAAGAAAAAGTTGCTGATTCAGTTCGTGAAAACACACCATCTGCTGCTAGCACACCTACCACTGACTTACGTACCGATGTAATTGATACACCACGTGTTGATACTAATGACATCTACAACAGTGATGACGTACTTCCTGATAGCGGTCTCAATGACGACCTCAATAAATAAGTATTTTTTGATTGTTTAGTTTAGATACGAAAAAGACAGCCTAGGCTGTCTTTTTTTATGTCAGTAAATATATTAATAAATTTGTCGTTCTTATTATTAAGAAACGGGTAGAAAGCTAACTACGTCTATCTACTACTTATCTTTTCGCGCTGGAATCGTCAAGCTCATCTGTACTTGAGGTAATTTTTCTTTTTGCGCCTTCGCAGGTTTACCATCTTCCACGCTACTAGCAGGTGGCATATTTTGCTTATCTAACTCCTGTTGCTTTAGCTTTTGCATTTGCTTAGTAAGTTGGCGCTCCCTTTGAGTCATCGCATCGACTGGCTGAATCCATAAATCAATATCGAAAAAATTCTCATTATTCTCAGTGATAAAGTCGATACCAAGCACGACTACATGATGTAGCTCAATAATTGGCAAACGTGTGGCAACGTCTTGTGCGATCTTTGCTAGCTTTGGTTGGACAGCTGCTTTGCTATTAGGCCCTTTTGACTCCTGACCATAAAACACCAGTACATAATGTCGTCCCAAACTTTCATAAGAATGTTGATGTACCACATAGCCATCTTTTTGCAGCGCTGCGCTTTGTTTAGGGTGTCTATATAGCGTACGGATAAGCTCGTGACGTGAAAACAAAGACTCATCTAGGAGTTGTTGTTGCCAGTGAGCGAGTGGTATTTCTGTCTGTTCGTCACTGTTAGTTATGTGCTTTTTACCATACGTATCTATCATCTGCATACTTAGCTGAGACCATATCGTGGCTGCTTGTATCATATGCTGATGGTACATTTGAGCAGTTGAACTTTGGTTTTTGTAGGCAAGTGTGATGGCGACCAGTGCTGAGTTAGGTTCGTCTTGTACTTCATTTTTGATGAGCGCATTGTCGACTACAATGGCAGGAGCAAACAGGTCTGGACTTTGCAAAAAACGCTCAACCAAAGCGTCTTCCGATTCAAAACTTGGAATATGGTTTACAGCCGATTGATGTAGCTGCTCCAGATGATAAGCTAAGAAACGCCATAACTCACATGGGGTTCGTACCGCTGCTGCTATCGAGTACCAATCATCCCAGCTAAAGACTTGCAGCTGCCGCATGCTTTCGCTCATGTCGACAACTAAGTCTTCTAAAAAGTAACGAACCCCAAAATTGTGTTTAAGTCGTTGTAGAGCACTGTTTGAATTGTTTGCACTGTCACCGTTATCATCTTGATTGAGACTGCTACTTCCTCCGACAAGCTGAATGTCAAAAATCATAGCTTCATAACCAGCTAAGGCATTTTCTTCATTTTGAGACGATAATGATTTGTACCATGTAAGTGCTGACTTTACCGCAGTCATGCGTACAGCCTCCATATCAACTGACTCTGTATCATAGGGTAAATACAGTGTTAGCTCCAACAGCTGTAGCTTGCCAAGTGGCAACTGATATTGATAGTGACGAGCGATATATTGAGCATTGTATTCATGCTCAATCGTATGCATGCCTGCTAAAGTCACTGCCATAGCATCTGCTTGTAAATAACTGACTAGCTCGGTCGTCAGGTAGCCCCAGTCGGGCATGGTAGTAATCGAATGGGACACAAGTTCCAACCTTCTATTATCGTATGGTGAATATCGCACAGGCCAGCTCGTAATAATAACAACATGATTATCGCGTATTACAAATATCTGAATGATGCAAAATTATGCTACATAAGCACTATCAGAGACAGTCGCTTTCAAAGCGATCACTTGTTATGATGATATCAAAGCAGTATTGCTTGCGTGCAAGTTTATGGATGACAAACTGTACTGAGTTGTATTTATCGAAACCGTAGTCATTGAAATTTTAATCATCGAATTTTTAATGACTATTATATAATAATAAGGATTAAACATTATGAAGCGTTTTAAAGAAAAGACCGTCGTTGTAACGGGTGCAGGTTCTGGTATTGGCCGTGCGGCTGCTATTCGCTTTGCCGAAGAAGGCGCTAGCGTGGTTTTAGTAGGACGTACAGCGGAAACACTAGAAGAAACTGCCAAAAAGCTACCCCAAGATCGTACTTGGATTCACACCGATAATTATCTCATTATTACATGCGATATCAGTGTCCAAAGCCAAGTACAAGAGATGGTTGAGCGCGCTATCGATAAATTTGGCAAAATTGATATCTTGGTAAATAATGCTGGCAAAGCCACCCAAGGAAAAATTACAGAACTATCTGCTGATGATTGGCGCTCTGCTATCGATGTGAATCTAAACGGGACTTTTTACGTCTCTCAAGCGGCTATGCCTCACTTGATTGCATCAAAGGGTAATATCGTTAATATTTCATCGCTCTCAGGTGTGGGTGGTGACTGGAATATGGCTGCTTACAATGCTGCTAAAGCGGGTGTAACCAATTTAACCCGTACATTAGCATTAGATCATGGTTCAGATGGTGTTCGTGTTAATGCGGTTAATCCAAGTGTCACCAAAACCGATATGACGACGGCTATCCAAGACAATGAGTCTAAGACGGATAAGTTCTTAGCTCGCTGTCCGCTTGGACGTTTGGCAACCCCAGAAGATATCGCCGCTGCCATTACCTTTTTAGCAAGTGATGATGCCTCCATGATTACTGGTGTCAATCTACCTGTCGACGGTGGTGTTAGCGCTTCTAACGGCCAACCACAGTTTTAGACTTTTGCACTGATAAACATTCAAATATTACTCAAAAAAAGCCCCTGATATCATCATATCAGGGGCTTTTTCAACATCAATTATCAGAACTTAGTTGTAGGTAGCTGTTAGCCTGCGTACCCGCAATACAACCAGTTCTGTTAACTTAACTAATTGAACTATTATTTATACCATTTAACTTATTCAGCTGCATTATTGATGTCTTGTAGTGGCTGTGACAAACGCTCAAGGTGTCTTGGCAACACCCCTTTATACTGAGAATATATTTTTGGCAAATCTGCTTCGATATCACCTGTAGGATAAACCAGCGACATAAACCGTATTTCTTTAGTATTGTAGTCCATCGCTACTGGCAAAATCGGTACACCAGCACCCACCGCTAAATAATAAAAACCTGTCTTCCACGACTCAGTATATTGCCGTGTCCCCTCTGGCGATAACCCCAGAAATAATGGTTCACCAGTTTTGAACTTATCAATACTGGCTTGCAGTACAGAGCCTTTATTACCACGATCGATAGGAATGACCCCTATCCAATTTAATAACTGTGCAAACACAGGCACTTTAAATAGCGTGTGCTTGCCCATAATGCTGATTTTAACATCTAATGCAAACAAACTTGGAATCGCATAAATACCATCCACATTAGAAGTATGTGGCAGCGCAAGCACTACAGCTTGTGAGATATTTGGAATCTCGCCTACCGTACGCCAACCTGACGCCTTTAACAGCGCGGATGCAATAACAGGCGCAAACTTATTGCCACGCTTAGGCACCTTGTCTCCCAAATGTTTTTTGCTAAGTTCTGGGAGTACTTTGGAGCGCGCAGGTTTAGAAACAACAGACTTAGAACGGTTAAAAATCTTCGGTATCATGACAGCACAATATAATGAAAGGTACTGACATAATACCATTAAGCCTTTGTGACTAGGCTGAATTTTGCGTGCTTTTATTATGCGATAGATCGTTCAGCCATAAATATAAGTAATGACCTATTACGATATTCTGCACCCATATTTCTTTAGATTCATTGCTAATTCTTAAGAAATATCGGCCAAATCACCTTTACTCTCAAGCCATGACTTGCGATCAGAGGCACGTTTCTTAGCCAGTAGCATATCCATCACGCTATTGGTCAGTACCATGTCGTCCATATCTAACTGTACTAAGCGGCGTGTATCACGGCTCATCGTCGTCTCACGTAGTTGCTCAGCACTCATTTCACCAAGCCCTTTAAATCGTGTGATCTGAGCTTTTTTGTTACCTGGCACATTGGCTAAAATATGTGCAAGCTCCGGCTCATCAAGTGCATAATGAACTTCTTTACCCACATCCACTCGGTACAATGGCGGCATGGCCACAAATAAATGACCCGCATCCACTAGCGCAGGGAAATGCTTCACAAACAAAGCGCAGATCAATGTCGCAATATGTAGTCCATCAGAGTCAGCATCCGCTAAGATACATATCTTGTCATAACGCAGCTCGGACAAATCATCAGAGGCAGGATCGACACCGATAGCTATGGCAATATCATGAATCTCTTGGCTTGATAGCACCGTATCTGATGATACTTCCCACGTATTTAGGATTTTGCCACGTAGAGGTAGTATGGCCTGATAATGACGATCTCTTGCTTGCTTAGCACTACCACCCGCAGAGTCACCCTCTACTAAGAACAACTCAGCGCCATCACGCAAATCACCACGGCAGTCTGCCAATTTACCAGGCAATGCGGGCCCTTGAGTAATCTTTTTACGAGCGACTTTTTTGGCAGATTTCAGACGACGACCTGCTTTATTGATCGCCAATTCAGCGATTTGCGTACCCATGTCCGCATGCTGGTTTAACCATAGGCTAAAGGCATCTTTTGCCAATGTCTGTACAGCGCCCGCAGCCTCGCGACTAGATAAGCGCTCTTTGGTCTGTCCAGAAAACTGCGGCTCAGAGAACTTCAGAGACAGAATATAGTTCACCCCGTCCCAGACATCTTCTGCAGTTAGCTTCACACTACGTGGTAGCAAATTATGAATATCGCAGAATTCACGCAGCGCTTCTAAAATGCCCGTGCGTAGTCCGTTGACGTGCGTACCGCCCTGAGCTGTTGGAATCAGGTTTACATAGCTTTCTTGAATCGGCGTACCACCATCAGGCAACCAAGACAAGGCAAAGGTAATAGCCGCTCGTTCGCCCGCTTTCGCATCATAATTATAATAAAACGGCGCTTCAGGCAATGTTTCCAAACCATCTAATTGTTCGCTTAGATACTCGACTACCCCATCCGTAAACTGCCAAACGACCTTTTCATCATTGATATCGTCAGTGAATTCAATCGTCAGTCCAGCGGCCAAAACAGCCTTTGCTTTTAAATTATGCTTGAGCTGTTTTACATTAAATTTGGGCGTATCGAAGAAACTACCATCCGCCCAAAAGTGTACTCTAGTGCCACGTTTACGCTTATTTGAGCTAACTGCCTCCGTCAATGGCGTAACTGGTGCACCATTTTCAAATGCCATATCAAACTGTGTGCTATCACGCCATACCGTAACCTCAACGCGGGTTGATAGCGCATTGACGACAGAGATACCCACACCATGCAGACCACCTGACACTTCGTAATTAGAGGTCGAGAACTTTCCACCTGCATGTAAGCGAGTTAATATCAGCTCAATACCAGATTGACCAAACTCAGGGTGAATATCAGTTGGCATACCGCGCCCGTCATCTTCGACAGACAACGACCCATCACTATGCAATTGCACCTTGATGGTTTTCGCATAACCAGCCAACGCTTCATCAACCGAGTTATCAATGACCTCTTGCGCCAAATGGTTAGGGCGCGTGGTGTCGGTATACATACCTGGACGACGACGGACTGGCTCAAGACCTTCTAAAACTTCTAACGATTGCGCATTATATTGACTCACAAATGCATCCTTAACTGTTCGCGTGCGTTTAATTCTATTAAACCATTATAACGAAAAATAGCGACGTTAACGTTAATACTCCATCGCTTACGTCATATAATGTCGTCTATTTAAGGCTGTACTAAACTCTGTAAGATATTCATCACCATGGGCAACTGCTCATCAAAGTCACTGAACCGATGATCGCCACCCTCTTGCACCGTTACCGATGCGCCCTTACCTTGATAAAAAGCTTTAGACAATTCAAAATTTAACAGCTCGTCGCCTTCTTTTAATAGCACAGCAACTTTATCGGGATAATTTACCGATAACAGCTGATGATCTGCAAACAACTGTAAATCTGCAGGCGTAATACTCCAGCCGCCCGCTGTTGTATGCAGGACTTTGCTAGTAGATGACTCATTTAAGTTATCTTGACTTGATACTGGTTTATTAGAGAAACGCTGTAAGGTGATATGGGGCTGGACACTAGGGTTAAGCAATAAAACTGGGCAACCTATCTGATTGCTTATCACAGTAGAAAAATACCCACCTAGCGAACTACCGATTAATACTGTATTTGACAACTCAGTCTGCTTATCTGCTGATTTTCTATCTGCACTATTATTTAGTGATTTGATTAAAGACAATAATTGCTCACAAACTTGAGCAGGGGTTTTATTTAAATCAGGACGCAGTACATTAATATCAGGATGATGAAGCTGGCAATATTTTTCTAACAACACGCCTTTGGTCGAGTTGGCATCACTGTCCAATCCATGGATATAAATCAAGTTCACGTATCATCTCACTTATTAATTTTGTTATGATTATCTTATAAAGGCTATCAAAGCTAAGCATAGCACCCGCTAGACGGAAATAATAACAATAAAATGGCACACTATTAGTCAGTATTTGCGACATAATAATGTTGTACAGTGATTTTATGCAGGTCAAAGGAATGACGGTAGTCATTATGGAGGAGTCATGAATCAACAGTTTGAACTGTTCGAGATTGCCAATCCATGTATTGGTCTTTGTCAAAGCAATAAGAAGGGTTATTGCTTTGGTTGCCTGCGTAGTCGAACTGAGCGCCAGCGATGGCATGACATGACGACAGAGCAGCAACGCGAGGTGCTAAGGCTTATCGCAGGACGTAAGCTGCGTATTGAGCTTATGCGGCTACGTAAAAACGAGCAGTTAGGTTTTGATTTTGAAGAAGACGTTGAGATGGGTGAGTTGTTTTGAGAAGTAATTAATCAGGCCAGACATGCTAATAGCATCCTCAAAATGCGTTAAATTTCGCTAAAATATATGCCCAATAACCTAACAGTAGAATCAGTAGTCCCCACGGTATGGCGAAACACCAATAATATAAATTGCTAGTAGTAAATACGTAAAAATAAACAGCCATTCCAACACTGATTACAAGTGAAGCTGCATATCCAATCAACAAGGTAAAGAGAACATTATTCTCAATTTTGGTTAAGCTTGGGCTTCCCTCTGCTTGGGCTTCCCTCTGCACACATATAGAAAAGAAACCCGAAGGCAAAAGCCCCGCCAATAGTAATATGCATAAATGATATTAGAACTAGCAACCAAATTGACACACATACTTCCTTACTAGTTTAATGACGGCTTTGTCTTTAATACAGTGCTTTTTACAAGTTAGAAGCGTTTTCAATAAAAAATAGCATACCTTCAAGTTTTTCTATAATCAATACTGCAATACGCTTGCTAGAATAAATTAGGCTGAAATCAGTAGATCTGGCACCAAACTGCTGACAAAGAAAAGCCCCCTTTGGGTTAGCAAAGGGGGCTTTATCTAGAATAGAGAGCTGACGATGACCTACTCTCACATGGGCGAACCACACTACCATTGGCGCTACGATGTTTCACTTCT
>NZ_JASMRK010000010.1:70375-110633 GCF_041431295.1 Psychrobacter sp. Arc9 | reverse complement strand
CATATCATGTTTTAATAGTCTGTCAACTTCTTTTTTTAATTTGTTTCAACAAGTTAACTGGGTTATTAATGTGTAATCTACACACTAGCTACTTCCAGCTCGTCTTGATGAGGTGCGTATTATAGACGGTTTAACTTTTGTGTCAACCCGTTTTATTAATGTTTTTGAACTTATTTTAAGAGAGAAACAAATCTGTATTTCTTTCAATGGGTTATAAAACTGAGGATTTCTATTTTCTTTAATACTAGTGTGCAATACCATTTAGTTCATCAGTTTCCATTAAAGACCAGCTTTATCTAATCCTCATAACTGGACTTATTCATCTTGATATTCTTACATATTTCTCTTAAGCAGATGATCTATGATGTTTTTGAATGTTGATATTCATATAACTAGCACTATATAGAAGCTAAGTTATTCGGGGTTATATGATGCTTTCAATATATTGTCCTATATAGTTCAGTATTTGATACTACCTTTATCATAAGATATGGCTCTTATATTAGTCGTCGCGCAATCCCTTGATATCTAGTGTTGAGAGACGGTTTTTGCTATAATAGGTATTTTGCTGCATTACTTATATATGTTGGCTGTTGTATTATTCATATAGCGAAATGCATTTTGCTGCAATGCTATTGATTAACTGGCCTTAAGCCTTACATCAGCTCTAGCTTAGATAGTCATAGTAAAACTCTAGGTAATGCGTCCCTTTCACAACATATCACGATGATTAGATATAATTGATGTGGTCTCACGGTTATATGATTGATGGTTGCAATCATCACTGCCAACGGACCCAATAATAGGCGAATAGATTATGGTAGCGATTACTTTACCCGATGGTAGTGTAAAAGACTTTGAAGGTCATACAACAGTCATGGAAGTGGCGCAAAGTATTGGGACAGGACTCGCTAAAGCGACGGTTGCTGGACGTGTAAATGGTCATCTAGTAGATGCACATGATCCTATCGTCGCTGATGCCAATGTTGAAATCGTAACGCCAAAAGACAACGACGGTGTTGATATTATTCGTCACTCATGCGCTCACCTGTTAGGTCATGCTGTTAAACAGCTCTACCCTGATGTGAAAATGGTCATTGGTCCTGTTATTGATGATGGTTTTTATTACGATATCTTTAGTGAAACGCCATTTACGCCTGAGCATATGGAAGCGATTGAAAAACGCATGATGGAGCTGATCAAGCAAGATTATGACGTTATCAAGAAAATGACGCCCCGTGCCGAAGCGATTGAGATATTTGAATCACGTAACGAAGACTATAAGTTAAAGCTTATTAATGATATGCCAGGTGAAGAAGCCTTCGGTTTGTATCATCATCAAGAATACGTGGATATGTGCCGTGGCCCGCATGTGCCAAACACGCGCTTTTTAAAAGTATTTAAACTGACCAAAATGTCAGGTGCTTATTGGCGCGGCGATGCGAAAAATGAGCAGTTACAACGTATCTATGGTACTGCGTGGGCTGATAAGAAACAGCTAAAAGCTTATATCCAGCGTATTGAAGAAGCAGAAAAACGTGACCATCGTAAAATCGGTAAAGCGCTGAACCTATTTCATATGCAAGAGCAAGCGCCAGGTATGGTGTTCTGGCATGCTAATGGTTGGACGATTTATCAAGTACTTGAGCAATATATGCGCAAAGTACAATACGATAACGGCTACGAAGAGATTAAGACACCTCAAATCGTTGATCGCAGCTTGTGGGAGCGTTCAGGACATTGGGGCAACTATGCAACCAATATGTTCACGACTTCTAGCGAAAACCGTGATTATGCAGTAAAACCGATGAACTGCCCTTGTCACGTGCAAGTGTTTAATCAAGGTTTAAAGTCTTATCGTGATCTACCATTACGTATGGCTGAATTTGGTTCTTGCCATCGCAATGAGCCATCAGGATCATTACATGGTCTGATGCGTGTACGTGGTTTTACGCAAGATGATGCGCATATTTTCTGTACGCAAGCACAGATTCAACAAGAAGTTGCTGACTTTATTAAGCTAACGCTCGCTGTCTATGAAGATTTTGGTTTTGACAATATCATTATGAAGCTTTCTACCCGCCCTGAAAAACGTGTTGGTAGTGATGAGTCTTGGGACTTTGCAGAAAAGGCTCTTGCAGATGCGCTTGATAGCTCAGGGCTAGACTGGGATTACTTACCTGGCGAAGGTGCATTCTATGGTCCAAAGATTGAGTTTAGTCTAAAGGATTCATTAGGACGCATTTGGCAGTGTGGCACTATTCAGGTTGATCCGAATATGCCTGAACGACTAGATGCAGAGTTCGTCAATGAGCAAAACGATCGTGAAGTACCTATTATGTTGCACCGTGCAATCTTAGGGTCGTTTGAGCGTTTCATCGGTATTTTGATCGAAAACTATGCCGGTTGGATGCCAGTATGGCTAGCACCGCAGCAAGTTGTGGTCATGAATATCACCGATAAACAGGCTGATGCATGCGAAAACGTAGTTAGCGAGCTTAAAAATGCAGGTTTGCGCGCTATTAGCGACTTGCGTAACGAAAAGATTGGATTTAAGATACGAGAGAAAACATTAGAACGTATTCCCTATATGCTAGTATTAGGGGATAAAGAAGTCGAATCGGGCAGTGTCAACGTCCGAACTCGTGAAGGTGAGAACCTTGGCGTGATGAGTGTTTCTGAATTTATTACATTAGTACAGACCGCTGTCAGTAAAAAAGGCCGACAGACCCCAAAAACAGATGAGGAGTAATACCTATTAAACAGTCCAACCGTTTGAACATCAACGAAGATATCAATGTCAAAGAAGTCCGTCTCGTTAAAGAAGATGGCGAGCAAATGGGCGTGGTTGATATCGCAACCGCGATGAAAGCGGCACGTGATGAAAATCTAGATTTGGTTGAATTAGTTCCTGAAGCTAAGCCGCCAGTATGTAAGATCATGGATTATAAGCACTTCCTCTATGATCAAAAGCAAAAGGCTAAAGAAGCTAAGAAGAACCAAAAGCAGACTCAGCTGAAAGAGATGAAGCTACGTCCTAGTACCGAAGAGGCCGATTATCAGGTTAAACTGAGAAAAATCGTGAGCTTCTTGGAAGATCAAGACAAAGTTAAAATTAGCATCCGTTTCCGCGGACGTGAAATGGCGCACCAAGACATCGGTCGCAAACAACTTGATCGTATCATTGAAGATACTGCTGATATCTCAAACGTCGAACAGTACCCTAAGATGGAAGGTCGTCAGATGGGTATGCTGCTTGGACCCACTAAGAAAAAGTAATCTGTTTATTGGATTGCTTTGAGTGGTGGCTGTTAGTCTATATAGCTATTTATAACTCTAACCATCAATATGCTGCGGGATATTGATGGTTTTTTATTATTTGGACTCAAAAACGGCAGTAATGAACGCAGCTATATTGAACATAAATAGCCTAGCATCATTGATTGACGCTATTTTACAAAACCCACCTTCTCAACTTTCTGATTACACGGTAATCTAAAGGTCTAGTTATATTTACTAGTTAGTATTTAGCAGTAACTAATGATCATTTGATAAAAATTAGTACGAGCTAAAAACATTTTATAAATGTATAAAAGCTAAGTGTATAAATAAAAACAATGTATATCACGACTGTCAGAGTCGTTGAAAAAAACACTTCCCTTCTCCGATATCAGAGGATATTTCATGCAAGAATTGACGCCACCAGAAAACGCTACAACTCCCAGTATCTCTCTAACAGCACCTGAACCTGTCAAAGAAATACAGAAAAGTGAAGCAGATCAGATGGTCAAATTGGATGAAAGCCAAATTCCTGAGCTCGATGCCAAGGTTGATGCTTTTGTTGATCATGTGCTTACCAACTCTGTGCATAGCGATGAGTTTCGACAAAATGTGCAGTCTATTCATAATCTAGGTACCAAAGAGATTCGTGAATCTGCGCAAGTATCTAATCGAATGTTAGATTTGCCTGCAAAAAGTCTTAATGACAGTTTATTCGACAACTCTCCTATCGCCAAATCATTGACGGAACTACGCGGGATTGTCGAAGACTTAGATCCGAGCAAAAAAGAGCTGACCAGCTCACGCAAGTTGTTCGGTCTCATTCCCTTCGGCAATAAGGTGCAAGATTATTTCCGTCAGTATGAATCAGCACAATCACATATCAATGCGGTCGTTACCAGTCTCTACAATGGTAAAGATGAATTGCTCAAAGACAATGCGATGATTGAGCAAGAAAAAGTCAATATGTGGGAGCTGATGCAGTCTATTCGCCAGTATGTCTATGTTGGCAAAAAAATTGATGAGCAACTTGAGCAGAAGGTCTATGCGATAGAAGCAACAGATCCAGAAAAAGCGCGCATCATTAAAGAAGAGATGTTGTTCTATGTCCGTCAAAAAAACACTGACTTTTTAACCCAGTTAGCAGTGAATGTACAAGGCTATTTGGCGCTTGATACCATTCGCCGTAATAACTTAGAGCTGATTAAAGGTGTCGATCGCGCAACCACGACGACGGTATCTGCACTACGCACGGCTGTTGTCGTTGCTCAAGCCATGACCAATCAAAAATTGGTATTAGATCAAATCACTGCTTTGAATAAAACCACCAGTAGTTTGATTGAATCAACTTCAGCGATGCTCAAGCGTCAGTCAGGTGAAATCCATGAGCAGGCGACCAGCAGTAGCATTGAGCTTGATAAACTGCAAAATGCCTTCAATAATGTCTATGACACTATGGATATGATTAGCAATTATAAAATTGAAGCACTAGAGAATATGAAGCAAACGGTCAATACATTGACCACTGAAGTAGATAAAGCACAAAAATACTTGGATAAATCAAATCAGACTACGGTGTTAGAAGTCTCAAAAGAGTTGGATAGTAAAAAAATCACTAACCAATCGAGCAATGTCGATATCGATATTTGATTTATCCCTATAGCGGTCGCCAGAAAACTGACCGCTTCCTGCTACCGAATACACATAAGACAATTGACGCAAGATATTGCAACGTCGTTCGTGTTAAGATAGCCACTATTAATAATTTTAAAAATAGATACGGTAATTTATGAGTTGGAATGATCCAAACGCCTCAAGTGAGGCAAAAAAATATGATAACCCGATTCCTAGTCGTGAGCTGATACTCAGCACGATTAATGAACATGGGGAAGTCACGCATCAGCAATTGGCAAAAGCCTTTAACATTGATGACCCTGATCAGTTTGACGCTTTGGGCAATCGTCTAAAAGCAATGGCACGTGATGGCCAAGTGAATCGTGATGGTCGTCCTTATCGCTATCGCACAGTGACCAAGCAAGATATCGTTTCAGGTACAGTGTCTGCCCATCCAAAAGGTTTTGGTTTTGTGGTGCTAAGTGATATGCCAGATTTGTTTTTACATGAAAAACAAATGCGCTGGGTATTCAATGGCGACACGGTAGCAGCCGTCGGCACTTCGACAGACAATCGTGGACGTACCGAAGGGCGTATCGTCGATGTTGTCGAACGCCGCCAAAACAACTTTATCGGTACACTTGCTCGTGATGAAGACGGCTATTGTGTTGAGCTTGGTAGCCCGAACAATCATCAACCGATTACGGTTACTGATGACAATGTTCAGGCGCTAAATATCAAACAAGGCGCTCCTGTTAAAGTCGATATCATTGACTGGCCAAACCAGCATGAATTTGCCACTGGTAAAATCACTGAAGTGCTGTCTGACGATAATGATCGTGAATTGATTATTGAGACTACCCTGCTCAACTATGATATTCCATCAGATTTTAGCGAAGCTGCGCTTAAACAAGCTGATGACTATCAGGAGCCAACCGAAAAAGACATAAAAGGCCGCACAGACATACGTCATCTACCGCTTGTCACTATCGATGGCGAAGATGCTCGTGACTTTGACGATGCTGTATTTGCTGAAAAGCGTTCTGGTGGTAACTACCGTGTCGTGGTTGCGATTGCGGACGTCAGCTATTATGTGACACCGAATTCACCACTTGACCAAGATGCTTATGAGCGTGGTACTTCAGTATACTTCCCGCATCGCGTGATTCCAATGTTGCCTGAAGTATTATCTAACGGCCTATGTTCATTGAACCCTAATCTAGATCGCTTATGTATGGTTGCTGATATCAAGATATCGCGTGCCGGTAAAGTGACTGGATATGAGTTCTATCCGTCAGTGATGCACTCACAAGCACGTCTAACTTATAATCAAGTAAATGATTATCTTGTGAACCCAAATGATAAGAGATTACCTAAATCACTGACAGGTAATAAAGACGTTAAAAAATCTGTTGATACGTTACATCAATTGTATGAGCTACTGCTTAAAAAGCGTGAAGAACGTCATGCAATGGAATTCGAAACAGTTGAAACGTATATCAAGTTTAACGAGAAAGGCGGAATCGAAGCGATTTTACCACGCACTCGTGGCGACTCTCAGAAGCTAATCGAAGAATGTATGCTGCTTGCCAATACTTGTGCGGCAAACTTCGCGCTTAAGCATGAGTTACCAGTTTTATATCGTAACCATGATAAGCCTGATAATGAGAAGTCGATGCGTATTCATGAATATGCAAAAAACTTTGGCTTACCATTCCCCGAAGAGAATCCAACGCAAGCGGATTATCAGCGGATTATCGAAGCGACCAAAGACAGACCAGATGCCATCAGTATTCATAGCATGCTGCTGCGTTCAATGATGCAAGCAAATTATGCACCTGACAATATTGGTCACTTTGGCTTAGCATATGACGAATATAGCCACTTTACCTCGCCAATTCGTCGTTATCCAGATTTGATGCTGCATCGTGCGATTAAGGCAAAAGTTACCAACAGCCCACAGCCTGTTATGGACTTTTCTCTTGAAGGTGCTGGTACACAAACGTCAGATACAGAACGCCGTGCAGAAAAAGCATCACGTTATGTAGAATCTTGGCTCAAGTGTCACTATATGACCGATCATGTCGGTGAAGAATTTGAAGGCGTTGTGACTACGGTTACTAGCTTTGGTCTATTCGTCACATTGACTGACTTATATATCGACGGTTTGGTTCATATTTCAAACGTTGGCGATGACTTCTTTGTCTACGATGAGCAGCAACAGCAGCTTATCGGTAAGGATAAAGGCACGCTATTTGGACTGGGCGATTCAGTTAAGGTGAAGGTTGCGGGTGTCAACATGGACCTGCTACAAATTGATTTTGATTTGAAGGCTAAATTGCAATCTAGTGCAATGAACCAAAGCAAAAAAGGTCAACCGAAGAAAGAACA
This sequence comes from Psychrobacter sp. Arc9, assembly GCF_041431295.1. NCBI lineage: Bacteria > Pseudomonadati > Pseudomonadota > Gammaproteobacteria > Moraxellales > Moraxellaceae > Psychrobacter > Psychrobacter sp. Arc9. Next base: position 103,349 of record NZ_JASMRK010000010.1, on the reverse strand, counting down.
GCCTAAGAAAACCCCAGCGAAAAGAAGCAGCAACCGCAGAGGCGCTGCCAAAAAAAGCTAAGCTTAGACTGATACTTAGATACTGATGTTGTAATACAATAAAAAAGGCTAACGTAATCGTTAGCCTTTTTTATGCTGTGTACTTTTCAATCATCAATGATATAGCTATTTATTGTGCCTATTGCGCATCGTCTAATTGCTCTACACGGTCTTGCTCGGCTTGCTGCGCTTGATCAATTTTGCTAGTAGCACTATCTACGATAGCTTTCGGCTGTTGACTAAGTGGCTGGCTAGTAATATCTGTATCAGAGGTAGCTACTGTAGAATCAGGCTGTTCAGCCGCTACGCTACTGGCTGCGATCTCTCTATTTTGTTCGCGACTATTGCCATTGATGATGTTGAAGCCGAGTAATGCCACAATACCAATTACTGCAAAGATAATGACGTGTTTCATTTCCATAAAAAGCCCCGTATTTGAATAACTACCAAATATAGATTCTGTTGCACTTTTTATGCCTAAACTTTATTTAACGTTTAATATCTATTCTTGAGGACTATTATTATTCAATAAATCCGTCTCATCTGAGCTTTGAGCAATCTCTTGCTCGACTTTTTCCATCAGCTTATCGTCAGGACGGGCATCGAGAACATCATTAGCACTGCGACCTTGCAGAATGGTTTTGGCTCGAGCCTTGGCTTGTTTTTTATCTTGGTCATCCGTATGACTCTCGCTGACCTGATTTTTTTCAGCAGATTCAGGAATCGTCGGCGTAATCGTCATATCAGATTGAACATTATTAGCATTGCTGACACTGCTTTGCATGTGCTCAAAGGCTTTTTCTAACTTATTGTTGAAGCGCAGACGATAAATAGGCTCAGGTAAGCTAAAGCCTTTATCTTCTAGTGCGTGCTTGGTTTCACGAATGGCGATACTGCGTGCTTTGGCAAAGTCAGTCTCTGATTGATCTACCCAAACCTGAAATTCCAAAACAATATTAGAATCACCCACATTGGTAATAACCGCAATCGCCTTTGGTTCATTCAACACAAACGCCAGCGTATGTATCGCATCCAATCCGACTTTGATTGCTGCTAATGGATCATCATTGGCATCAACGCCCAATTCAAAAGTAAATCGGCGCTCAGGATTTTTGGTATAGTTTAGAATCGTACCTTTAAAGACTTCAGCATTAGGAATACGTAACTGATTACCATCTAATGTCATCAGTATCGTCGCGCGCGAGGTCAAACGAACCACGATGCCCTCTTGCCCATTAATCACGATATGGTCACGAGCACGAAAAGGTTGGCGAATGCTCAGCATTAGTGAAGCGATATAATTCTCGATAGTATCTTTGACTGCGAAACCAACCGCAATACCAATGACACCTGCACCACCAAGCAATGTGCCTAAAATAGTCTCTGCACCTATAAGACTTAGTCCTAGAATCAGACCAAAGATAATAAAGATGACTTTGACTGTTTGTGACAGCAGCTCAGCGACAAATGGATTGGGCGTCAGACGTTGCCACATTTTTTTGCGATTAGATAACCAGCTGCCAAACCATGCTACCAAGGCAAATATAACAATGCCGACCAATAGTAGCGGCAGCGCCTTCACAAGATTGGTCACCTGCGCTTTTAGACCTTGATAGACCGTTGAGACATTCTCTTGAACATCTAGTGTACGGTTAATTCTGTCTTCTACAGTGACGACATCTGTTAGACGGTTGGTTAGGTTAATAGCTTGTTGTGCTTTTTTTTCGTTGGCTGTTTCTCCCGTTAGGGTAACGACCCCTTGGGTGACACTAACGTTGACGGCTTGTAAGCCTTCGATTTCAGAGAAAATACCGCTGATACGTTGACGAATGTCGTTGTCTTTTTGCGGTGTGGGTGTAGTCTCGATTTGAGCATTATTAGTGCTTTCGCCACTGATTACTGGCGGTGGAGCAGGCGTTGGCAATGAGCTGTCAAGTTCTGTTGTATCACCTGTTGATGTTTCATTTTCTGATGTGGCAGAATTATCGTTAGATACGCTTTCCTCTGTCGTTTCTACACCTTCAGTTGTCTCCATACCTAGTGCTGCTGCGATACCAGAAATTTCTTCACTGGCAGCATGCGCTGAAAACGCAAAAAGGATGCTTAGTAGCAACACTATTTGACCCCACGCTTTTATAAAAATGCGTACTATCGGACGGTCAATATAAGTGGCCATAAGCATCCTTTATTTTTTACGGATTTTCTCGCTTAGCTTGTTGTTGGTAACTGGCTATCTGGATTTAGCTATCTAAATAAAGCTGCGCTTCGCTCAAATTCAACGTGCCTTCATAGATAGCACGACCAGTGATGATACCTTCGATACAATCACCATACGGCTTTAACAGCTCGATATCTTTCATATCAGTAACGCCGCCTGATGCAATCACAGGTAATCCGCCTTCACGCGCCAAATTAACAGTTTGTTCGACGTTGACTCCTTGCATCATGCCATCACGGGCGATATCAGTATAAACGATTGATGACACGCCTACATCTGCAAAGCGCTTAGCAAGCTCGGTCGCTTTGGTATCTGTCACGTTTGCCCAGCCATGAGTAGCTACCATACCGTCTTTGGCATCGATACCGACGATGATATGCCCTGCAAATTCGCGGCAAGCTTCCGCGACAAAATTAGGATCCTCAACGGCTTTTGTACCGATAATGATATACGTCAAACCTGCGGTAATATACTGCTCGATGGTATTCATGTTACGTACACCGCCGCCCAATTGAATAGGCAGGTTCGGGTAGGCTTTGGTAATATCATTGACTACTTGTCTATGTACTGGCACGCCATCAAAAGCACCATTCAAATCGACCAAATGTAAGCGACGCGCGCCTTCATCTACCCAACGCGCTGCCATGGCAACTGGGTCATCTGAGAACACCGTATCATCTTCCATACGGCCTTGTTTTAAACGTACACACTTACCATCTTTTAAATCAATAGCCGGGATAATGACAGGCACAGCACACATATAGCATTCCTTATAAAGCACAAGATTGGCAATAAATTTAGTAAATTAAAATTTTGAGAATGAAACGTTATTGAAGCGTCAAATAACGATAGAAAACGCTGCTTAAAAGTAGCATAAATTATGGACAGATCGAAAACCAAGACATCGCTAAGTTAGCAATCTGTTTGAATACAAATAAGAAAGACAGAAACTAGACAATCATAACCATAAGTTTTAGTACGTAGAATCACTACCAACAATCGTTAAATTCTATTACTGACTGGCAATTTTAGGTCAATTTAGCGTATAATCCTAGGTAAATTTTTATTTGTTTCTATGTGATAGTAACCATGTGTTACGCTTTTTGTTGAGTTGTTACAGCTCACTAATACAGCATGGTGATCAGGATGGATCGAGCAATCGTTCAATACGCCAATAAAATATTGGCCAAGAAATTGCTAAAAAGGACTATCTGAAAAAATCTCAACCAATAGTCTCTAAACCATCGATTCTGCGGTATTTAACCTTAATTAGATGTCTTGCAAGTCCCTATCACTAGCTAACTATATTAAAACCGTTACGATTAAAACTATAGCAGCTTATAATAAGTGAGGTTTGCTTATCAGTTGCTTAGCTAGTTTGTCTTTTAACCAGTATATCATCTACCTTAATAGATCGTTATTTGGCCACACTCTTATTCTATCGAATATCTTTGAACGATATTAGTGAACGAGAGAGGGTCAAACATACTGGTGTTACAAGTTTTAAATTTCAATGAAACGTGTGATAAAGCCATTTGTATTTAAACCAGTCTCTTTTAGCCATGCGCTGTAGCGATTGATTTCGATGAAACGGTTTTAGCATACACCTTGGTAGCCAGTCGCCACTTTGGTAATTCGAATAAGACATTAACGTGTTGTTAAGGAGTCTAAGGTCAGCGTTAATACTCTTACTAGTAGTTATGATCATGTATTGTCTTCACAGAGCTTTCATCCCTATTTCACTATAAAGGAAATAGGCGATTGAAGGCTTTGTTGAGTGATACAAATGTTCATGCTACCGATATACCAAACAGGACGTCTGGTATCGTTTTAGACTATGGACTAAGTTTTCGCTTATGATTACCATCAAAAAAGGTTTGGATTTGCCCATCACTGGTGAACCCTCCCGCGAGATATCTGAGCACCAACCGACACATGTAGCACTTGTTGGCTATGATTATGTGGGCATGAAGCCCACTATGAATGTCAAAGAAGGTGACATTGTAGCCAAAGGTCAGCCCGTTTATGAAGACAAAAAACGTGTTGGCGTGATCTACACTGCCCCTGCTGCCGGTAAGGTCGTCGCTGTTAAACGTGGCGAACGTCGAGTGTTTGAGAGTCTTGTGATTGCGGTCGACCCAAATGGTGAAGAAGTAGACTTTGAGCGCTATGACTCACAGCAGCTTGCTGACCTAGACTCTGAAGTCGTTGAAACCCAACTGATTGCCTCTGGTGAATGGACGGCGTTCCGTACGCGTCCTTATAGCCGCGCACCCGAAATCGGCGCTCGTCCACATGCCATCTTTGTCACAGCAATGGATACCAATCCACTTGCCTTTGACCCGATGCTTGTGATCAATGAGCAGCTACAAGCGTTCAATGATGGACTTGCTGTATTATCTACGCTTAGTCCAAAGACCTTTGTCTGCCATCACGGCGATACCCAACTGACGCCAGTTGCAAAAACTGCAGCGAATAACGTCACTGAGTATCATGGTTTTGCTGGTAAGCATCCAGCTGGTCTTGCTGGTACGCACATTCATTTCTTGCACCCTATCAGCCGCGGTGTAACCGTATGGACGATTGGTTATCAAGACGTGATCGCCATCGGTAAATTATTTACGACAGGTCGTCTATATACGCGCCGTATGGTGAGCTTAGCAGGACCTGCGGTCACTAACCCGCAGTTGGTTATGACTGAGCGCGGTGCTGATATCACTGCATTAACCAAAGGTAAGCTGGCTGCTGGCGAGAACCGTATCATTTCAGGTTCAGTATTGTCTGGTCGCAAAGTGTTTGAAAACATCGCCTATTTGGGTCGTTTTCACAATCAGATCAGCGTCTTGACTGAAGGTCGTGAGCGTCCTGCGTTCCATTTCTTTACTCCAGGTAAAAACCGCTTCTCAAAACTGCCTATCTATATTTCGCAGTTTTTTGGTGGCAAAAAATACGACTTTACTACGACCAGTAACGGCTCACCACGAGCCATGGTACCAATCGGTGTCTATGAAGAAGTCATGCCACAAGATTACCTACCAACTCAATTACTACGTGCATTGATTGTCGAAGACATCATTAGCGCAGTAGATTTGGGTGTGCTTGAACTGGACGAAGAAGATTTGGCACTATGCACCTTTGTATCTCCTGGCAAATATGAATTCGGTGATATTTTGCGTGATAACTTAACGCGCATTGAGCTGGAGGGCTAACCACGATGAAATTTTTACACAATATGTTCGATCGTATGGAGCCATCTTTCACCAAAGGCGGCAAACACGAAAAGTACTACGCTATTTTTGAGATGTTTGATACGTTCTTACGTCAACCAAGCTCAACCACTTATGCATCATCGCATGTACGTGACGGGATTGACCTAAAGCGTATTATGATTACCGTATGGCTATGTACGTTCCCAGCGATGTTTTGGGGTATGTACAATATTGGTCATCAAGCACTAACCGCTATCGCTCAGCTTGGATTGCAGCCAGAAGGTTGGCGTACTGTGATCACTAGCATGGCAGGCTATAATCCAGACAGTATCTGGGCAAGTTTCGTCTATGGTGCGATGCAGTTTTTGCCTATTTATATCGTGACGTTTGCGGTAGGTATTCTTTGTGAGATTATCTTTGCTGTCGTCCGTGGACACGAAGTTAACGAAGGTTTCTTTGTGACTTCAGTTCTATTTGCATTATGTCTACCACCTGATATTCCTTTATGGCAAGTCGCCCTAGGTATTATCTTCGGTGTGGTTGTCGCAAAAGAAGTGTTCGGTGGTACTGGTAAAAACTTCCTTAACCCTGCCCTATCGGGTCGTGCATTCTTATACTTTGCTTATCCAGCCTATATGTCTGGTGACTCAGTATGGACAGCAGTAGATGGTTTCTCAGGTGCAACCCCTCTTGGCCTTGCAGCCCTTGGTGTGGTTCCTCAGGACTTCGTCGATGTCTATGGTAATGCCATCACGTGGAGTGATGCATTCTTAGGTAACATGCAAGGTAGTATCGGTGAAGTATCGACGCTAGCTATCCTAATGGGTGCGGCAGTGTTGCTATGGACGCGTATTGCTTCTTGGCGCATTATGGCAGGTTGTGTGGTCGGTCTGATTGCGACGTCTCTTGTATTCAACATGATTGGCTCTGAAGACAATATGATGATGAGCTTGCCGTTCTACTGGCACTTGGTTATCGGTGGCTTTGCTTTCGGTGCTGTATTTATGGCAACCGATCCAGTATCAGCTGCGCATACAAACAAAGGCCGCTGGGCTTACGGTATCTTGATTGGTTTTATGACCGTATTGATTCGCGTCATCAACCCTGCTTTCCCAGAAGGCATCATGCTGGCAATTCTATTCGCCAACTTATTTGCTCCATTGTTTGATTACTTTGTGACTCAAGCAAATATCAAACGCCAAACCGCTCGGAGGGTTCGCTATGTCCAAGCCCAAAAGTAATAACGCGAAAACCATCAGTGTGGCTTTGACGCTATGCTTGGTGTGTTCAGTGTTGGTCTCAGCAGTGGCTGTTGGTCTAAAGCCTGCGCAAGTTGAAAACGCTCGTTTAGACCGTAACAAAAACATCTTAGTCGCGGCTGATATGTATGACGCTGAGTCTGATACAGCAGATGATGTCGCCGAACGTTTTAAAGACTTTGAAGTCAAAATTATTGATCTAAACGAAGGTACTTATCTCGATGACGATGCGCTAAAAACTGCTGGCATCCCTGATCGTAATGCTTATGACGCCAGTCAAGCGACAAAAAACCAAGCTTTAAGTGAAGACTTGGGTGACAACGATCCTGCTGGTATTGGTCGTAAGCCAAAGTATGCCAAAGTCTATGTCAAAAATGATGATGCCGGTCAGCCAGAAACGGTTGTATTGCCAATTCAGGGCTACGGTCTATGGGGCACTATCTATGGTTTCTTAACGCTCGAAAGTGATATGAATACCATCAAAGGTATCAGTTTCTACGAGCATAAAGAAACCCCAGGTCTTGGCGCTCGTATCGAAGAGCCAGAATGGCGTGCAAAGTGGAGCGGTATCGAGTCTTATGACGAGAATGGTAACGTTGCCACTGGTGTAACCAAAGCTGGTAACCCAAAAGAAAACTGGGTTGATGGCATCAGCGGTGCGACATTGACTAGCCGCGGCGTCAGCAATATGATTCAGTTTTGGTTAGGTGAGCAAGGTTATAAGCCTTATCTAGATACGCTACGCGAAAAGAGCGGCCAAACGGTTGAAGGTGCAGACACGCAAGCAAATCAATCAAAGCCGGCAGCTCAACCTAAAACCGAATTGGCAGCCAAGCTACCAGTAGCAAACGGCAAGGAGGCATAACATGGCTGACACTAAAAGCATTTTAACCACGCCTATCTTTGATAATAACCCTATTGCCCTACAGATCCTTGGTATCTGTTCGGCATTGGCTGTCACCACCAGCATGGCTAACGCTATGGTCATGTGTGTGGCATTGACCTTGGTAACGGCATTTTCAAGCTTCTTTATCTCGATTATCCGTAAGCAGATTCCATCAAGCATTCGTATCATCGTACAGATGACGATTATTGCTTCGTTGGTTATCTTGGTTGATCAGGTACTAAAAGCAGTTGCTTATGACGTCAGTAAAGGTTTGTCAGTTTTCGTTGGTCTGATTATCACGAACTGCATCGTTATGGGCCGTGCCGAAGCATTTGCTATGAGCAACCCACCAGTCCCAAGCTTTTTAGATGGTATTGGTAACGGTCTTGGTTACTCAGCAGTACTACTATTCGTTGCAACTATCCGTGAGCTATTGGGTGCTGGTACTTGGTTCGGTATTACGATTCTACAGCCAGTCACTGATGGCGGTTGGTACATACCAAACGGTCTATTACTGTTACCACCATCAGCGTTCTTTATCATTGGTTTGTTCATCGCTGTTGTCCGTATCTGGAAACCAGAACAAGTTGAAGAAGCTGAGTTTGTAATGAAGCCGCAGTCTAAAGGCATGGCACATGGAGGCGGTCACTAATGGGACATTATGTTAGTTTATTTATAACCTCAGTCTTTATTGAGAACATGGCGCTTGCCTACTTCTTAGGCATGTGTACTTTTTTGGCCGTATCCAAAAAAGTCTCTACAGCGATTGGTCTAGGTGTTGCTGTTGTTGTCGTGATGGCAATTACCGTTCCACTAAACAATTTACTATTCCAGTTCATCCTAAAAGATGGTGCGCTGGCATGGGCAGGGTTCCCTGATATCGACTTGAGCTTCTTAGGATTGCTAAGTTATATCGGTTTGATTGCAGCCACCGTACAGATCCTAGAGATGTTCTTGGATAAGTTTGTACCGAGTCTATATAACGCGCTTGGGGTATTCTTACCACTAATCACCGTAAACTGTGCCATCTTGGGTGGTGTATTATTTATGGTTGAGCGTGACTATAACTTTGGTGAATCTGTTGTCTATGGTGTGGGTGCAGGCTTCGGTTGGGCACTTGCTATTACAGCATTGGCGGGTATCCGTGAAAAGCTAAAATACTCAGATATTCCAGCACCGCTGCGTGGTCTTGGTATTACTTTTATCACGGTTGGTCTTATGTCGCTCGGCTTTATGTCGTTCGGTGGTATGTCCATCTAAACCGCTAAGCTCAAAGCTTTCATTAGCTATTTGACTTATTTAATTCATTTATTCGGTAGAGGTTTGGGTACAGCATAGATTATGCTCCCACACCCCTACCCCATAGATTAAGGATACCTACCATGGATTACGCTACGGCGATTGGTGGCGTTGCTATGTTTACCTTGATCATCATGGGCCTCGTCGCTATTATTTTGGCGGCGCGCTCAAGACTGGTCAGTTCAGGCGATGTCACTATCCATATTAATGATAATCCCGATAATGATGTGGTGACACCAGCTGGCGGCAAACTACTACAAACGCTAGCGGGCGAAGGTATATTTTTATCTTCAGCTTGTGGTGGTGGTGGTACTTGTGCGCAGTGTCGTTGCCGCGTTATTGAAGGTGGTGGTTCTATTTTGCCCACCGAAGAAGGCTACTTTACTCAAGGTGAAATCCGCAATCACATGCGCTTAGCTTGTCAGGTAGCTGTTAAGCAAGACATGAAAATTGAGATTGACCCTGAGTTCTTTGATGTACAGAAATGGGAATGTGAAGTTATCTCTAACGATAACGTTGCCACTTTCATTAAAGAGCTGGTACTAAAAATTCCAGAAGGCGAAGAAGTAAACTTCCGCGCTGGTGGTTATGTACAGTTGGAAGCGCCACCGCATGAAGTGCACTACAAAGACTTTGTGGTTGATGAAGAATATAGAGAAGACTGGGAAAAATTCGGTATCTTCAACTATGTTTCAAAAGTTGATGAGCCAGTTATCCGTGCTTACTCAATGGCCAACTATCCTGAAGAGAAAGGCCTCATCAAATTTAACATCCGTATCGCAAGTCCACCGCCACGTGGTCCTGACGGTATTCCACCAGGCAAAATGTCTTCGTGGGTATTTAGCTTAGTACCTGGTGACAAAGTGACGGTTTCAGGTCCTTATGGTGAGTTCTTTGCCAAGAAGACTGAAGCTGAAATGATCTTTGTCGGTGGTGGTGCTGGTATGGCTCCCATGCGCTCGCATATCTTTGATCAGCTCAAGCGCTTGAAAACAGATCGTAAGATCAGTTTCTGGTATGGTGCTCGCTCGATTCGTGAAATGTTCTATGTTGAAGATTACGATCAGCTAGAAGAAGAGTTTGACAATTTTGAATGGCATGTGGCTCTGTCTGACCCATTACCAGAAGATAACTGGGAAGGTCCAACAGGCTTTATCCATAACGTGTTGCTCGAAAACTATCTGAAAGATCATCCAAACCCAGAAGACTGTGAATACTACATGTGTGGGCCACCGATGATGAACGCTGCTGTGATCGATATGCTACACAGCTTGGGCGTAGAAGACGAAAACATCATGCTTGATGATTTCGGTGGTTAAATAACCCCGCCAGATAAACTTAAAAGTGTATGTAAAAGAGTCTCAATTGAGGCTCTTTTTTTGTGCGATTTTTACACATAGTAATGCCGTTACAGACTACAAATCTAGCTAGTAGAGTCGCTTTATTATCCTATATGATGGACTATCTAAACATTGAGAAAGGACTCTTATGAAAACGAAATACAAAGATCTAACCATTTGGATTACAGGTGCCTCTAGCGGTATTGGAGAAGCCCTTGCCATAGCCTTTGCCAAAAAAGGTGCTCGGATTATTTTAAGTGGACGCGATCAGGACAGATTAGACACAGTCAAACAACGCTGCAAGCGTGCTGACACACATATTGTCATTCCCTTTGATATCAGTGATTCCAGTCAAGCAAAATCCGCTTATGAGATGGCACTAGCTCAAGTAGGAAAGATCGATTGGCTGATTAATAATGCCGGTATCAGTCAACGCGCACTTATCATGGATACCGATGAAGAGGTCGAGCGTCAAATCATGGAAATAGATTATTTTGCTCAGACGCGCCTTACTAGACTGGCACTGCCTGACATGATTGCACAAGGTGGCGGCAAAGTCGTGATGGTCTCGAGTGTGGCAGGCCTATTAGGTACACAATATCGCGGCGCTTATGGAGCAGCCAAGGCGGCACTGCATATGTGGGCAAATAGCTTGCGCGCTGAGCTACATGACCAAGGTATCGAAGTAGCCACGATATTCCCCGGGTTTATTCAGACCAACATCTCTATCAATGCATTGACTGGCGATGGTAGCGCACAAGGTACGATGGATGAGGCAACCAATAATGGTCTAACTGCGACTGAGTTTGCTAAACAAGTTGTGAAGGCGCTCGCCAAGGAAGAAGAATATATTATCGTCGCTGGTCGCAAAGAAAAACTGGCAACACGGGTCAACCGCGTCTCTCCGCCACAACTCTATAAGCTCATACGTGAGTCACAAGTAAAATAATTCGATCAACCGAACGAATTGTCGCTGAATGGTGCCTTCATTAGTATTTTTGGGTTCAAGGGGTGTAAAATAAGCGTGGCTTGTTTTACACCCTACTCATTTCTACGCCATACCGAAAATATTATGAAAAACACTATATACAGCTTATCTTCCAAAAAACCTCTACACCTTACCTTAGTAGGCGTCGTCAGCCTTGCCAGTACTTTAGGTCTCAGCGCTTGCCAGCAAACCCCAGACTATAACTATCTGATCGGTGAGACGATGGGGACGAGCTACCATATTAGCTATCAGTTGCCTGATGATGCGGACGAAGCTGCCATACAAGCTGCGGTAGACGAGCGCCTAAAACAAATTAACGATAGCATGTCTACCTATCAAAACGATTCAACAATATCTACATTCAACCGTTTGGGCAAAGACAAACCTATCACTATCGATGCTGATTTTAGTCGTGTGCTAGATGTCTCGCAAATTGTCTATCAGCAATCAGGCGGTGCTTTTGACCCTACCGTTATGCCACTCGTAAACACCTGGGGCTTTGGAAGTACCATGACGGTCGAGCGTTTACAAAGTCCACCGACCGCAGTAGAGATTGCTCAAGCAAAAGCATTGGTCGATTTTGAGAGCATCATAAAGAAAGACGACACCATCTATAAGACCAAAGACGGCGTTGGTTTAGATTTTTCTGCCGTTGCCAAAGGCTATGGCGTCGATGTCATCGCTGATGTGTTGAGAGATGATTACCAGATTCGTAACTATATGGTTGAGATCGGCGGTGAAATTGCCACCTCTGGTGTGAACAACCAGCAGCAGCCATGGCAAATTGCGATTGACGCTCCTATTGAAGGCAGCACGGTCAGCGAACGCCAAACCGTATCTGCTATTCGCCAGCCCAAGAATACGGCTAGTCAAATGCATTTAGCGACCTCTGGCAACTATCGTAACTCTGTCATATTCGATGGCAAACGCTATAGCCATACTATCGATCCGACAACGGGCAACCCTATTGCAGGCGGCGCACCTTCAGTCACTGTCGCAGCTGATTCGGTTGCACTGGCGGATGCGTGGGCAACTGCCCTTACCGCGATGCCTTATCACAAGGCACTAGATGTCGCTAAAACACAAAATCTGGCGGCCATGTTTGTGGTGCTAGCTGATGATGTAAAAGCAAAAGGTTCTGACGATATGTCTAACGAAGCTGCTGACGATGACATTGACGACTGGCAGGTGGTACAGACACCAGCGATGAAAGCGTTACGTGCTGATAAAAAGCTCTAAACGTTCTCTAAGCTCTAGACGGTATACTCTACAAGCCACTGGTAAGTGATAGATGTGAAACAAGAGAATACGTTAACGCACAACGAGCTGCACTAAAATTTGCTATACTATTATACAGTTGTTATTAACGGTGCTTAGCTGTCATGAACTTAGACAACACTACTAATAACTGCCCTATTTTTTAAAATGAGGTTTCCTCTATGCTTAGCCAACTGCTTCCTATGCTTGCCATTACTTTCACCGTATTTGTCCTATTCTTCATTTTTATGGGCGTCGGTTATATGGTCAAAAAAAAGCCGCTTAGAGGATCTTGTGGCGGTGTTGCCAAATTGATGGGCGACGAAAATTGCTCGTTTTGCGGCAATGATCCCAATAAGTGCGATTCATTAATCGCTGAACAACAAGAGAATGCATTAAGAGCTGCTCAATTGGGTAAATCGGTTTAATAGCCTATTGGTTACCATACGCTGGTAGCATTTACCTGACATATGTTCTTATAATAGCGTCAAGTCATTCAAAAGTGACTTGGCGCTATTTTTATTGTGCGATAAGACTACTTATTTAAGATTCCTTATTATCGCCATCTTTTATTATCACTGTTCTAAAGCCGTAACTCGAAGTAACCACTCATATATTAAGCTGCCTGCCGATTTAGCAAAGTCAGTTAAGCGAATGTATGTCTTACGCGCTACATATATTTTTCGGTCGCATTTAAGATATCGATTACCGTTTAGGTACGTGTCTGGGTAAATGCTCTCTGGTGTTATTTTATAAGCGGCAATTTCTTGGCGCTGTTTGATAACGTGTTCTTTTTTCGCTGTCATCGTTGTGCTGCTATGTCTACCTCGTCCAATCTATCTGCTTCATCTAGCCTGCCCTCCTCACGCTTTACCTTTTGGTTGGTACTGTGTGCCATGATTCTGCTAGCTACCAATATGCGTGCGCCTATCGTCGCGCTAGGTTCTATCGCCCCAGTGGTAAAAGACGCGCTTGATATCTCTGAGTTTCAGATAGGCTGGCTAGGAGCAGTGCCTATGCTGAGCTTTGCCGTTGGTGCGCTGATTTCCCCAACCATTGGTAAGCGATTCGGACTAGAAAACACACTGATTGCCATGATTGGGCTATTGACGGTAGGGATGATTATCCGTACCGCTATCCCGACATGGAGTGGGTTTTTAATTGGTACTTTGCTACTTACCCTTGCTATTGGTTTCGCTAATACTTTAGCAGCACCGGTCATTAAACAGCGTACCCCGCAACATATTCCGCTGATTACTGGTCTGTTTAGTCTGACGATGACCACAGCAGCAGGTATCGTCGCAGGCGTCGTATTACCGCTATCGGAGCAAGTAGGTTGGCAGTGGGCATTAGGCGGTTGGACAATACTAGGCGTATTTGCCTTTGTTATCTGGCTGTTCTTACGTGTACGTTTGGGTTCGTCCAATCATCAAGCAGTTATCCCTGCGGCTTTAGGTTCTTCTGATATCTCTATGTGGCGAACCACCTTTGCGTGGCAGATTGCTATTTTTATGGGATTGCAGTCATTATTGTTTTACACCGTTGCCAGTTTTTTACCATCGATTTGGGTCAGTAAGGGACTATCTGCCGTCAGTGCTGGACAGATGGGCTCTGTATTTCAGTTTATGGCACCGGTTTCTATCTTAAGTTTAACTTGGTTGGTCAATCGCGGCCGACCTATTCAAGCATTGGCTGTATTTGCTGCTGTGCTAAACGTCGTTGGTATATTGGGTGTCAGCTATCTATCGACTGATTTGGCATGGCTATGGTCAGGTATGATGGGCATGGGCTGTTCAGCAATTTTTACCTTGAGCATGATGCTGTTCTCTATGCGTACTTATACGACCAATCAGGCAAGTGAGCTGTCTGGCATGGCTCAAGCAGTTGGTTACGTCATTGCGTTTTTTGGGCCATTGGGTACAGGCTGGCTGCATGAAACAACGGGCAGTTGGAGTGTGCCACTTTTTATTATGCTGATACTGATGATTGTCAACGTCGTGATTGCTTGGCTTGTTAGTCGTCCAGTGATGGTCGATGGCAAATATATTTGATTGCTATAAGCCTTTGTTATTCATAAGGCCATAATTGCTAACACGCAATAAAGCGGCTTTAAATTAACCTTAGGGCAATATAGGTCACTGTCTTATTTTGCTATAGTCAGTTCAATATAACTTAGATACTTAATATAAGCTGGATACTCAATATAATCTGGATAAAAGGAAGGTGAGTGACAGTACTACCAATAGTAGACTGAGCGAGCCTGACGACTCATCCGACTGATACCGTATCTGATTTAGATAGGATTTGACTATACCTTGGTTTGATTGCATATAGGACATAACACCCATGATGAAATTTCCCTCTCGTTTTGGTCGGTGCTTGCCTGCTATCGCTATGCTCGCAGCTGTAATGGCTATCAGTGGCTGTCAAAAAGAAGCTGAAACGACACCTGCTACTGACACGCAGAGTACCAGTACTGAAGCGACTAACCGTCAAGCCAGCACTGCTCCAGTAGCCACTGAAACCGCAGCATCAACTGATCAACAGGTCAAATCCTCATCACTTACTATTCTAGCGCTTGGTGACTCACTGACAGAAGGTTTGGGAGTGGACAAAGACGACAACTATCCTGCTCAGTTAGAAGATCGTCTGCAAGAGATGGGCTACGCTAACGCCAAAGTTATCAACTCAGGTCTAAGCGGTGAAACCAGTACGGGATTGGTCAATCGATTGGACTGGGTATCGCAAACCAAACCTGACATCACTATATTAACTATCGGTGCTAACGATGCGATACGCGGTATCGATGTGGCGACCATTGAAGCCAATATTCGTACTGCGGTTAAGCACCTGCAAGACAATGGCAGTGTCGTCATCTTGGGCGGTATGTCGATCTATGACAATCTAGGCAGTGAATACGTCGCGGCATTCTCAGACATTTATCCACGTGTTGCCAAGGATATGAATCTAACGCTTATTCCGTTCTTCTTAGAGGGCGTCGGCGGTGACCGAGAGCTTAACCAAGCAGATGCGATTCATCCAACCAAAGAAGGCTATGAGATTATCGTTAATAACAATATCCTGCCTATTCTAGAGACTAAGTTAAAAGAGCTAGAAGAACTACAAGAGTTAAAAACAGCCGATACCGATAACACAGCTACGACTGCTCAAGACAATACGACAGAAAATAAGACAAACGAGACTATTTAACGAGACCATTAAACGAGATACTGTAATGACATCATCATCTTCGACTGCCACAGCAACGCCACAAGCAGACGCTAAGACACAAGCACTACTGACCGCCTCACAGTTAAATAAAACCGTACAAGTCGGTGAGCAAAAGCTGTCCATCATCAAAGACGTGGATATCTATGTTAATGCTGGCGAGTTTGTGGTCATTATGGGCAAATCAGGCTCAGGTAAATCTACTTTGTTAGGTTTACTCGCGGCATTAGACTATCCCGATAACGGTACGGTATCGCTGGCAGGTCAAATGCTTAGCAGTCTTGACGAAGATGCGCTAGCCGTTATTCGTCAACAGGATATGGGCTTTGTCTTTCAGTCGTTTCATTTATTGCCCACACTGACCGTCGCTGAAAATATCGCCTTTCCACTTGATATTGCCAGACGTCCAAACCTAGCACGCGTAGACGAGCTGATAGATGCGGTCGACTTAGGGCATAGACGTCACAGCTTACCCAATCAGTTGTCAGGTGGTGAGCAGCAGCGTACAGCAGTAGCACGAGCACTGGTATCGCATCCAAAGATTGTGTTTGCGGATGAGCCAACGGGTAACTTGGATGAGCAAAATGCTGATCAAGTCATGCAGCTATTGTTAGACCTACGTCAACAGGTTGGCTCGGCACTGGTGGTCGTGACTCATGACCCTGCACTTGCCGAGATGGCAGATCGCGTCATCACTATGCATGACGGCCGCATTGTACCTACATGAATAACTGGATTGTATCTTAATGAATAGTAAGCCCACAGACAACAAATCGCCTGATACAAAAAAGACTGCTACCAGTATGCATCAAGAGTCCAGTTATCCTAGCGGCATTCTTAGTCAACTATTTACCCGTACTCTAGGTTTTCAAACACTAGGCTCACAAGCACTCAGCCGTAGTTGGTGGCAGCGCTGGGTGTATCCCGTGTTGTTCCTACTAACGTTGACCTTGTCACTTGCAACCTACCTAACCCTCGACTCTGTGCAGCAGTCTGTCGATAGCTACATCAATGACAATCAGCGCGCGCTCGTTGGTGGGGATCTAATCCTAAACAGTAAGCAAGACTGGCCAAGCGAAGTATTGTCACAGGTAGAAACTATCCCTGATACACAGACGGTGTATGACTATCAGTTTAGCGCCATGCTGGTCAACGATGAGCAAACCTTGCTTGCCAGCGTCAAAGCCGTCTCGCCGTCGTATCCCCTATACGGCACAGCGGAGCTTGCCTCAGGACAGCCACTGTGGGATCAGCTAACATCTGACAGTGTGATCGTCGCACCAGAAGTGCTCAGTAGTCTACAGGCCGATGTCGGCGACCGTATCACCATTGGCGATGCGCAGTTCACGATTAGTGATGTACTAACCAAAGAGCCTGACCGTCCGCTGACCACCTTTGGTTTCGGTGGGCGTGTGTTGATGAAACAAGATGCACTTCCATCAACCAACCTATTGGGACAACGTAGCCGAATAAACTATCGTATCGAGATGGCAGGCGATCCAGAGCTAATAACCACGCAGCGTGACAAGCTCACAGATATCCTGACTAATTATCCTGATATCGAGCTCTCTGACGCAGAGTCTGCAGATACCTCGGTTTCGCGTATCTCTGATAATGTGCTGATGTTTTTAAAACTGCTAGTCATCGCGGTGTTACTACTATCTGCGGTCGCCATGTACGGCGTCATTAGTGCGTTTGTCAGCAAGCAGCAGTCCAATAACGCGATTCGCTTGGCGCTCGGCGAGCCACTTGGCTCACTCAAGCGTAGCTACTATCAGCTACTTATCGTCACGACTGTCATTGCTTGTATCGCAGCGGTTACCCTTAGTCTGGGCTTGCTTAAAATCGGTCAGCCGTATCTGGTCGCTATATTGCCTGCCGACGTTGGTCTAGCCATCAATCCAATCAGTGCGATTAAAACCATTGTGATTGCTTTAGCCCTGACGCTACTGATTGCGCAGCGTGGTCTAAGCGCACTTAACACGACCAAACCCGCTACCCTACTCAATCAAGGGGCGAGCACGCAAACACAAAGCTTGCCTTGGTATCGACGCGTACCGTTACTATGGTATGGCTTGGTGCTGGCAGGGCTGTATGCTTTCTTTGCTTATGAAGTGGGTTCGCTGTCATTAGGCGCACAGTTATTGGGCGGCTTGATTGGCTTTGTGGCGATATTTTGGCTATTGGCACGTGGGTGGCTCTGGCTGCTCAACAAGTTGGCAAGTAATACCAAGGTCAGTTGGATGCAGCGTATCTCCATTCATAATCTGGCGCGTAAAGGCAACCAATCAGCGTTATTCTTTGTCACCTTATCACTATCGGTGGCGGTGCTGACGCTTATCACCACACTCAATCACAGTATCAATGCGCAGTTTATCAATGCTTATCCTGAAGACGCGCCCAATCTGTTTTTGCTCGATGTGCAGAGCGATCAGCATGACGATATTGATGCGTTCATTGAGGCGCCTGTCACTTATTATCCCGTCATTCGTGCCCGTGTGGAAACGGCAAATGATGTGGCGGCAAAAGATATCGAGCCTGCTGATGGGTTTGATGATCCCACGCGTGTCTTTAACTTGAGCTATGCAGATACGGTCATGGAGACAGAATACATCACTGAATCGCTCACAGATGATGCGCTATATACCCCTATCGATGCGACAAATGAGCAAATCAAACCCTTGTCTATCTTGGACACTGCTGCCAGTATGCTCAATGTCGGTATGGGTGATCAGGTACGTTTTAACATTCAAGGTATCGAAATCATCGGGCAGATTACCAGTATTCGCACGCGCTATGAGCGTGGCCCAAGTCCGTATTTTTACTTCTTGTTTGAGCCGTCTGTACTATCCGCCGCCCCGCAGATTCAATTTGCCACCGCGCACGTATCAGAAGATGCCATTCCAGAACTGCAAGGCAAGCTGGTACGCGAGTTCCCTGCTGTCACTACGATTGATGGCACTGCTATCGCCAAGCAAATCCAAGAGTTGGTGGTACAAATGAGCCGCTTGGTCTATGTGTTTACCTTACTTGCCCTACTCACTGGCGTCATGGTGCTGATCAGCTCGCTACTGTCTACCTCACAAGATCGCATGAAAGACAGCGCGTCATTTAGACTGCTCGGTATGCAAAAGCGGGACTTGTATATGCTCAATATCTTAGAGCTGGGTGTGCTTGGTATTAGTGCGGCGACCTTTGCCGTTGTGATCGCCAGCGTTGGCGCATGGGCAGCAATCACGCAATGGTTTAATCTACAATTTAGTGTGCCGTGGACGAGCTTGGCGATTGGCGGTGCAGCATTAATCGTGTTGCTGTTTGCCATTGCTATTATTTATGTGAGATTGGTGATTGGGCGCGGAATTATGGCAAGAGTAAGGGCGATGATTTAGTGAGTTGATGTTGAAGATTTTGTTGTAACGAAAATATGTTTAGTGCATGTAACCAATATCTCGTGTATTATTGTATTTAAATGTAGATTAAATATTACAATATTTTACATATTTCTATATCTTGTCATCACCTGAATAGGATAGAATAAATGCTTGCATTTATTCTATCCTATTCAGGTGATGACATAGTTTTTCATGCCTTTCATCTTATTTATCTTTTATAAATCAATATCTTATACATCACTAAAATTTATATTCTGATAATGATTTTTTCTAATATAGAGGTTAGTTATTACTATCTATATACATTAACTCCTTGTTAATCCTTAATATTACAGTTACGATACCTTAGAAATAAAGCTGTGCTCATTATCATAATATGAGTATAATATCCGACCATTAAAAATTAGAGGTTTCTATGATAGGAGATATTTTTAGAAAACTAGTAAATTCAAGTGCTGAAAATCTTTCTATTCTAGAAATCGAAGAGAAAGTAAGAAGTACTAAGAATTTAGAAGTGATACCATTTACTAAATCCGAGAATAGTCTTGTTCCTGCAAGAGGGAATGTTTTTGATTATAAAAAAATGACTACTAGTGATATTAATGATGCGCTTGACGAGTACGTTTTTATAGAGTGTTAGATTAATGACAGTGACTAATGAAGATGAAGTCTACAAATTTTATAATGAAACATTTAAGTACTTATACGCTGATTTAGTTGCAACCATTGGAGAGAAAAGCGAGCAAGTATCATTCGAACTGCAAGCATGCTTAAGCCATTTAGTTGTTGCTAAAACCACTACTTGTCTTGAGACAGCTACAAAGAACTATGACAAGGCACACGGTCATCTAGTTAGGGCGTCTTTAGACTGCGCAAAATTGATATGGATTGAACTACGTAAAAGAGCTAAAGACTTTTCTAGTGATGCAGACTTGATGCAACTTGGACATAATTCTACAATGGATGGTTGTTATAAATTACTCAAAGAATCTGAAGAATTTGCTAAAAAAGCTCGAAGAGCAGAAGTAACGAACACAGGTGTAAACCCTGAAGACACAATTATTCTGTGGTATCAATCTATTGAGGCTTTAAATAAATTTTTGGATTTATTTGTAGCAAGCAAAGTGAGTTCTATTAAAAAGGTTAGAAAAACCAAGACTTTTAAAGATAGATTATGGGATATATTAGTAGCTTTTGTTATAGGTATGATTGTTACACTATTAGCTGGTTATGCATCGGGAAGTTTTGAACTAAAAAAACCAGATTTCTTAGTAAATTTTTTATACTCTCAAACGACTGTACAAAAGTAAGTTTCTTCAAACGTAGTACTCATAACTATTATAGACTGTTTTATTGGTCCAAACATTTGTTACTTTTAACCAGATCTACCTAGCAAACTTTTGTTTAAATTTATATTTCGTTACATTCACAATTAAGATTTGGAAATTTTGCGCCCCTATTCATTTAGCGGGCGTTTTTTATTTACTTGACGTACAAACAGATAAGACAATATCAACACTACTGCGTGCTTACCTTACCCCCACCATTTGCTATACTAGCCCCACTTTATCGGTTAAATACCCACTTATAACACCCTCCCAAACAGCATGGTAGCCTTATGAAATTCTCAAAGTTCGGTCAAAAATTTACCCAGCCCACTGGCATTTCACAATTGATGGACGATTTGGGCGACGCGCTAAAAAGCGATCAGCCAGTCAACATGCTGGGCGGTGGTAATCCTGCCAAAATTGATGCTGTCAATGAGTTGTTTTTGGAGACCTATAAGGCGCTGGGCGTTGATAACGACGCAGGCGTACCCAACAGTAGCGCGATTATTAGCATGGCGAACTACTCTAATCCGCAAGGTGATGCCGCCTTTATTGATGCGTTGGTTGGCTTCTTTAACCGTCATTATGATTGGAATCTTACTTCAGAAAACATTGCCCTGACCAATGGCTCACAGAATGCGTTTTTCTATCTGTTTAATCTGTTTGGCGGTGCGTTCGTTGATGAAAATAGTCAAGATGAGAATAGCGAGTCTATCGACAAGTCCATTCTACTGCCATTGACCCCTGAGTATATTGGCTATAGCGATGTGCATGTGGAAGGTCAGCATTTCACCGCGGTATTACCGCATATCGATGAAGTGACGCATGATGGCGAGGAAGGTTTCTTTAAATATCGTGTGGATTTTGACGCGTTAGAGAACTTGCCAGCGTTAAAGGAAGGTCGTATCGGCGCGATTTGCTGCTCACGCCCAACTAATCCTACTGGCAACGTGCTAACCGATGATGAAATGGCGCATTTGGCCGAGATTGCCAAACGCTATGACATACCGCTAATTATCGATAACGCCTACGGTATGCCCTTCCCCAATATCATCTACTCTGACGCGCATCTGAATTGGGATAACAATACGATTCTGTGCTTTAGCCTGTCGAAGATTGGTTTGCCTGGTATGCGTACGGGTATTATCGTGGCTGATGCCAAAGTAATCGAAGCGGTCAGCGCGATGAATGCAGTGGTCAATCTAGCGCCGACACGCTTTGGTGCAGCGATTGCCACGCCGTTGGTAGAGAATGACCGTATCAAGCAGTTAGCCGATAATGAGATTAAGCCGTTTTATCAAAAGCAGGCGACACTCGCGGTGAAGCTATTAAAAGAAGCCTTGGGCGATTATCCGTTGGTCATTCATAAGCCTGAAGGCGCGATATTCTTATGGTTATGGTTTAAAGACTTGCCAATTAGCACGCTGGATCTATACGAGCGCCTTAAAGAAAAAGGCACGCTTATCGTGCCAAGTGAGTACTTCTTCCCTGGTGTCGATGTTAGCGATTATCAGCACGCACATGAGTGTATCCGCATGAGTATCGCCGCTGATGAGCAGACGCTAACGGATGGTATTAAAGCCATTGGTGAAGTCGTACGTGAGCTGTATGATGAAGCCAAGAAATAAGATGAGCTGCTAGAATTATAAATTCAAATAGCAAAGTGAAAAAACGGACTAATCAATAGTCCGTTTTTTTATGGCGTTTGGTCAATGAAGTAGATTTATAGGTTGGTCGAAATATAGTCGTCCACTTATTCAATGCAAAGAGCACATACGACAGCATACACGTATTAATCAAATCACGGATACTCGCGAGTATCTGATCACGGCTCAAGCTTGCCAAGCCAAGCGATTCAATCGTATCTCGATTGTCCAGATACTCACCCAACAGCGCAATGCAAGTCACGACGATCAGAGCGATAAATGACCGAATACCTTGGCTTTTGATAATAGGACGCAGCGCAACCAGACACAGCAGATAAACACCGACACCGACATAGATATGTAAGGCATCTTTGGCAAGGCCAGTTGTTTCCACAACATTCATTTTAAAGGCAGTAAAATCCACTGAGATATTCCAAATATAAGCAAGTAGAAAATAACTGAGCGTATCACTAAACCATGATGGCTAAACTATAATAGCTGAAGAATAGCAGCTACAAAGTGATGGCTGAGCATAAAAAAGGCAGATTATACAATTGATAATCTACCTTCTACTAAATTAAATATTCACTTCACGTTTATCGCCTACTTACACATTCCACTCTACGAAGTTCTTGAGCAGTTGCAAGCCAGCAGTATGGCTCTTTTCTGGATGGAATTGGGTGGCAAATAGATTGTCTTGGATCACACTGGCGCAGAACGGTTGACCATAGTCACATACCGCCGCTACTTGTGAGCTATCGGCAGGCTCACAGTAATAACTATGCACAAAGTAAAAATGCGCATTGTCTTCGATACCGTGCCAGAGCGGATGGTCAAAATCCATACCGCTGATGGTATTCCAGCCCATATGCGGTACTTTTATCGTCGCACCCTGCTTGTCTTTCCACGTAGGGTCAAACGCTTCTACAGTGCCGTTTAAGATGCCTAGGCAGTCCGTACCACCATTTTCAGCTGACTGCTCAAACAACGCCTGCATGCCCACACAGATGGCCATAACGGGCTTGTTAAACACTGCATGACGTATGACATCATCAATGCCCGCCTCGTGCATACCAGCGATACAATCACGCATCGCACCCACACCAGGGAAAACAATTTTATCAGCCGCCGCAACGACTTTTGAATCATTGGTGATAGAGACTTCTGCCCCGACTACTGATAGGGCTTTGCTAGCAGAATGCAGGTTGCCCATACCATAATCTAGTAGTGCTACTTTAGTCATCGATTGGTTCTCATTTTTAAATATTTTGACTACTGTACTATTTATATTATTGACCATTTATATTGTTGGCTATTGCCCTTTCTATTATCGCGGGTGTAGATAAGGTTTTGCTACAAGGAAGTCAAGCGCAGGCTGTACAACTAGTACGCCAAGCTTGACTGACACCGTAGAAGAGCCTTAAATGCGCCTTAGAAAGCCTCTTTGGTCGATGGCAAGGTGTTCAACGCACGCTCATCGTACTCACAGGCCATACGTAACGCACGAGCAAAGGCTTTAAAGGTTGATTCGATCTGATGATGGCTGTTTTTGCCTTTTAGATTGTCCAAATGCACAGTCATCCATGAGTGATTGACGAACCCGTAGAAAAACTCACTGAATAGGTCAACATCGAAACGGCCGACGTGC
Organism: Psychrobacter sp. Arc9; assembly: GCF_041431295.1. Taxonomy (NCBI): domain Bacteria; kingdom Pseudomonadati; phylum Pseudomonadota; class Gammaproteobacteria; order Moraxellales; family Moraxellaceae; genus Psychrobacter; species Psychrobacter sp. Arc9. Next base: position 79,612 of record NZ_JASMRK010000010.1, on the reverse strand, counting down.
GAGCGCGTAAATGGAATGTCCATATGCAAACCAGGACGCCCTGACAGATCGACGACAGCACGGGTCAATGACTCATCTAGCGGCGCATAGAAATGCCCATAACGACGAATGCCTTTCTTGTCACCCAATGCTTTATTGAACGCTTGGCCAAGGGTAATGCCAGTGTCTTCGACGCTATGATGGTCATCAATAAACGTATCACCGGTACATTTGATATCTAGGTCAAACAAACCGTGACGCTTAATTTGATCAATCATATGATCCAAAAATGGCACACCAGTGTCTACCACACCTTTACCCGTACCATCTAGATTAACGGTACAGGTGATTTGTGTTTCGGCAGTGATACGCTCAACGGTCGCGATACGTTCAGGGCGACCATATAGATTTACGTTTTTTGACTCAGTTTGCTCAGGTGTGGCAGCAGTCGTCGTTGCATTGGCTGTCATGGCTACTCTCTATCAGTTTTTTATCAGTGAAAAGCGGTCAATAAATAAGGCAAAAACCTGCCCAAAATATTTTACTAGTGTCTGGGTCAGACCTTAGCAAAAAATGATATATACAAAAGATATCAACATATTAGGGTTTATACATACTAAATATTATATAGCCTCATCATAGCAAACCCTAACATTTACTGCCACGACCAAGCGGTAAACCACGCACAAAATCACCTCATTCTGCTAAAATAGTGTGTTCAGTATTATCAATCATGACTCGCGCTGACTTTGAAGACCCTTACTTACGGCACTGCACGCTATGACTTGTGCTGTCTCATACTGCTTATTTATACTATAGAAACCCTCTATTTATAGGAACTGCTATGCCTTTAGAAGCGATCGCCATTAATAGTTTGGATGCGCCACTTATCAAAAAACCTGCTCGCGACAACGAGCTAGCAGAGCGCTTGCAAGCGTTGTACGATAGTGATGATGCACAGCCTGACGGTCTCGAGGTATTAAATATCATTAAGCAAGGGTTTAAACGTGGACAGTACCTCTATGTCGGGATGTTCAATGATAAGCCTATCGCCGCTGTCGCCTGCTTTGATGACGGGCAGACCAATGCTAAGCGCCTGCAGTACCTCACTGTGCATCCAGAGAATCGTAAACGTGCTATCGATGCCAAGTTTATTAAACTGGTCTATGATTGCGAAGTTAGAAAAGGCGTACGTGAATTTGTCCCTGCTGACGCCGATATTCACCGTATCATGAGCGAGTACGAACTATTACGTGTAAAAGACTAAACTGAGCGCTAAAACGGTTAATTTTGCCAATATCTAATTATTTATCGTCTTTTATCAGATATAATGCAAAAACAGCTTGACAGAAGCGCGTATATTTAGTTTAATAGCGACCTCAACGAAGACGGCTCGATAGCTCAGTAGGTAGAGCAACGGATTGAAAATCCGTGTGTCGGCAGTTCGATCCTGCCTCGAGCCACCATTCGTTAATAGAATTCTAAAAAGCCCTAAACAGCAATGTTCGGGGCTTTTTTTATGTTTAAATTTTACCGTATTCTTTAGCGTTCATTCTATTCATGTGTTGCTCTTATTTGTAGAGCCGACCACTATTCGTACAACCGACCACGTAATAATAAATTACAGCGCTCACGCGAATCCAAGTCGTATATAGTTGCGTGGTAATCAATACCGTGACGCCCCTCAAAAAATATCACTCGGTCGCCCACTGCCAAAAAACAAGACGTGCGTGCATCATAGATAAAGCCATCTATCACAAATGCCAAATCGCGATCTATCTCGCGTACCGTGTAGGTCTCACCTTGCGGAATCAAACGTTCAAACCATGCGCTGTGAGCCGTCGTGTTGGCTAGTATGCTTGTCGTTAGCAATAGCCATGCCACCAGTATATTTTTGGTCAATCGCAAACGGCTCAGCTCATTTACACTTATTTTATTTCTCAACATAGTATCTCTCGTGGCATTGCACTCATCATATTTGTAGCCTTCATACGTCCCACAGCTGACTTTACCATAACCATTTCTACTTAACGCTTTTGATGCTAAATACCTACTGTCACGGTTGCATAACATTTTTGTGCTTTTTTCTAAACAGCTTGGCTAAGTATACTCAATAACCATATATGAATAGACAAAAATAATAGGTCATAGCTATGAGAGAGTTTGATTACGACTTGGATTATAAGAGTTTAGATTTGCGCGCTCAGCCTGAGTTGTACCGTGTCGCTCGCGGTGAGCAAGGCGTATTACTGGTAGAGCCGTATAAGTCTGAGATTTTACCCCATTGGCGTTTTGCGACTCCTGACATTGCCCGCGAAAGCAGTGAAGCTATCTATCAGATGTTTTTAGATTACTTGGCTGACGATGATTTCGTCGGTGCAGATATGGCGCGTAAGTTTATACAAATGGGCTATACCCGCGCTCGTCGCTATGCCAATCATAAAGGCGGCAAAAAATATAAAGGCGCGGTACCTGATGATAAAAAAGGTCAAAGCGGCGCCCATGGCCGCGAAGAATTGCCACGACAAGAGGAAGACCCAGTCAAAGCAGAGTCCGCACGGATCTTTAAAGTTAAATGGGATGAATGCCGTGAGAACGAAGATTATTTAAGAATGAAGAAAGAGCATCGTGAACGCTATAAAGATGTCGAATAGTTGCTACTGTGCTAAGGTATGGCCAATATAATAAATATAACGATTTCCAATAGTGAGGAACAATGAATAAGCAGCTTTTAATTTTTGATTTTGATGGAACACTCATTGATAGCGTACCCGATTTGGCCGACGCAACCAACGCCATGCTAACCACATTAGGCAAAGACACCTACCCTATCGAGACGATACGCAATTGGATAGGAAATGGCTCACGCCTGCTCGTAGAGCGCGCTTTGGTTGGTAAAGTGGAAGTAGCAGATGGCGAGCTAACGGTCGGAGAAGCTGATCACGCAGAGCAAATATTTTTTGAGGCTTATAGGAATCTTAGTGGTAGTAAAACCGTTGCCTATCCAGATGTCGATGACGGACTCAAAAAACTGCACGCAGCTGGCTATACGCTTGCTTTAGTCACCAACAAGCCCATTCGATTTGTACCGAAAATACTACAGTCGTTTGGCTGGCAAGATTTGTTTAGTGAAGTGATGGGCGGTGACAGTTTACCTGTCAAAAAACCAGACCCAACGCCCCTACTGCATGTCTGTGAGACTCTCAATGTCAGTGTCGAGCAAGCAGTGATGATTGGTGACTCTAGAAACGATATGTTGGCTGGACAGAACGCCAATATGGACACGCTCGGCCTGTCTTATGGCTACAACTATGGGCAAGATATTCGCGAATTAAATCCAACCGAAGCCTTTGATCACTTTGCTGACTTGGTTGCTTGGATTATGAAAGATAAAGCCTAGTGTATATGGAATCTAACAATTATCACGGTGTAACTTTCTCAAATAGGGATTACGTTTTACTGCGATAGCTCAGCGCCTCAGATACGTGGGCGCTGTTGATATCGGTACTGTTAGCCAAATCCGCGATTGTACGTGCTACTCTTAGCACTCGATGATAACCACGAGCGGACAGATTCAAACGCTGCTGAGCAAGTTGCAATAACTGCTTTTCATTGTCGCCTAGTTGGATATATTCATCAATTTCGCTAGGGCTAAGTTCATTATTAACCTTTTGCTGGCGCTGCATTTGATGCTGATGCGCGACCACTACGCGATCCCGTACTTGCTTGGAGGTTTCACCTACCTGACTATTTTGCAAATCAGCAATCGGTAACGCAGGCACGGTAATATGTAAGTCAATACGATCTAAGAGAGGTCCAGATAACTTATCTTGATAGCGTTTGATTTGCTCAGGTCGACATCGACAACGTCCTGATGTATCGCCATCATAGCCACATGGGCAAGGATTCATCGCAGCGACCAATTGAAAATTCGCTGGAAAGGTCATTTGAGAGTTAGCACGGCTAATAGTAATTTGTTTGGCTTCTAACGGCTGGCGTAATACTTCAAGCACGCTCCGATCAAATTCTGGTAACTCATCAAGGAACAATACCCCTTTATTAGCAAGCGTAATCTCGCCTGGTTTTGGCCGTGAACCACCACCGACTAATGCTACAGCTGATATCGTATGATGCACTTGTCTGAACGGCCGCGTCCCATAGTCATAATCGCTGTCCGCCACCGAATAGGTACTGGCAACCTCTAGCGCATCTTCATCACTTAAGTCTGGCAATATTGTTGGCAATCGTGACGCCATAAGCGTCTTGCCAGAACCTGGTGGCCCTGTAAATAACAATGAATGACCACCCGCGGCGGCAATCTCTAGCGCGCGCCGAGCATGATGTTGTCCTTTGACATCGGCTAAGTCCACTTGATAGCCAACATGCTGCGGTGCTGGATTAGGCTGCACCACTGACAAACTCTCATAGTTTGCACTTGGGTCAACGAGCGACTGTAGATGATCACAAACTGCTTTTAGACTCTGAGCAGCTAGTATCGTTACGCCATCAACGCGGCTGGCCTCACGACCATTATCAATCGGTACAATCAGTTGCGGTGTCATCGGCGGCGAGTTATTTGAGTTATTTGAATTATTTTGCCTTTGTTCATCCGCTGCTACCTGAGACAACGCTATTGCTAGTTTTTCAGCTTTAATCGCCCGTGCGACTGCCAAACTACCAGTTACTTGTCGCAACTGGCCATTGAGCGCTAATTCGCCGATAAACTCAAATCCTGATAGTACCTCTGGCTCAAGCTGTCCGCTTGCTGCCAGTATGCCGATAGCAATTGGTAAGTCTAAACGCGCGCCATCTTTAGGCAAATCAGCAGGGGCTAAATTAATCGTGAGGCGGCGGTTAGGAAACTGGAAACCTGAATTGAGAATGGCAGAGCGCACCCTGTCTTTACTCTCACGCACGGCGGCCTCAGGTAGGCCAACGATGGTCAATGCAGGTAATCCTTGCGATAGATGCACTTCAATGATGACCTTGGGAGCATGCAGACCAACCACCGAACGGGTATAGACTTGGGCAAACGACATCAGCATCTTCCTAATACAGAGTGTCATTGATAATAAAGTATTATTTATCAACGCGCAAATGTCGTGTTTTATTGCTGGTGTAGAGAGAATCACCACAACCTCAGCGTCGTTCTGGGTTTTTTTATGTGTAAATGATAGCTCTATTCTAATATTTAAGAATACTCTCCGACCACCCCACTGCTAACAAGGATTTGTTATACTATCTACTATACATTTAGCGATACATACTGCTGCCGATGACGTATTAGAATCTTATTCTTAATCATTGATACAAGCGAAAAATAAACACCAAATCCGAAATCATTGTTAATCCAGAAACCAGCAGTATCTAGAGTAAAAACGAGGAATATCGCATGACAGACTATTCAGAACAAAATACTCAGCAGCCCTACAACCGTGCGGACGAGCCGCCCACGACTGTGCGCCCTGTTATGCAACCTGACAACCCTTATGCCAGTACACGCGGCAGTATTACGAGCAAGCAGCTACCAGCATTTGATGAGGCAATCATCAATAAGTACAATCGCTCAGGGCCACGTTATACCTCTTATCCGACTGCGCTAGAGTTCGCGCCAATACCAGATAGCTTCGAGAATATCGGTCTTGAGACGAAAATCCTGCAAAACCGTGAAGCGCGTGCTCCTTTATCGCTATATTTTCATATTCCGTTTTGTCGTCACCTTTGCTACTACTGTGCTTGTAATAAGATTATTACCAAAAAAAATAGTGATTCTGGCGATTACTTGCAGTATTTGATTGGTGAAATTACACATAAACGCCGCTTATTATCTACGCCAGAAGGCAGCGACAAACTATTGGTCAAACAGCTACATTTGGGCGGTGGTACGCCAACGTTTTTGCGTGACGAAGAGATGGTGCAGTTGTGGGAGTTTTTACAGACTCAGTTTGATTTTTTGCCAGAAGATGAAGGTGACTACTCTATTGAGATTGACCCTCGTGAGCTGAGTGAAAACACTCTAAAGATAATGCGTAATCTCGGTTTCAACCGTATTAGCTTAGGGGTGCAGGACTTGGATGAAACGGTGCAAATCGCCGTTAATCGTGTGCATTCAGCAGAGATTATTGAAACCGTGCTAACAGAAGCACGTGAGCTTGGTTTTCGCTCTATCAATATTGATTTGATTTATGGTTTGCCGCATCAAACACCTGATACGTTGGACAAAACTGTAAATCGTATCATCGAGATGTCACCAGACCGCCTATCGGTCTTTAACTATGCGCATTTGCCTGAGCGATTTAAAGCCCAACGTCAGATAAAAGATGAAGACTTGCCCAGCCCAGCTGCCAAACTGACGATGCTCGGCAATACTGTCAACACATTGACCGAAGCCGGTTATCAATATATCGGTATCGATCACTTTGCCAAACCTGATGACGAGTTGGCTATCGCCCAGCGTGAGGGTAAATTACATCGTAACTTTCAGGGTTACACCATCATGGGTGATTGTGACTTATTAGGCTTTGGTGTCTCATCAATCAGTCAGATTTCTAATGCCAATACGCGCTATATTTTGCAAAACGATACTGAACTACAGAGCTATCAAGCCAAGATTGATATGGCGAAAATTAATCCAACTGTCATGCCTGCAGTAAAGTACATTAAAACCTCTATTAAGGATCGCTTGCGTGAATATGTCATCATGAACCTACTATGTCATGACTATCTCGATTTTAAAGATGTGAATCAAAAATTTGGTATCGATGCCATCACCTATTTTATTAGTGAGATTCAGCAGTTGGGCGCTATGCAAGACGATAGATTGATAGATATGGATGCAGCAGGTATTCGCGTCTTACCTAGAGGTCGCTTGCTTGGCCGTAACGTCGCCATGGTATTTGATGAATATTTAGAAAAGAAACATCAAAACCGCTTTTCAAAAGTTATCTAAGCTAGCGAAACTTTAGTCCAATTAATACACATAAAAAAGACCTCAAGCGAGGTCTTTTTTTAATATTGCTATGACTTTTTACACTTTTAATTTATCACCGACCATACCTTTTACAGTGCTTAAGATATCTGCTGGTAATACCACCATTTTGGAGTTATCAGATTCAGCCAACTCTCGTATCGCTTTGATATACTGCTCACCCAGCAAGTATACGATGGGCATCTCTTCCTCGCCCATCGCACTAGTAATCAAACGAATCGACTCTTCAGAACCTCTGGCTAGTACTACTTGCGCTTCAGCATCACGGCGTGAAGCCTCCAAGCGACCATCTGCTTCTAAGATAGCAGCTTGCTTTTGACCATCAGCACGGGTCACGGTTGCACGGCGTAAACGCTCTGCCGCTGCTTGCTCTTCCATAGACGCTTGCATGGTCTGCGAAGGATTAATATCTTGAATCTCTACTGTCTTAAGGGTAATACCCCAATCTGCGATATCTTCTGAAATTGCATGTTTGAGCTTGGTTTTGATCTCGTCACGACTGGACAATGCACTATCAAGATCCATCTCACCAATGATTGAGCGCAATGACGTCTGCACCAGATTACGGATACCGTACTCATAATCTTCGATACCGTAGACCGCCTTGTCAGGACGCACGATATTAATATAAGCGACAGCGTTTGCAATGATAACGACGTTGTCACGAGTAATGACTTCTTGTGACGGGATATCGAGTACGATGTCCTTAGTCGTTACTTTATAAGCCACATCATCTACATAAGGGATGATGAGGTTGAGTCCAGGCTCTAGCGTTTGGCTATACTTACCCAGTCTCTGCACCACCCATTTATAACCTTGCGGTACAATACGTACGCCTTTAAACACGGTGAATACCACCAGTGCAATCAATACCACCATGACAATACTAAAGCTTTCCATAACTCATCCCTTATTATTATACCTGCATACTTTTATGCATCGCTGCCTGCGCTTTTGTACTGCTCACAATCAGCTCGTTACCCACGATATCCGTCACTACCACTCTATCGCCGATTGCCACCTGCTCCCCTCTCGTACGGCACATCCATTCAGCAGCACCAACGATAGGAACACTAAATCTAACTGTGCCAGCTTTATCTAGCTGCGGTGACACGATAATCATTCCGACCTCACCAACTATGACACTACCGCCTAGCCCAGCTTTGGTACGATCTACTGACAACGGTTTGATAAACTTAAACCAAGCTAGCAAAAACACAGCAGAGAGCACTAACCAGACGATAATCTGAACAGAGACAGAAATAGGCAACAGCCATGATAGCGCTGCAACGATGATGGCAGCGGCACCAAACCACAGACTGGCAAACGTCGGTACAAACATCTCAACGATTAGTAATAAGAAACCTAATACTAACCAATGCCAAGGTTCAATCATCCAAAGTATCTCCATCCTTGCCACCATTCCTATCTTTATCATTCCAGTTTTTAATGTAGCACATTTTTAAGGATAACAACGCTTTAACGATAATGATATATTATCGGTGAGCTACTTATAAATTATTACCCTAAAAGCCCCATCATAAATTTTAAGCAAAAAAAACGACCACTTAAAGTGATCGTTCTATTGACTAACTCTAACTCTATACTAGAATTTAAAATGGGCACCTAGAGTAATGCCGCTTGCATCAAAATCATCGCCTTCTACATCTATAGAAGGATAATAGTTGTACATGACTTCGGTAGAGACCATAGGAGTGAAGTTATAGCCTAAACCCAAGCCACCAGCTATACCTGTTTCTGAGTAGCTATCATCTGCACTAAATTCAGAATCTTCTTTGTCAGTATATTCTAAATCTAATTCATTCTTTGCTATTCCTAAACGACCTTTTGCATAAAGTGTAGTATTTGGAAATGCATAATCATAAGTTGCATATAAACCGTATACATCAGTGCTGTATTCTAGCTTTTCGAATGCATCATTGAAAACTTCTTCATCGCTAGTTGTCAAATATTCAGCTTCAATACCTATCTCTGGAGCAAACTTGTATCCCCCATAAACTCCATATGATACCGCATCATCAAGGTCAACTGCATCTACATCTGGGTTGTACTGGCCTACTTTCGCACCAGCATACGGTTGGCCTGCATAATTAACAGCTGCTTGTGCGCTCATCGTCATTACTGAACTAGCGATTACTGCGATTAAGGCCTTTTGTAGATTTTTCATAGATTTTCTCAACTTTATGTTTAGTAGAAAAACAACTTTCTAGTTATCAGATTTTACTGAACTATTTTTCACTAGATAGCAG
>NZ_JASMRK010000010.1:0-70275 GCF_041431295.1 Psychrobacter sp. Arc9 | reverse complement strand
TATCAGTATCAGTATCAGTATCAGTATCAGTATCAGTATCAGTATCAGTATCAGTATCAGTATCAGTATCAGTATCAGTATCATACCAAACTGTTTGATAAAGTAAACATATGTTTTGTATAATTTTAAGCAAAAAAAAACGACCACTTAAAGTGATCGTTTCTTTATTATAGCTGTTTGCTAAAAGCTTGTTTTCTAAATAATTAGAACTTTAAGTTAGCACCAACAGTAAGCAGCTTAGTATCTGCATCACTATCCATCATGGCATATTCTGTTTCAACATTGAAGTTAGGATTCACCGCATAGCCAAGACCGATGCCACCAGCAATACCAGTATCACTCACTGAATCACTGCTACCGTCGTTAAAATCAGCTTCTAGCTCTGTTTTAGCGATACCAAGCTTACCTTTGGCATACAGTGCAGTATTTGGGAACGTGTAACGATAAGTACCGTACGCACCATAAGTTTTCGTATCATAATCGCCAGCATTATTGTCTAGATCAGCATCATCTGAACCAACATATTCAACTTCCATACCAAAATTAGGATCGAAGTTATAACCAGCATACACACCATACGCAGTTGGATCGTCGCCGCTTACATCATTATCGAACTGACCAATCTTAGCACCAACATACGGTTGACCTGTATAGCCGTTACCATAATTAACGGCAGCTTGTGCACCTACAGTAAGTAAAGAACCAGTTGCTAGTGCAAGTATAGTTTTTTGTAGAGTTTTCATTATTAGCTCCTTCAAGTAAATTTGGACAAACAAGTTATTTAGTTGTATTGACCATTTGGCCGTATCGCCTTGTTTGCTAACGATGGGTACATAGTAACAAACTATTTCAGACACTCTGTCAGTGTTTAATGGTATGAGAGTTAAGATTTGAAAGCATTTGTCAGTGCTCGGGTTACAAAGGCCTAGATATGAAACCTTTTGTTACATCCACCCAGTTTATGCAATAATTCGTACTCATTTCATATTTTTCTTGCTATACAAATCAGATAAATATGGCTGATATAACAATAATTAGAGAGAAAAAATGCAAAATTCAATCACTGAGCGTTTGCAAAGCACACTTGCAGACTTGAAAGCAAAGCAGCAGTACCGTCAATTACCAAACCTGCAGCATGACGGACGATACGTTATTAGCAATGGTAAAGCTCTGCTTAATATTGCGAGTAATGATTATCTTGGTTTAGGCGGCGATACTGAGCTGCAAGCTGAGTTTCTTACTCAAGTGGGACAGCTATCTACTACACACACTCCTAAAATGAGTGCCACTTCCTCACGCCTACTGACAGGCAACGATATACAGTTAGAAGCCCTAGAAGAAGAACTGCAAAATTGGTATCAAAGCGCCATAGAAAAACAGAGTTTGACCGATTCAAAATCTGTATTGGTATTGAACAGTGGCTATCACGCCAACCTAGGTATCTTGCCAGCATTAACAGCTTTGCCAGTCAAGACACTCATTTTGGCTGACAAGCTAGTGCATGCCAGCATTATCGATGGGATGCGCTTGAGCCAAAGCAAACTGGTCACCTATCGTCGTTACCGTCATAACGATTACGAACATTTGGCCAAGTTTATTGAACAAGCAGACGAGACGGTTGAACGCATCATTATTGTCACCGAGAGTATATTTAGTATGGATGGCGACCGTGCTGACTTGCCTGAACTAGTACAATTAAAATCCAAAGATGCTCGTATTGAGCTATATATCGATGAAGCACATGCTGTTGGAGTGCTTGGCGATACAGGTCTAGGATTAGCGGAAGAAACGCATACCTTGGCCGATATTGACTACTTGGTGGGTACCTTTGGTAAAGCATTTGCTTCAATGGGTGCTTATATCATGTGTGATGAGGTCGTCAAACAATGGCTGATCAATGCCATGCGTCCATTGATTTTTAGCACTGCACTTCCTCCTATCAATCACGCATGGACACGATTTATTTTAGCAAAGATGCCGACCTTAACTAATCAACGTGCGCATCTAGCACAGTTATCTACCACGCTTAGCCAAGCCATTAACCCACGGCACCGTGTATCGCCAACCTTGGAAGATATACACTATGAATCCCCTATCGTTCCTTATATATTAGGCGATAATGCGAGTACCCTTGTCAAAGCACAACAGTTGCAAGCCGCTGGATTTTACGCGCTACCTATCAGGCCGCCTACTGTGCCTGCAAACACTGCTCGCATTCGTTTAGTTATGAATGCCAAACTGACTAACGAAGACTGTGCGCGACTGATACAGCAGTTGTAACTTTATCGTTTGACACAAACTTTATTTCTACTATTGATAGATAACTGGCACACTTGGATATAATGAAGCCTATGACAACATTCGACACAGCTGACGACCTCAGTGTTAGAAAACAAACCATCGCTCGCCACTTTGCTAATGCAAGCGATTATGACCAGCATGCCAATGTCCAGCAGATCGTTTGTCAGTACTTATTAGACAGTATTGCTCATACCAAACAAAGTAGTGTGCTAGAAGTGGGTGCAGGCACAGGTCAAATGACGCGCCTACTCGCTGATCATATTCAAAGCCAGTATTGGCTTATTAATGAGTTATGTAGTGAGCAGAGTGCTACATTGCAATCAATACTGCCAACTGCTGACGTAATGATTGGTGATGCTGAAACGATAGATTTAGCAGAAAATCATAGCTTGATAATTAGTGCCAATGCCGTGCAATGGTTTGATAATCCGTTGAGTTTCGTCACGCAATCAGCGCAGCGTTTACAATCTGGGAGACAGCTGGTCTTTAGTACTTTTACGCCAAATAACTTTTCGCAAATTAAAACTCTCACGGGCCAAGGACTTCACTACCCAGATATTAATGAATGGCAATTGGCATTAGATAGTGCTGGCTTTGAGAATATCAAACTCTCAATTCAGCGCTTTGATTTACCATTTCCTACCCCCTACGCTATCTTAAAGCATATGAAACTCACTGGTGTATCGACCAATCAAACGCAAGTTAAATCAGAAGATACTCAAACCTTTATATGGACCAAATCGCGTCTACAGCAATTTGAGTCAGACTATTGGCAACATTTTTCAAGAAAGGATGAAACAGGACAGCTCGTGGTTAATTTAACCTATGAAGTGCTCATAGTAAGCGCGTTTAAACTATAAGCACGCATCTTATTAAGAAAAACAATAGCTAGCAGAAATAGTAACCGATAGGAAAAATAGCCATAAAAAAACGCACCCCGAAGGATGCGTTTTTTAATTTAACTAGTTAATAGCCGTATTATTTTTTATCTTCGTCTACTTCAGTGAACTCAGCATCAACAACGTCGTCATCAGCTTTGTTGCTACCAGCATCGTCAGCACCTTGTTGGAACTGGCTTGGATCCATACCTTCTGCGCCAGCGCCGCTATCAGCGTAGATTTTTTGGCTGATTGGCAAGAATGCATTGTCTAATGCTTCAAGCTTAGCTTTGATTTCGTCATGATCGTCTTCTTTCGCCGCCGCTTCAAGCTCAGTGATGGCAGATTCTACTGTTGATTTTTCTTCATCAGTCACTTTATCTTCTGCTTCTTTCAGCGCTTTTTGTACCGCATGGATACGACCATCTGCTTCGTTACGAACTTGCGCTAGGTTAGCGAACTTCTCATCTTCAGCAGCATTAGCTTCTGCATCACGAACCATTTGTTCGACTTCTTCGTCCGACAAGCCAGAATCCGCTTTGATCTGGATGCTTTGTGCTTTACCAGTACCTTTATCGGTTGCTGAGATATTCATGATACCATCAGCATTGATGTCAAAAGACACTTCGATTTGTGGTAAGCCACGTGGTGCTGGTGGAATATCCGTCAAGTCAAAACGGCCAAGCATTTTGTTTTGGTTAGCGATTTTACGCTCACCTTGATATACCTGAATCGTTACTGCTGGCTGATTGTCTTCAGCCGTTGAGAATACCTGTGATTTCTTAGTAGGAATCATGGTGTTTTTCTCGATAACTGGCGTCATGACACCGCCCATCGTTTCGATACCTAAGGTCAATGGCGTTACATCAAGTAGCAATACGTCAGTTTTGTCACCAGACAATACGGCACCTTGAATCGCTGCACCAGCTGCAACTGCTTCATCAGGGTTCACGTCTTTACGTGGCTCTTGACCAAAGAATTCTTGTACTTTTTGTTGTACTAGTGGCATACGCGTCTGACCACCGACGAGGATAACGTCATCGATATCGCCAATTTTTAGGCCAGCATCTTCAAGTGCAGTCTTACAAGGACCCATTGTACGTTGTACTAATTCTTCAGTTAGGCTCTCTAGTTTCGAGCGGCTGATAGTTACAACCAAATGCTTAGGACCACTGCTATCAGCAGTGATGTATGGCAAGTTTACTTCAGTGCTTTGTGCACTTGATAGCTCAATCTTCGCTTTTTCTGCCGCTTCTTTTAGACGCTGCATCGCAAGAGAGTCACCTTTTAGGTTAACGTCTTGCTCTTTTTTGAATTCAGCAACTAAGAAGTCAATCAATGCTGAGTCAAAATCTTCACCACCTAGGAAAGTATCACCGTTGGTCGCTAGTACTTCGAATTGTTGCTCACCATCTACGTCTGCGATTTCGATGATTGAGATATCGAAAGTACCACCACCCAAGTCGTATACAGCAACAGTGCTATCGCCTTGCTTCTTGTCCATACCATAAGCAAGTGCAGCAGCAGTTGGCTCATTGATGATACGTTTTACATCAAGACCAGCGATTTTACCCGCATCTTTAGTTGCTTGACGCTGTGAGTCATTGAAGTAAGCAGGTACAGTTACAACCGCTTCAGTCACGCTCTCACCAAGATAATCTTCTGCTGTTTTTTTCATTTTTTTCAAGATTTCAGCAGAAACCTGTGGTGGCGCAAGCTTTTTACCATTGATTTCTACCCATGCATCGCCGTTATCTGCTTTAGCGATTTCGTAAGGAACCATGCCAATGTCTTTTTGTACGACTTTGTCATCAAAACGACGACCGATCAAACGCTTGATCGCAAACAAAGTGTTGCTTGGGTTGGTTACTGCTTGACGCTTAGCTGACTGACCAACAAGCGTTTCGTCATCTTTATAGGCGACGATCGATGGTGTTGTACGAGTACCTTCAGCATTTTCGATGACTTTGACTTTGTCACCTTCCATTACTGCTACACACGAGTTAGTAGTACCTAAATCAATACCAATTACTTTACCCATAATCAATTGCTCCTAATTTGTTTTTAACTATAAATACTTATTTATCCAGACCGTAGTCGGTCACTTGTTGCTATATATCGGTTTACCCGTCGTATTTTTCAAGGCGATAATCACGCAAAAACTGTGTTTCATGTCATTTTTTGTGAAAAACCTTCATATTAGTAGGGTTTAGCCCTAAAAATATTACTGACCAACACGAACCATAGCTGGACGTAATAGACGACCGTTTAGGCTATAGCCTTTTTGTAAGACCGTACCAACTGTATCTGCCGCTGCTTCTGGGTCAATACCCACTGCTTCATGGAAGTCAGCGTTGAATTTTTCGCCTTGTGGATCGACCACTTCTACGCCGTTTTTGGTCAATACCGCAACCAATGCTTTGTGCGTTAATTGCACACCCTCAGCGACTGGATCATTGGCATCGGCATTTTCGATAGCGCGCTCTAAGTTGTCAACGATGTCTAACAATTCTTTAGCAAATTTCTGTAGTGCAAATTTTTTGCTCTTATCCGCTTCTTGCTCCATGCGTTTTTGCGCATTATAAGCTTCAGCATTAGCACGTGCAGTACCTTCTTTGGCTTGTTTTACTTCGCCTTCTAGCTCAGCAATACGCGCTTTAAAAGTATCAAGGTTGATTTCGTTTTCGATAGTCGTTTCTTCACCTGAATTATTCTGTGGATCAAACTCTTTCATGGTTTCTTCTAAGATACTGTCATTGTGATCAATATTCTCATGTGCCACATTTTGGTCAAGATTTTCGTGGTTCGGGTTTTGCTCGCTCATGATAGCTCCTTGGAATTTCAATAATGAAGATTAAGAGACAGCACAGTAGACCGAATAATTACTGGTCCTACTATGCCATTATTAAATACTCGATGTTTCTAACTCATTGTTTTTTTTAATACGCTTCAATAGCTGCTTGATAAAGGTGATAAGGACAAATTTCAAGCCTAGAGCAAAGGAATTTTTACCATTTATGACAAATATTCGTGAAGTGTCATTAATACGATGCGTCAAACATTTTTGTTCCATGTCAATAAATCTCAATATTTATTCACAAAAAGAACAAAAAACCGCTATTTATTCCAATTGCTTTACGCTTATTAATCAAGCTATTACCAAACGATACGCTATTATTCTGCTGTCTATTTTATCATTGCTATAAATATTATCGCCTACACTCAAATGCACGCTAAAAATCATTTATGAGAGCTGTTATGTCTAATTCAAAAAATTTATCTATCAATACTTTGCTTAATAAAGCATTGATGACATTGCACTTAGCGTCAAAAGAAAATCCAGCGTCAAGAGAGTCATCGAACCAAGATGCACAAACGTATGACTTATTAGAAAAACGTCTGAGCGTTAAAGAAAAAATACTCGCTTATAACCCTGTCGCAAACTACCAGCCGCATACATTGCACTATGCAATGAAAAGTCTCGGTTACTTACCAGATCCTATTTTAGAAGGGGTAATTGGTTACCTTAAAGGCCCTAATTCAAAACAATATCTGCATGCAAACGCTCACCTGCGTCTCATCCTTGCAGTAAATAGCTACCTCAAAACACCGTTAGAACTAACTCCAATGCCAGAGTTGCGTGAGAGATTTACTGCTGATGCGGTAGCCATGCAGTCACCTAGAGTATGGCAGCAAGCCAATACGACTATGCTAAGCAATATAAAGCCCTTCACTAAAAAAAATGATTCACCTGTTAGTTGGAAAGATGAAACGATTGCCAATGCTGATGATGGCGACATGACCGTCCGTTGTTATAAAGCCGGCGGCAAAAAATCTGGTTTTAGAAGAAAACGTATCCATAATCCTGATGAAACAGTCATGCTGTTTTTTCATGGTGGCGGGTTCTGCATTGGTGATGTCGATACACATCATGAGTTCTGTCATGCGGTATGTGAGCAGACTGGCTGGTCTGTGGTTAGTGTCGATTATCGCTTAGCTCCTGAATGCCCTGCTCCAGCAGCATTGAAAGACTGTATCACTGCATATGCTTGGTTAGTTGAGCACTGTCACACATTGGGCGCATTACCTTCTCGTATCGTATTAGCTGGTGATAGCGCAGGGGGTGGTCTATCAACTTTAATTGCGCAGCAGCTGACAGCACCGAGCAAAAGCGCATGGGCAGACCTAGGGATAGAAGGTCAGAAAATGTTTAATCTATTAGAAAAACTACCCGAACCTCTAGCGCAAATGCCCTTGTATCCAGTCACTGATATTGAGACAGATTATCCTAGTTGGGAGCTATATGGTGAGGGTCTACTATTAGATCATGCTGATGTAGCAGTATTTGATGCTGCTTGTTTGGAAAATAGTCCGCTGCCTCGTCTACATATACTGAACTCACCTATGCTGGGTGATAATAGTAAAGTTTGCCCAACTTACATTGTAGCTTCTGAGCTCGATGTATTACGTGACGAGGCATTTGCTTATGCAAAGCAGCTGAGAGGTTATGGCGTTGCTGTAGAGACCTATACTGTGCTTGGAGCACCGCATGGCTTTATACACTTTATGAGTGTTCATCAAGGTCTTGGACAAGAGACAAGCAATATTATTCATGGCTTTAGCAGCTTTGTACGTGAAATCATCAATACACAATCCCAGTTAGCTGCATAAACCGTTAGTTATTTAGTTAGCCAGCTAATTAATGATTTGTATAACTGATTAATTGGTATTACCAGATAGCGTAATCAACCAAATCTCTGAGCGCGATCCCAATCGAAAGGGAATGCCCCAAAAACCATAGCCAGAGGACACGACAAAGTGTCCTTTACCAATCTGCTCATAGCCATAGCCTAATCTATTAATAGCATTGACGATGAAATTAGCGGGGAATACTTGACCGTTGTGAGTATGTCCCGAGACTTGTAAATCTATAGGTAATTGACTGTGATTATCTATATCACTCGGTCTATGATCTAACAATATCACTAGCTGCGACGTATCTACTTGCGCAAGCAGATCAGTAGTCGCTACACGTTGACGTTTATGGTTATCAAAACGTCCAACTAGCCATACTGATTGACCCTCATGCTCGATACAGAGCACCTCATCGTTCAACAGTTGTATACCTGCATTTTGCAGCGCTTCGCTAATAGGTCGCTCATGACCATACAAATCATGATTACCCAATGTCGCATAGACACCACCTGGCAGACTACGGCACAATTCTGCTAGGTTTTGCTCCATATGATATTCATTAAAGGCATCTGTATTATCATCCATAATATCCCCAGGCATCAGCAGCATATCTGCACCAGAGCGAATTATAAGTTGCTGCAATCTATCTATGGCTTTTACACCAAATAATCGGCCTATATGCAAGTCACTAGCGACTGCAATGCGTAGCGGCTTGGTTAAAGGTTTACCTATATTAATAGAAAGCTTGCGTATAACAGGGGTATAGGCACTATATAACGAATAAATAAATAGTCCTAAAAATAGGAATAGCGCTAGTACTCTTAGCCCTATAGCCATTTCATTCGATTGGTGTAACGTACTACCTGATAAAGCAACTACTAGCAGATACCCTCCGTAGAATAGACTCACTGCCAACGCCGTCAGTATCATAAAATGCATGATTAGCATCCATCCACTAATCCAGCGATAACTGTTAGCAAATGCTCTTTTTACGCTCAATACTAATAGACCATTAGTAATAATAAATACACTAACCCATATCGTTGTCTGTAATGTTGGCGTCATCCAAGGCTGGAGCCACCACTGTATACTTAATACTGTACCCAGACTGAACAGCTGTAATAGCAAAAAGATAGTGAAGAAAAATGCGTAACGCATGGACTGCCCTTAGACATAAATACTGTTTGATAAGTGATTATCAGAAAATAAACTCTAATGTTTCACATGAAACAACTGCTATATAACTATTTCTGATTTCCTAATGCTTGCTGGAGTGTCGAGTGTTTGAACGAATAACCTGCATCCAATAGCGCTTGTGGCAGCACCTTTTGACCATCGATAAGTAAGGTCGACATTTTGCCAAACATCAGCTTAAGCAAAAACTCTGGTAAAGTAAAAAAGGTTGGGCGATGTAGCCATGAGCCAAGTGCTTTGGTAAAAGTATGATTGGTCACAGGATTCGGAGCAGTAAGGTTATATACGACTGCATTTGTATTATTTGCGGTACCGCTTGCAGTTTTGATAGTGCTATCATTAATAGGTGCATTGTCTTGGGCTAAGCTTTCAATGTGATTAACGTCTGATTCTTTAGTAAGTTTAAGCTGCTGCTCAATAATAAAGATGACCGCACTAACCCAATCTTCACGGCTGATCCAGCTCATGACTTGCTGTCCATCACCCAACTGTCCACCGACACCAAATTTAAAGGGTAGCAACAATTTAGCCACCATTCCGCCCTCAGGATGAATGACTACACCTGTTCTGACAATAGCTACAGGAACATCATGATTGGTTGCTTTAAGCGCTAATTGCTCCCATTCATCACATAATGTATGGGCAAAGTCTGTCTCATAATCGCTATTTTCAGTCAATGGCTTGTCGCCTTGCGTACCATACCAACCGATTGCTGAGCCGCTTACCAGTAACTTGGGTTTTGTGCTAGCACGTGCTATAAAATCCAATATCGACTGAGTAGGTTTGATACGGCTCGCCATCAACTGCTCTTTGCGCTCATCGCTCCAACGAGAGTCAGCAATCCCAGCACCTGCTAAATTTAATATGACATCAAAACTCATATCAGACTTCGCAAGCTCGTCATAAGTCATCATATTGATATCATCGGGATGTGGTTGACTGCTATTACGAGTTAACCAAGTAATCGTCACGTCTTTATTCTGCGCGCGAGACCGTGCCATTAGCTCTCGACTAAAAGCACTTCCCAAAAACCCTGAACCACCACTAATCAAAACATTCATACCCTACTCCCTATATGCCTCAAATCTCGCCAATATGACTGATCGTTAAATTATTTATTGTTGAAGTACTTATCGTTCAATAAAAACCAGACCGTTACAACCATCGTCTGCTTTTTTGTGGTTTTTATCAAAACGACTTTTACATACTTTTGGTAAAGGAAGGTGAGGAATGAAAGGTTTACGAGGTCAAACATTGCACTTTGATAATTACTGTCAAAAATAGAAGTTTTTTTATTAAAAAAGTATCCTAATTTTTTGGCTAATATTGCAGACTTTGTTTAGGTTTAGGTAATACGGACATACTCACAATCAAAGCACTTATACCTCCTACTAAGCTAATCGCCAACCATGTACGAGCATCTTGACCAATAAAAAATGTGGCATTAATAGAAAAACCAACAAGAAAAACTCTTACCCACCATCTTTTGGACTTATATGTTTGTTTGGAAGCAAGCCATATACCGCACAATAGTGTAGGCATTCCAATAAGAAATACACCTGCAATAAGGTAAAAAGGTATGGCTACAGCGTATGCCAGACCTATATCCTTATTCCACATTATCAGCGATACTAAAATAGGGAATAAGATCAACTGATATAGCGTACCTAAAGTTAAAAATAAAAATATCACCATTTTTTTTGGATAGTGGCTGTTGTTATCTAACATTAGTTTTAACTCATAAGTTGGTCAATTTGTGAATGGAAATAATATAGCTGTTATAAACCGTTTCGAACTTTCTTGACCATCCAAACGCATCATAATATTTCAGAAATAGTTTGATCAGCTCTTTATTTAATGGCTCAGCCTACGTCTTCAATATTTTCTTTCAATACTGGTAAAGCTGACATACCTGCTAATACGGCACTTACTCCTCCAGTTAAACTGATAGAGAACCATATCACTAAACCAAATTTAGAAAATATAAACCAAACAAAAAATAAAGCATTAATAAGAACTCCCATAAAAAAAGTTCTTATCCACCACCCATCTTGTATGTATATTTCTTTATACGAATGCCACTTTCCCATCATTAATGTAGTTGGCATCGCAAACAAGCCACCTGCAATAAGATAAACTGGAAAAAACAGTATGAACAATAGACCTATGCTGTCATCTGGGCTAAGAGGTGTCGCTATCCATGGAAAGATAATGAGCTCATACAGCGCTCCTACGAATAAAAATAACTTAGTAACCTTCATTTTTGGATATTCAGCCAAACTTTCGTTCAAACTATGACTTGGCTGATTTAATTTATTTTTCATATGACTGCCTAAATCCTATTCAGGGCTACCGTCAGTGTGTGATAAACAGTATTTGTGCCAGCATTACTGTAAAAATGTAGCTCATACAATAGAAAACATGTTAAGTAAGGCAAACAGGTAGCAAAAAAAACGTCTACATCTTTCTTGTCCACTAACGAATAACCAAGCCTGTCGTTGCGTCACGAATCTGGCTAGGTAAGGTATAACCCAATGTATCACCCTGCAAATAACCAATTTGCTCTTTGAAATAAGCATAGGCGGCTTCAAAGGTGCTAGCAGGCGTTTGTCCTGATCGGTTGCAGCTTGTAGAAACCAATAGCCCAAATGGGTTTTGCTCACTGACCATCTGTTGACAAAGCTGACGAACTGTAGGATGCGAGATAACTCGAACAGCAATAGTCTGATGCTGACCGGTAATCCAAGTGGGCACAGTGCTTGCAAGCGGCTGAGGAATCGGTAATAACCAAGTATGTGCTTGGCGATTGTGCTGTTCATCTCTACTATCGTCTGTCTGCCAGCTATCAATAACCTGCTGGCGCTGAACATCATCTAAAGAGGCTAGTAAGGGGGCTAAGCGAGACACACTATCAGTAACGACTATCATGCCTTTGGCTTGTGGACGTTGTTTGATATCCAAGATACGCTGAACAGCTGCTTGGTCATAAGGGTCGCAACCAATACCCCAAACGCTTTCTGTAGGATACGCGAGCAGTTTTCCTTCTTTTAGCCACTTAGCAGCTTGGATGGCAGAATTAGTAATAAGAGGTGTAGGTTGGCTCATGACTTAAATGGTTCGTAGAAGTAAATTCTAATAATACCACAAGAGGGATATTGTCTAGGAGAGACTATAACTAAGGGCTATCTATGCCAGCGTCTAATAAGGAATATTTGCAATATTTTAAACGCGTAAATATCGTCCACCTTGTTCGCTGATAAGACCCATTAACTCAAGCTCCATTAGCTGACCAATCAACTGCGGCGGTGCAAGCTTGGTTGCACTAATAAGCGCATCTAAATCTTGCCCATGCCAGTCAAGCTGCTCATAGATTGCAGTTAAATGCTCAGGCACAACGACTGTACTGCGCGCAGGTTTTATCTCAGAGGATGGTTGCCGGCTAGTAGATTTGATTGAGTTTTTCTCTATCTCAAACGTATCGGAAGTCTGAGTGACATTCGAGTGATTGCTATTAGAGTTGGTAGCGTTTGCTGTTCTATAAGCGCCTTTATCGTAATCAAGCTGACCATTGACGTCTTCTAGTACTTGCTGCGGATGATAAATCAAGGTCGCACCTTCACGTATCAAATGATGGCAACCCTCTGCATTACTATTATCAATATGACTGGGAATAGCAAAGACCTGTTTACCTTGTTCAGACGTGAGACGTGCTGTTATAAGCGAGCCGCTTTTGATGGTCGCTTCCGTTACAATGGTCGCGAGACTCAGCCCAGCTACCAAACGATTGCGACGCGGAAAAGTATGTTTATGTGGCTGCGTATGCGGTAGTAGCTCACTAATAATGCAGCCACCTTGCTCGATAATTTGAGTAAATAACTGATCCCGATGATTGGGATAGTTTACATCGATCCCCGTACCCATTACACCAACTGTACGTCCCTGATAGTCAGGGTCTGCCTGTGCTAGTGCACCTAAATGTGCGCGTTTATCTACACCCATAGCTAAGCCGCTAGTAACAATATAGCCTGCTTGCGCTAAATACTGTGCCATATCAAACGTGATTTTTTGCGCATGCGCGGTGGGTTTGCGGCTACCTACTATAGCGATTTGTGCTTGATGTAGGCGTGCGCTATTCCCACGATAAAATAATAAAGGTGGCGGGTCGTAGATTTGTGAGAGTTGGGCAGGATAATCGGCGTCATCAGCGAACAGCAAACCATAACGCCCCTCTATCAATGCTTGCTGAATCTTATCGATATTGGCGAGTGTTTGCTCTGGCTGTTCATGACGTTTGAGATGGGTATGGTGAATACCGAGCTGCTTCCATGCCTCTACTTTGGCTTGCCAAGCAAGCTGCGGATAACCGAAAGAAGTGATCAGTGTGTGATAAGCAGATAACGACGCATTCACCTCGTACCACAGCGCTAAGATAGCGCGCTGATCGTCGGATAAAGAAGAGGTGACTGCCGTCATTGTCATCTGTCTCGTATAGGCAAGCTTAGATTAGTATTTAGTTTAATATATTGCTTAATACAGCCTTATAGCTATTTATAAATAAGGGGGTGTTAATAACTGATCGCCAATATTAAGTGGTAGCTCAGAGTCTAGTACATAAGCATAACTGATGTGGTCAAAGGTATTAAAAACCATTACCATACCGCTAGGCTCGTTTGGTAGACGGACTGGTGTGTCATTATCTTTAGTATCACGTACCAAAGGCCCTTTTTGATAAACCGTCAGCACATCACCTGGTTTAGCACCTTGTAAGCTACCCAAATTGATGGCGACCACACTACCCTTCGCAGCCGAGCTGATAGAGTCCATGACACGCACGATCATACCGCCGCGACTGACACTTGCAGGCGTTGGATAAAAGACAGGAGGAATAGCGTTATCTAACTCTACAAATACGCGATCTCCTTCACGCACTTCTTTGCCATAACTATCAATAAGCTGCAAGCTAGTCACACCATTATTTTCTGTAGAAGTTACTAGTCCTGTCGCTACTTGTGTAACTTCCAAGCCGATCACTTCTTGAGTTTTGGGATCTACATATAGCTCACCCTCACGGTAGACGCCGTAACGCTGACCTACGATAAGCGGTACGCCTTTAGCATAGACTTTATCACCACGCGCAGTAATCAAGTTACGGTTTTTAGAAGCTAAAATATAAGGCGTGGTATTAAAGTCTTGAGGATTAACGATAAGCGTTTTATCAAGCCAATGCTGAATAGCTGACCACGGAATAGGAGGAATACTATTGGCCGTCGAGGTAATCGCGACCGTACTCGTACTTACATTTCCAGTAAGCTGCTTTTCAACGCCAGCACAGCCTTCACCAGTATCAACGCCAATCAGTGTTTTTCCTTGAATCACACAAAGGATAAGAACGTCATTAGGGTAAATAAGGTTTGGATTTTTGATTTGCTTATTGGTTGCCCAAATTTCTTTCCAGCGCCATGGGCTGTCTAGGTAGCGACCTGAGATATCCCATAAGGTATCGCCTTTTTTAACGATATAACGATTGGGCGCATCAGCTTTGATAGTTGGCGGCGGATTGTTAGCTTGAGCCGTGCTCATCAACATGGCACTACTAAACGTCGTAACTAATAATCCTTTTGCCAGTGCTTTTGCTGTCTTTTTTAAGCTCATCTTCATCGTTATATCCACAATATGTACCACTGTGTTCGACGCAAAGAACTGTACTAGATTTATTACTGTAAAAATTTCTTAAATTAATAAAAAATCAAATTTATCAGCAATTTATCAATAAAATTCTCATGGCGATTATAGGGTAACTGTTCAGTGTAATTGGCTAGAATAATTCCTAAAAAAGCGCCTAGCACGATGATGACTTGCTGACGCTGTTTCTAATATTACAATTATATCTACCATAACACAATCATAAACACTTTATTACAATGGTGTAACTTTTACGCGGATACTTTTCCTTGTTGATGATAAGCCTTAAGACCGTAATTACTCAAGCAGGATTCGGCGTAACATGTTGGCGGATTTGTTCAGCAACCAGTTCAGCCTTATTATCCAGTACCACTACGTGCTGCGGTAAATCTTCTAACCCTTCAGTGTGCGCTGGACGCTCAATGTCTATTTGACCTACTGCTTCCACAATAGTGTCAGCGAATTTAACGGGTAATGCTGTCTCTGCACAAACAATAAGTTCGCCATCTAACTGTAGCTCTTTGGCAACTTTAATGCCGTCTGCAGTATGTGGATCAACCAATTCACCATGCTGCTCATAAAGCGCTTTGATAGTCTGCAAGCGGTCGCTATGAGTAGATTTACCAGCAGCAAAGCCATAACGCGTATTAACTGCTTCCATCAAGTCAGACAAGTCAAACCCTCGACCTGATTTTACGCCGTCAAATAACTCATGAACGCGCGCACTGTCTTTTTCTAATAATAAATAAACAAAACGCTCAAAGTTAGAGGCTTTTGAAATATCCATTGACGGACTAGAGGTTACATAGGTTTTTTCAGTCGGACGCGGCTGATAAGCGCCTTGGTTAAAGAAATCATTCAACACGTCGTTTTCATTGGTTGCAACAATCAGACGGTCAACTGGCAATCCCATTTCGCGAGCGATGTGACCAGCACAAATATTACCGAAGTTGCCTGATGGTACGCTAAAACTGACTTTTTCATCGTTACTCGTCGTGACCGCAAAGTAAGCTTTAAAGTAATAAACAATCTGCGCTAGGATACGACCCCAGTTGATAGAGTTTACCGTGCCTAGGTTATAAGCCGCTTTAAATTCAGCATCTTGCTGTAGCGCTTTGACGATATCTTGGCAATCATCAAACATCCCATCGATAGCGATATTGTGAATATTAGCATCGGTCAAGCTATACATTTGCGCACGCTGGAATTTACTCATTTTGCCATGTGGTGACAGCATAAATACTTCGATGTTTTCTTTGCCGCGCAATGCATACTCTGCTGCACTACCCGTGTCACCACTGGTCGCACCAATGATCGTAATACGCGCGTCTTTTTTCTTAAGCACATACTCAAAGCCATTGCCCAAAAACTGCATGGCGACATCTTTAAATGCCAATGTCGGACCGTTTGATAATCCTAGAATATATAAGTTATCTTCGAGCTTACGGACAGGAACAATCTCGTCAGAGCCAAACACCTCAGTGGTATAAGTACGCTCAATAATATCTTGCAAATCAGCCGCAGGAATATCCGTCGCAAAACGCTGCATAATCGCCATCGCAAGCTTTGGATAGCTGAGCGTACGCCATTCATCAAGCGTTGCGCTATCGATGTTTGGATAGTGCTCAGGCAACATCAAACCACCATCTGGGGCAAGACCCATCAAAAGCACATCACTAAAATCCATCGGCGCTGTCTGACCACGGGTACTGATATATTTCATTAGATTGTCCTGTCTACAATAATGTTATTCAATAGTTAAAAATGGTTTATTCAGCAGTTTTTTGTAGCAATGCATAATAAAAACCATCGCCACTCGCGCTATCAATCGGTAAGCACTGACGACCGATCGCTTGTTCGATGCCCCATTTGCAATCGTCGGTAAACTCAATCACTACCGCATCATTATGATGAGTAATAAAGTCCTGCATTTGCTCGACGTTTTCTTGCTTTAAGATAGAACATGTCACATACAACAGATAACCACCAGCTTTGAGTTGTGGCCATAAATTATGCAAGATGTCTGCTTGTAGCAGCGCTGTTTGCTCGATATCTTCTTCGGTACGCAAGATACTGATATCTGGATGACGGCGAATCACGCCAGTCGCAGTACAAGGAGAGTCCAATAATATCGCATCAAATACGGGTTCATTTGTCGCCGCTTTTTTATTTTTTCCATGCTGCCATCTGGTCGCATCTGCACAGACGATATTAAGTGCAATGCTGTTATCTGCTTGCTGCAAATCATGCTGACTTAAATTTAGGCGCTGTAAATTCTCACGAATACGCTCGATACGTGGTGCTTCGTTATCGATAGCTGTTACTTTGATGTTGGTATTTTCAGGCGACGTTTCAGATGACATCCCATTGTTATCTTGTTTCACGTGAAACAACGATGACTGGTCGTTAGCACTTATAAGCTCTAACCAATGAGCAAGCTTACCACCAGGGGCTGCACAAGCATCTAGAATATGTATCTCTTTCCTAACACTATCACTGTCAGTATCGTCAGCACTTTTACTTTCAACGCTGAGCTTAGCCATCAATGCTTGATTAATAATAGGTGCAGCTAACTGAGCATGCATATCTTGAACGCTAGCTGTTCCTAAAGCAAAATCAGGCAAAGCGTTAACGGCAGTGCTTTGATGTAGTCTAAGACCTTTGGTTGATAGCGTGGTGGAAGTGGCAGACCCTGATGAGTTTGCTACCTTAAAACCAGTCGTTAGCTCAACGATATCTGCATCAATTTCTGCGCCATCCAATGCATGCTGATAATCCTCTACCGAAGTAACCGCCGAATTCACTCGTAAAAACATCGGGGCTGGTTGGCGCAAGCCTTGTGTCAGCTCATCATACTGTTCGCTCCAATCTTGTTTAAGCTGATAAGCGAGCCAATTCGGTAGACTATGCTTTTTATCGCATTTCTTACGGAATTTGCTTGGATTCTTGGCGACTTTACGCAAAATAGCATTTACTAAACCAGTCGAATGAGCGAACTCAATTTCTTTGGCAGCTTCAACGGTTTCATGAATTGCAGCATGGTCAGCCACTTCTAAATATAGCAACTGTACTAAGCCGACTTGAATAGTGGTACGCACTTCAACTTCGTCGATAGGGTTGTCTGCTAAGCTATCGAGCAAACGTGCCAGCGCATGCCACTGGCGCAATGTCGTGAGCAGTAACGCATGAGCAAAGCCTTTATCGCCATCGTGCAGACTATTCAGTAACGGGTCAAGGACGCTTGAGAGCGACTGACCATTTTGAATAGCCAGTAAGGTACGAATCACACGCACGCGTACGCTGCCATTCATAATAAGATTGCTTGATGGTTTGAGCTTATTGTTTCTA
Source organism: Psychrobacter sp. Arc9 (assembly GCF_041431295.1). Taxonomy (NCBI): domain Bacteria; kingdom Pseudomonadati; phylum Pseudomonadota; class Gammaproteobacteria; order Moraxellales; family Moraxellaceae; genus Psychrobacter; species Psychrobacter sp. Arc9. The sequence continues at coordinate 52,177 of NZ_JASMRK010000010.1, read as the reverse complement.
GGCGCAGTACTGTTTTGTCTCATTAAATTTCATTTCCTTGACGTATGATCGATAGCGTCTTGTGCAAGTAGGTTAAATATAAGTAAAAGTTATTTTGATTATGACGTAAATTGATCGCCGTCATTTAATTGGTTGCCGTGGCAAACTTGTTCAGCAGTCATCGGCTTACCACCCGCAAACTGTAAATGGGTAATGGCTAAAGTGGTGGCTGACGATTCAGCGTCACTCTCTTTACCACAAGCGACTAAGATCGCTTTTCGTCCGACACTGATGACAGTTCCAGCAGGCTCATTGGTTTGCTGCGATGTATTTACAGGCAAGCTAGCCAACACTTTGACACGTTGCCCCGCCAAAAAAGTATAAGCACCTGGCCATGGTGTCAGCCCTCGAATTTGGCGTTCAATAGCGGCAGCAGGCTGCGACCAATCAACTTCGCCTTCGGTTTTGACCAGCTTTTCAGCGTAGTTGGCTTGACTATCATCTTGAGCGATAGCTTGAGCTTGATAAGCAGCTAAATCTTTTAGCACCGTACTAATGGCTGTCGCACCAAGTGCAGCCATCTTATCATGTAGGCTAGCAGCGGTATCATCAGAGGCAATACTTTCGCTAACTTTATAAAGCATGTCACCCGTATCAAGACCTTTGTCCATCTGCATAATGGTAATGCCGGTCTCATCGTCTCCGGCCAAGAGTGCTCGATGGATAGGTGCAGCACCGCGCCAGCGTGGCAACAGTGAAGCGTGAATATTCAAGCAACCATGAGTAGGCGTCTCTAATACACCGATAGGTAAAATCAATCCGTAAGCGGCGACAATCATCACATCTGGTTGGTAGGTGCGCAGGGTTTGCCTAGCAGCTAGCCCTTCTGCACTAGACTTTTTAAAAGTGACTGGTTGCTCTACAGCGATATCATGTGCCAATGCAACTTCTTTTACCGCAGATGCTGACAGCTTTTGACCACGACCTGCTTTACGATCAGGCTGCGTATAAACAGCAACTATCTCTATATTCAGCGCTTCTTGCTGATTAATTAACGATTCAAGGCTAATAGCAGCGAATTCAGGTGTACCCGCAAATACTACCCTTAATCGGTTAGTAGTTGGGTTATCATGGTCAGTAAGCGAGTTAGATGTATCAAAGGTAGGAGCAGTTGTAGTCATAATCATGCATTATATAAGGTTTATTTGTTCATTATAGGTGAGTTTACGGCGCAGTGCCATGATTGTAATGACCTCACTTCATGATAACCAATGACATTATTTGCCTTTATAATATCAAGGACATCGAACGTTCTATTTATATCTTTTACAAAACAATTTGGTGTTAATAACCACTCTCTGTAAACAGTAAGCCGTTATTCTGCTATAAATAGAAGGTAACACTAAAAATTTTAGACAATTCAACTGTCGTATAATTCACCTACTATATGTAGAAACCTCATTTTTATTTCACTATATTCTTTCGTGTCGAGATAGGGCCACGCTTTCATGCAACAGTTTCAGTCCTTACAGCGCTTATTGATTTTCTATACCTTGTCTCTCACGGTTATGTTACTGCTGTACTATGTCACACTGTTTGATGGGATAAAAAAACATAGTGAGCAACATAGCATAGATACTTTTTATTCCCTACAGCACAGTATTATTGAGCATGCAGCACCTGTAGATAGTGAAATAAAAAAAATCTTAGAACAACCTACTTTTGATCAACTGAGTTATCAGCTGATTTTGATGATGCCTTCTGGGCAAACCTATATTCATCATAATACTCGTCCTAATGAATCTGCTTTTTCTACCGTTGCTTTCCCTACCATCGGTACATCAGCTTCTAGCAGCAGCGACCATAGCTCCTATACAGTTAATAGCAATGAACTAACAGGAATCATTACTCTAAAAAGCGGACATCAGATTTATATCGTATTACGCCATGAACCTTTTGTTGTCGACTGGATATCTTACCGTTATTGGCTCCCCTTGATGGTCGCCATCGTACTGTTCTTCATGGCATTGCTCTATATGCTCAATCGTCGAACCAACTGGGAACAGTTACTGGTTTATACGGATAATTTGAGTAGCCGCGCAAAAGAATCTTATACGCCGCCGCCATTTCTACAAAAGAAATCTACTACCGAGTTCATGCTGTTAGGTCATGCATTAAGTCGAGTCAGCTACCAACTACATAATGACTATCGGCGTATAAAAACATTGACTCATCGGTTAGAACGCTTGGTTGATCAAGCACCCTTACCAATGTTGATGAGTATACGACATGGTCAAATTAGCTTCTATAATCAACGCTTTGAGCAAGTATTTACCCCTCCTACACAGAGGGAACAGAGCTATGAGCTGACTGATTTCGTTGAAGGGAAAGATGAGGCCACTCAAATACTGTTAAAAACCATCTCAAGTTTACGCGTTACTCGCACACTGATAGTTTATGGCTTGGAGAATAAACAAGCCTACCAACTACACGTAACACCATGGTTCGGTGAACATGGGCAAGTTCATGGTTTTACTGTGATTTTTAATAATGTCGATGAGATTTTCCATCAATCTGAGCAATTACAGCTGCACAACCAACAACTGCAATTACAAATTGATGAATCAAACGAAGCCCAGGCATTTATAGGTCGTAAGTTAAGGTTACCACTAGAGAAGATAATTGATTCGTTGGAACCCATCGACCCTTCAACATTGACAGCTCAAGGCAAAAAAACTCTAAATACATTGATTACAACCAGTCAAAGCATGTTGACTGTGCTCAATGAGACGCTAGCAACAGAGGAAGTTGAAGTCAGAAAAACACGTCTAAGTATAGAAACGGTTGATATTTATAAGGTAAGCAAAGAGGTTAGCAATTTAGTCACAAAAGAAATAAGACAACAAGGGTTAGAATTGATCTATTTCTTTGCGCCAGACTGTCCTCGTTACATCGAAACTGATTACATTCGACTGCACCATATCCTATTAAACATGTTGAAAAACGCTATTAGCTTTACAACATCAGGCTATGTCGCGCTCACTGTTGATCGTGTACCTGAAGATAAAGTAACGCGAATAAGTAATCAGCATTTAACTCCTAACAATGACACGACAATGCCTGCGCAGACATCTTATTGGATTCGGTTTAGCGTAAAAGACACTGGAGCAACTATTACTCCTGAGAGAAAAAATCAATTAGTCAATATCTTGAATCAAAGCAATCATAACTTAGTTGAAGACAGTAATATTGGCTTGAGTGATGCCAATAGCTTTGCTCAGTTACTCGGCGGTTTTATCGAACTAAATAATACGGTGGATAAAGAAACGATATTTAGCCTCTACCTTCCTTATCCTCATGCCACTTATCAATCGGTATATCATCGTTGTTCGCAGCTGCCCCATATTCACCTTATCGCTGTCATCAATCAGCCTCTAGTTGCTGAACATTTACAACGTTTGTGCGAGTACTTAACGATATCCGTGACTATCTACAGCACTTTAGATAGAGCTACTGTACAGCAGCTAAAAAATAAATTAAAACAAGATGAGCAAACCGTCATTCCTATCTTGTTATTAGATTATGAATACAGCCAATCCATCACCTTATCAGCTCATGCGAGCAACAAGTATAGCGAGCAGCAAGAAGCATTAAATGACCTAGTCACTACGCCTTCACTACCAAAGATATTACTTAGCATGAAACTTGAAAGGCATATCCCTTCTACTTTACTAGGCCAGTATGATGGATTTTTGACCAAACCCTTGGACGCAAGTTTACTACTGTCTGAGCTACTACGCTTAACCTTGTTTGCAAGGAAAACGCTAAACATACTGGTCAAACATCAATATGACAGCAGTTCATCTTTTATGGAAGAAGAGATACCTAAGAAAGAAATCTTGTCTCCACTGATTTTGGTGGTAGAGGACAGTCCTACTAACCAAAAGATAGCCTGTAAGATGTTAAGTAAGCTTGGTTATCGTAGTATTGTCGCAGAAGATGGACAGCAAGCACTCGAGAAACTCAAAAGCCAACGTGAAGAGATTTCTTTGATTTTGATGGACTGCAGAATGCCCGTTATGGATGGCTTACAAGCCACACAAGCGATTCGCTCGCAAGGTGATAAAATACCGATTGTGGCGCTAACTGCAAATAATACAGAAGAAGATCGCGAGGCTTGTATGCAAGTTGGTATGGACGAGTTTTTATCCAAACCCATTAGTAAGAAAGACTTAGAATCCGTTTTGCAGAGTTTTATACAATAAATCTCTAGTGCAAATAAAAAACACCCTATCGATATCATTTAATCAAAATAATATCGATAGGGTCGAAAACTTGGTACGAGGATAATATTTCGGTAAGCTTAATTATTATTTCATAAACCCATTATCGGCCAAAAATGTTTCTGTGATTTGGCTTTGCGGGCTTGATGCATTCATACCGCCAGATTGAGATTTATTTAGTAGACGTTCTAGATAACGAGCAACGATATCTACTTCAATATTAACTTTGTTACCTACTAACCAATGCTTAGCGATATTCGTCACTTGAGCAGTATGCGGAATGATATTTAGAGAGACAATATTGTCACGCACTAAATTGGTCGTCAGACTAATACCATCTACTGTAATAGAGCCTTTGGTCGCTGTATAGTGCGCTAGCTCTTGCGGTATCTCAATCTCAATATAGATAGAACGAGCATCTTGTTGTAATTTACTAACGATCCCTACGCCATCTACATGACCAGCGACAATATGACCACCAAAACGAGTTGTCGGTAGCATGGCCTTTTCTAGATTGACCGTATGTCCTGCTTTTAACCCTTCTAATGCTGTTCTAGCAATCGTTTCACGTGAGACATCAACAGAGTAGTAGTTGCTTCCGAGCTCCACCACGGTTAAACAAATACCATTTGATGCAATAGAATCGCCTAGCTTCACGTCACTGAAATCCAAGTCATCAGACTCTACTGTCAAACGTATGTCACCGCCTGTCGCCTGCATCGATTTAATTTTTCCAACGCTTTCTATAATTCCAGTAAACATATTATCCTCATCTCATTACTGAATTGCCTTCATAGGCGAATATTTTAGTTTATCAAATCAGCTATCAATTCTTTATCACAATTTGTTCAAATAGATGACAGTGAAACATCGTTAGACTTGACCTTTAATAGGATAGATTGTGGATAAGTAGGGATAAATCAATAGAGGTATAGCTAGAACCCGCTATAAATACATAGTTATCCACAATAAATAAAAATTTCACATCAAACCTATTTACTTATGAATAGACTTTTAAGGTATTGATTTATATAAGCATTTATTAAAATAATCAAGATATTAACATCTTTTGTGTTTCATGTGGAACAAAGTTATACACAGTTCCATGTGAAACACGTAAAACGAATAACTAATTTATCCACATTTTGGGATTATTATCAGAACTCATGGAAAACATACTTATTTGAAAGATATTTATAAAGGTAATAAGGTTAATTTGAGATCTGGACCAAGCTGCTGATGACTTTCTATATCAAACCGTAATTGCTGAGCAAGGAACATAGGATTGAAATCAACCATTGGCCGAGCGTCATCACCAAGTAAACAAGGTGCTTGATACACGATTAACTCATCTACCAACTGTTGACTCAAAAAACTACCTGCAACGCTAGCACCTGCTTCCACCAACACGTCATAGCATTGATGCTCACTGACTAACTTTACTAACAACGCTGGTAAATCGTCTTCATGCCAATAGATAGTATCTGGATGCTGACACAGCTGATACTCAGACTGTAGACTTCGCTTTAAACGCTGACGCCTATCAAGTATGACTATCTTAGGGTTAGGTATTTTCTCAGGTGGTACGTCCAGTTGTCTTGAGCGCACATTGAGCTGTGGGTTATCAGTTATTACAGTTTCACTACCTGTAATAATCGCGCCACTTTGTGCTCGTAGTTTTTGTACATCTTCGCGAGCAGCTGTCGAGGTAATCCACTTTGATTCACCAGATGCCATCGCTGTACGGCCGTCTAAACTGGTCGCTATTTTCAATCGTACATAGGGCATCTGAGTGCGCATAGCTTTTAGAAACCCACGGTTTAGTGCCTCTGCCTGCTCTGTCAGGACACCGACCGTTACCTCAATACCAGCTTGCTCTAATAGTTTCACACCGCGACCTGCGACCTGCGGATTTGGATCCAGACCTGCAATCACAACGCGCTTTACCTTAGCGGCAACAAGCGCCAATGCACATGGCGGCGTACGTCCCGTATGACTACATGGCTCTAATGTAACGTAAGCAGTTGCCCCTGCTGCCTGTGTACCAGCCTCTTTCAGCGCAAACACTTCTGCATGTGGCTCACCAGCTTTAGGGTGAAACCCTTGACCAACAATCTGCTCTGCCTGAACAATAACGCAGCCCACTGCAGGATTCGGTCTAGTAGTATACAAACCGCGCTTCGCTTGTTCGATAGCAAGCATCATAAAGTAGCGGTCTTGAGCATCTTGAGCATGGCTTTGAGTAGACATAAGGCTAGGCTTAATAAATGATTAAGGGTTCTATATAAGAAAATAAGGTTTGAAAGCTGATTGGTAATTAGAAATTACTTATCAACTAAGGATTACTTAAAAGCTTGCTTCACTTACTTCTCATTTGGACGAATATTGGCAATTTCTTGATGGAATGCATCGATATCTTGAAAGTCGCGATACACGCTAGCAAAGCGTACATAGGCGACATCATCCAAAGTTTTGAGTTCACTCATGATGATTTCACCCAAGACTTTACTACTGATTTCTCGCTCACCCATCTGCCTAACACGCTTTTCAATACGACTAATCATCGCCTCTTGTTCATCGATAGTGATAGGACGCTTTTGTAAAGGTAGTAAAATAGAACGGCGCAGCTTTTCATTGTCATAAGGTTCAATCTTGTTGCTTGATTTGATAATCCTTGGCATGACAACTTCTACCATCTCAAAAGTCGTAAAACGTTCTTGGCAGCTGTTACACGAACGGCGTCGACGCACTTGTGCACCTTCCGCAGCAAGACGTGAGTCAATAACCTTGGTCTCTGACGCATTACAGTACGGACAGTGCATAGCATTTCCTTATTTTACGATTGAGAATAAGAGCAGTATTTCCAAAATAGCTAATTTTATTAAAAAATAAAGAATACCGTTTATCAGTTATTTACCAATACAAAAGCTGCCGAATATCTTACCCAATAAGTCATCAGCACTAAACTCACCTGTGATTTCACCCAAGCTCTGTTGGGCCTGACGTAAACTATCAGCAACCAACTCACCTGCTTCAAATACGGTTAATTGTTCATGTGCTTCTGCCAAGAAATTAGCTGTCCGTCTAAGCGCGTCTAAATGTCTGGTACGAGCAATTAAACTGTTTTCTGGTGGATGAAAGCCTACTTTCTCACATAGTGCTTCAACTAAATCATCAATACCAATACCTGTTTCACATGAAACATTGACTTGCTGATAACCTCTTTTCTTGATCTCAGCTTGAGTCTTAGCAGCACTTTCTTCTCTATCATTATTGCTCAATAAGTCGCTTTTATTAGCAATGATTAGTAAGCGTTTAGCTTCTGGTAACTCACCAAATAACTGTTCAGCAAGCTGTAACGGTGTACTTTCTTCTTCAACATCGCGAGTCACATCGTAGACCATCAGTAGCATATCAGCTTGCGTGATGGCAGTACGGGCACGCTCAATTCCGATACGTTCCACAGTGTCTTCTGTCTCGCGTAGGCCTGCTGTGTCGGTCAGATGTAGTGTCAAACCATTGAGCACAACTGTCTCTTGCAGCGTATCACGTGTAGTACCAGCGACATCAGTCACGATAGCACGCTCTTGTCCTGCAAGACGGTTGAGCAAGCTAGATTTACCTGCGTTTGGCCTACCTGCTAGCACGACATGGATACCATCGCGCAAAAGCTGACCTTGCTTTGCCGTTGATAAAACTTGTTGTATCTTATCTTGCGTCTGCTCAAGTTTGCTTTGTATGACGCCATCAGACAAAAAGTCCACATCCTCTTCATCAGGGAAATCAATCGCTGCTTCGACATGTAAACGAAGGTGAATGAGTTGTTCTAGTAGCTGGTTAATTTTTTGTGAAAACTCACCGCTTAGAGAACGAATCGCACTACTGGCCGCGGCAGCACTAGTCGCATCAATCGCATCAGCGATCGCTTCGGCCTGTACCAAGTCCAATTTATCGTTATCAAAGGCACGGTAAGAGAACTCTCCTGCACTCGCTTGCTTGGCACCTAGCTCAAAAACTCGTGCAAGCAACTGGTTTTGCAAAATAACACCACCATGCCCTTGTAGCTCAATAACGTCCTCACCTGTGAATGAATGCGGACCTTTGAAAAACAAGACCAATCCCTCATCGATGACAGTGCCATCAGCTTGATAAAAACGACAAAAGCTGGCCATCCGCGGCGTAAAAGCAGACTTACCTGTTAAAGCACATGCCATATCGTAAGCACGGCTGCCTGATAGACGTATGACACCCACACCCCCTCGCCCGAGCGGCGTTGCAATCGCAGCAATTGTAGCCAATCCAGATGTATTAGACTTTTCAGAAGAATTAGGTACGGCTAATGCTGTCTCTAAGGAATCCACAATGACTCTCAATGTTTAAAAGCTCCATTATAGACGTCTGGACTCATACTGACAAAGCAAACTTTGAAAGGTAGCCGCATCAGACATATTTTCGTTTTAATATTTATAAACTATGGATAATGTTGATAAGCTGTGGATAACATTTACCACTTATACACCACCTATAAAAAAACCACCGCTTGCGCGATGGTTTTTTATATTTCTAAAAAAGAACTAATTAATCGACTACTTTTACCGTACGACGCTTCTGCTCTTCATCGACTTTCTTATTAACGATATATTGCTGAGTCATACTAAACAAGTTGTTGACTGTCCAATATAAAACCAAACCTGCTGGGAAGAACAACATGAACGCAGTAAAGATAATCGGCAAGAACTTCATGACTTTTGCTTGCATCGGATCTGCTGGCTGCGGGTTCAACTGCTGCTGTACAAACATCGACGCACCCATTAGCAATGGTAAGATAAACCATGGGTCCATCGCTGATAGATCTTGAATCCACAAAATCCATGGTGCATGACGCAGCTCAACACTCTCTACCAACACCCAATATAAAGCTAAGAAAATAGGCATCTGCATCAAGATTGGTAGACAACCTGCCATCGGATTGACTTTTTCTTCTTTGTATATCGCCATCATTTCTTGCGACATTTTCATCCGATCATCGCCATGCTCTTCTTTAAGCACTTTAAGTCTTGGTGCAATGGCACGCATTTTAGCCATCGAGTAGTAGCTCTTATTAGAGAACCACATCAAGGCAATTTTTACTAAGATAGTCAGTAAAATAATTGACCACCCCCAGTTACCAACAACCTTATGCACACCTTCCAAGATAGCAAATAAGACCTTTGATATTGGCCACAGCAGACCATAATCAACTGTTTTGTTAAGGCCTACCGCAACGTCTTTTAGCTCAGACTGAACTTTTGGACCTGCATACAGTGTTGCATTTAAAGTAACTTGTTTGTTTGGTGCTACGTTCACTGGTTGACTATTGAAGCCAATAAAGTAATCACTACCTGTTTCACGTGTAAAGAATTTGCCAGTGAAATTTTCAGGTGTCCAAGCAGATACAAAGTAATGCTGTACGATACCAACCCAGCCTTTATCGCTAGTCGTCGTCAACTCACCATCACTAAAGTCGCCAAATTTCAGCTTATTATAAGGATCATCTGGTGTACCCCAAGCGCCGCCTAGATAAGTCGCCATGCTCAGCGCGCCTTTATCAGACATACCAGGGTCTTTACTATCATCACGCTTTAATTGCGCAAACATCTGACCTTGCCAAGCATTGGTAGACGCGTTTTGGATCTGATAACTAATATCGATTGGATATTTATTTTCAGTGAAAGTGAAAGTCTTGGTGATCGTCACGCCGTCTTTTTTGTAAGTAAGCGGCACTGACAACGTTTGCTGTCCATCTTCCATCACATAATTGTTAGCAGTATGGCTATAAGTCGCTCTACCTTCTGCTGTATCAATACCGTTCTGACCAATAAGTCCAGATTGAGCCACATACACACGGTTACTATTGTTTTCTAACAATACGAAAGGCTTATCGCTATCGAGCGTTGCGTCATACTGCTTTAGCGCAGCATAAACAATATCACCACCTTCTGGATTGATTTTTATATCATAGCGATCAGTTGTTACCGTGATTAGACCAGCGTTTTTCGCAGGCGTCGCTGTCACAGCACTGTTATCCACAGGTAATGTCTGTACCGGGATATCACCTGCTGCACCAGTAGTAGAAGGAATGTCAGCACCTACCGAACTCGTAGTTTCTGGCACCGCATCTACAGCTGGAGCATCGGCATAATCATCTCGCCATGCCAAAATCAGCAGATAAGCGGTAATTAGCATCGCAATGATGATCATCACCCGAAATATCTTTTGCATAAACCTTTCCTAGATTAAAAAATTAGGGAATGAAAAATTAGGGCATGTGTCATGACTGACCTACACAGCTGTCCTGTCACATTGCAACTGAATTAGTAGTCATTTACATAAAATGTGCATCATTTTACTAAAAATCTGTCTCAAATGATACCAAGAGTGTGGATAACTTGTGGGTAACTCAACAGAGTATCTATCTGAGACTAAAGAGGTCAACTTTATGTTGATTTCATCAAATAATTAAGCTGTGAAACATAGCTAGTATTGTCTCGATAGACACCCAAACCCTGAAGGTTGATATTTAGTACATCACTAAAAGATATATATTGATAACTATAGGAAGCTAAGGGTAAGGGTACAAAGTCTATACCGTGCCCACCTAAAGGGTGACACCTACTAAGACGTTTTAACAACAACCAACCACCCTTACAGGCACCATGCCATGTTAAAGCTTGTTTGCCATAATTTGAGCATGTCGGATAATAGCGACAACGAGCAGGTATTACAGGACTAACTATTTTTTGATAAAAAACAATAAAATCAAAAAATACTTTATAGAAAAATTTATTTATATTTTTTATTTTTAATAAAATATTCATTTTATTTTTTTTCTATTTTTTTAAAGATATTAATTATTTGATTTTTTAATTCTTCATTATCTATATCTTTAATAGATTTTTTGACAATAAAAACAATATCTTTATTTTCCATTTTAAAAGCTTTGGTACGGAACTCTTCACGCACATATCTTTTGATTAGATTACGAGCGACAGCAGTAGGGACTTTACGCTTGGTAATAGCCATACCGACTCGCGGCTGTGCATGCTCGTTAGCACGTACAAAAGCCATTAAATGACTCTGATGAATCTTGCGCTCAGGTGCGTCAAATACCTCACGAAAGGCTGCAGGAGTAAGCAGGCGTTGCTGTTTAGTGAAACTAGCTGCAGGTGTATCTGATAGAGTATTGGACATAGTACAACCTAGTAGAATAACGATAGGAGAAATAATAACAAATTATAGAGACAAAAAAAGCGCCGATGTAGGCGCTTTTAATATATGGCTAAGTATCAGTTGTGATGATTGACTATCGCAATCTATAAACAATAAGAACACAACAAGCACTATTAGCCATGCTTATCGCAATCTACTGATTATACAGTAAGGCGATGACGTCCTTTAGCGCGGCGACGAGCTAAGACCTGACGGCCTTTTTTAGTTGCCATACGAGCACGGAAACCGTGAGTACGTTTACGCTTGATCACGCTTGGTTGGAATGTACGTTTCATAACTCACCTATCAAAATAATGGACTAAATTCGTAATAACGGAGGATTATACCATTCAGTATAGTTTTGGTCAATAAACTAATTTGCTTTGTCCCTAAATAGGAAATACCTCATACGAACTTAGTAGAGATATTTCCTTAAAAACTTATTTCTAGTAATCAAATTTTATAGTTATATATTCTATAATTTACAAGGTTATCCACAGCTAGACTGAAATACTATAATAATAATTAATTAATATAAATATAGTATTGTTATTATTGGGACCATGATTATCTGTGGTTAAGTCCATTTTCCTTTTTATTATCAAATTACTAGACTATGGGTAAGCCTGTGGATAAACTGTGGGTTAAATATGGATAACTAACTTATAAAAGTTATACACAAAATTATCCACAGTCTTATCCACAAAAAAACGAGGTTTTATCCACAGGGTATCTGTGTTAAATTAGGCGCTACTTGATATACACCTTCGTATAGGGTGCTAGTACGAACTCTTTGGTTAGTTGTTACGTGTAATATCGAGGCTTAGGTAGCAAGTTATATTGCTAAAAAATAACTATTATTTCAGATCACAAGGTCAGTACTTTTCATGATAGACACAGCAAATATTTGGGATAAATGTCTAAACGATTTGCGTTACAACGTCAAAGACAACGTGTTTACTATGTGGCTGAGACCTCTGTCAGCTCATCAAGAAGCGCAAACTTTGATTATTCTTGCTCCCAATGATTATTTTGTGACGTATATCAAGAAGAATCATCTTCAAGATATTCAGCAGTTGGTGACCAAACACAGTCAAGGTAGTATTGAAGAGGTCGTCGTACGTGTTGATAATGCTGGCCGCAATGCAGAAGATAATAGTCAATCAGGTTCTTTGTTTATAGAAGACGAGGTCTCCCCTACCCCATTCGAACATAAATTTGAATCTATTCATCATAACAACGCAAAAGCAGATATCGACGCGAACATGCGTCATAATGAGCCAGTTGAGTCTGCTGATACAAAATCATTAAGCTACCTGAACCCCGAATTTACTTTTGAAACCTTTGTTACAGGTAAGTCCAATAACTTGGCTTACAAGGCTTGTTATGAACTTGGTAAGCGCCAATCGAAAAATCGTCATAATCCTTTATTTATATACGGCCCTTCTGGATTGGGAAAAACCCATTTAATGCATTCTGTAGCTCATCGCTATTTAAAAAATAATCAAAGTTTTTATTATTTCACTTCTGAAAAATTTATAAATCAATTAGTTTATTCCTTAAGAAATAATAAAATAGAAGATTTTAAAAAGAAAATAAAAAAAGTAGATTTGTTAATTGTAGATGATATTCATGTATTGGCAGGAAAGACTAAAAGTAGTAATGAGTTTCTAACATTATTTGCAGATTTTACTAGTGGTGATAAACAACTTATTTTAGCCTCTGATCGACATCCCTCCCAAATGACAGAATTTGATGAACGATTTAGATCACGGTTTTCTTGGGGGTTAACAGTCGCTGTTGATCCTCCTGAGATTGATACTCGAGTACAAATTCTGCAGAAAAAAGCAGCCTCCTACGGTATGGTATTACCAAAGGAATGTGCGCTATTCATTGCGCAAAATGTGGTGTCTAATGTCAGACGTTTAGAAGGTGCCCTAAATCAGGTGTTTGCCAATGCTAACTTAACAGGGGCACAGATTACCCTTGAGATGGTGCAATACGCACTAAAAGACATCGTTGCGATGCGTGTGCAGGCAGTGAATATGGATAACATCCGTAAGGTAGTGGCTGAGTACTATGATGTCACGGTCAAAGATATTATGGGGCGCAAACGTACGCGTAGTATTGCAAGACCACGTCAAATAGCGATGGCTTTGTCGCGTGAATTAACAGGCGATAGCTTCCCTGAAATTGGTCAGTCGTTCGGTGGACGCGACCATACGACGGTGATGCATGCTTGTGATAAAGTAAATGAGTTGAGAGCAGCAGATCCTGCATTTGATAAGGATTATAAAACCCTAGCTCTGATGTTACAGGCAGGATAAAAGCGCTAGATATCGTTGTATTCTAGTAGATACAGATGGTTTATAATATCGAAAATATAAGTCCACAGATGCTTTGTAGATTATCGTCAGCAGACAAGGTATTATTAAGTCATTACGACAAATTTTTATAAAAGAATCATTCAAATAAGAGTAACTAAGCATGCAATTATCGATCAATCGAGAATCGTTACTAAAAGCTATCAACTTGATCGCCAAAGCCGCTGATAAACGCCACAATATGGTTATATTGGGTAATATGAAGCTACAGCTATCAGACTCCGAGCTTATCTTAACAGCGTCAGATTTAGAGGTAGAGCTGACATCGACATTGAAATTGCCTGCTGGTGCTTGTGTTGAAGCAGGTACAACGACGCTTCCTGCAACCAAGCTAAAAGATATTTGTAAATCGCTACCAGCGCAGGCGCAAGTTAATCTAGCAACTCAGGTAAATGAGCGTTGCTTGTTAACTAGTGGTAAGAGTCGTTTTACATTAGGAACATTGCCAAGCGAAGACTATCCGAGCTTGGGTAACCCTGAAAATATCACACCTCTGACCATTAGCCGTAATCGTCTGACAGATTTGATTCATAAAACGCAGTTTGCAATGGCGATTCAAGATGTACGCTACTACTTAACAGGTATGCTCTTTGACGTTTCACAGCAGCAACTGACAACGGTAGCAACAGATGGCCATAGATTGGCATTAGCCCGTAGTGTGATCAATGTAAGCGCAGATCTCAATATGCAGGCTATCTTGCCACGTAAGGCAGTGATCGAACTTGAGCGTTTGGCTTCTGAGCTTGGTAAAATGTTGGGTGATCAGGACAACGCAGTTACTCTGAGCTTCGGTCGAGAGTTTTTACAAGTAAGTTTGCCATTTGGTGATGTAGATAGTGCAGGGCAGGTCAGCCAAGATCTAATGGTAACATTTACCGCACGTTTAATTGATGGTAAGTTCCCTGATTATCGCCGTGTGATGCCAAGCAATACTGACAAGCTGGCTTTATTCAGTCAGGAAAAAATGACAGATGTTCTACGTCGTGTTGCCATCTTGAGTAATGAAAAATCTCGTGGTGTGGTTTTTAATTTTGCTAGCGATGGTATGGTAGAAGTACGTGCTAATAATGCTGAGCAGGATGAAGCAGTCGAGATGATACAAGCTAAGTATCAAGGTGAGCCAATGGAGTTGTCATTTAATGCTGCTTATCTGCAAGATGTATTAGGCGTCATCCAAGGCGATTTGCAAATGCATATGAGTCAATCGAATGCCTCTGTATTGGTCAATCAACTAAATGATGAATTCCATCAGTATGTCATTATGCCAATGCGTATATAGTGAGTTTTTCTTTGGAAATAAACAAAATTGAATAGAACTAGTATGTTTCAAAGGGTTTTGTTTTCAATACTCAGTATTGATTTTTAATAAACTTTTGACTGCTAAATAAGTAGGCTTTAATGGGCGGCTATCGATACTATGATTGAACGTCTACAAATATCCCATCTTAGAAACCTTACTCAAATTAGTTTAGAGCCTGCTGCCTGCAACATCATTATCGGTGCAAATGGCAGTGGTAAAACCTCGTTGCTTGAAGCTATATTCTTGTTATCAAGAGGTAAGAGCTTTCGTCATCACCAGCCTAAACGTTATATCCAACATCATCAAAATAACACGACTGTTCATGCTAAGCTCAATGATAGTCGTACTTTAGCTATTCAAAAGCAAGCAGATGCTACGACCATCTTACGCCTCAATCAAACCACTGTTTATAACCAAAGTATCTTGACAGAGCAGCTACCTACATTGCTGATAGATCCATCGACGATGGATATGTTGGAGCAGGGAAGTGCGAGCCGTCGACAGCTGCTAGATTGGCTAGTGTTTCACATGAAACAAGGGTTTCATCCACAATGGATGGCTTATCAACGCCTACTGAAACAGCGCAATAGTTTGCTAAAGAGGACTCGTCATTTAACCCAAGTACAGCTTTCTGAGCTGAAATCATGGGATAAAGGGTTGAGTAACCATGCTGCTTTGATTCATCATTATCGCGAGCAAGTATTTACTGAATGGCAGCCTTATTTTGCCAAGAGTATTTTACAGCTATTGCCTTCTTACGCTGAGCAACTGAGCCTAAGCTATAACGCTGGTTATGACACCAGTGTCGCGCTAGATGTGCAGCTTAATGAGCGGTTAGAGCAGGATTTGCAATTGGGATATACTCGTATAGGCAATCATCGTGCTGATATTCATGTGCATTGGCGTTCTAATGAGTCTGTAAACGATCAAACGACAGATCACAGAACAGCAGCTTCAGCAAATAGTATCCAAACCAAATTACCGACTTTAAAAGAGCAGGCAGCAAATGTATTGTCTCGCGGTGAAAAGAAACTGCTCATTACTGCACTGCGCCTATCGCAGCTACCACTGTTGCTAAACGATAAAGAGAGCAGTGACTCACTCAATGATGATTTATCATCGAAAGCAACCCCTGTTGTGCTTCTAGATGATATCACTGCAGAACTAGATGATAGAGCTATAGAAATACTGCTATCGACCCTAGCTCAACTCCCTTGCCAAGTATTTATGACCAGTCTAACAGACGATATTTTACCTTTAGTTAATGAACTTTGGTCACAACCAAATACGTTTCACGTGAAACAAGGAAAAATCTCATTTACTAACTAATATTTCATTCTTCTGCTTATACTTTTGATGATTACCCATCTACTTTAACTTCTCATTATTCAATACACTAGCCACTACTATCTGTCCTGACAGTTACTATGTTAAGACGACCTTTCACAGACCGTAAAACTCTCAGTAAACAGTGACTTAGAAGCAAAAAAATGTTAAAATAACCCTTTATTTTTGTCCTGTGCTCAGCAATTTATTTGATAGCATCATAGAAAAGATTTCTATTTTTCAATTATTCATAAATGTTTGATAAATTTGTATTTTATTTATTTCAATAGTTTTAACAAAGGTTAGAAAAACAAAGACTATTACTAATAAATAATTTACTAATTTTATCTCTGTGCGGCCTTTTTTGAGGCTACCGGTGGTTAGTGGTTTAGCTGCTCATATGCACTTTAGATTATGAATAATAGACGTTAATTCTAAGATGCCACTATGTAGCGGACTTTTTATAAGTGCGCTAATCGTAAATGGCTGATTATGGCTAGATTAAGGAATGTACATGAGTGATTCATTACCTATTGACCACGAGCAATTGATAGACGACAGTGCTACTGAAGCCACCGTGCCTACTGTAGTTTCAGAAGTATTGCCTTCTGATTATAGTTCTAAAGATATTCGCGTATTGCGTGGGTTAGAGGCCGTACGTGTGCGTCCTGGTATGTATATCGGCGATACCGATGATGGCACAGGCTTGCATCATATGGTCTTTGAGGTAGTGGATAACTCTATCGATGAGGCGCTTGCTGGTCACTGTGATCAGATTGATATCGTTATTCACGAAGATGAATCTGTCAGTGTGATGGATAACGGTCGCGGTGTGCCTGTTGATATTCATCCAGAAGAGGGTGTATCAGCGGCGCAGGTTATTATGACGGTCTTGCATGCAGGTGGTAAGTTCGATGACAATAGCTATAAAGTGTCAGGTGGCTTGCACGGTGTGGGGGTATCAGTAGTTAATGCTCTATCTCAAAAACTTGAGATGAATATCTGGCGCGAAGGCTATCATTATCATCAAACTTATACTGATGGTGTACCTGATAGCGATATCCAACAGATGGAAGCCACCGATCAGACGGGCACACAAATCCGTTTTTATCCTAGTAGTGATGTGTTCACTGGTACGATTTTTGAGTACGATATCTTGGCAAAACGCTTACGTGAGCTGTCATTTTTGAACTCTGGTGTGCGTATTGTTTTGACTGATGAGCGTATTGATAAGCGCCATGAGTTTGAGCATAAAGGTGGCTTGCTAGAGTTTGTTAGTTACATCAATGCTGGTAAAGACGGTATCAATGAAGTATTCCATTTTACCAGTCAGCAAGATGACGGTATCAGCGTAGAAGTTGCGCTACAGTGGTCAGATACATATAACGAAAAAGTGCTATGTTTTACCAACAATATCCCGCAAAAAGATGGTGGTACTCACTTATCAGGTTTCAGATCAGCACTGACACGTGGCTTAAATAGCTATATGGATCGCGAGAACTTGTTTAAGAAGGAAAAAGTAGCTGCAACTGGTGATGATGCTCGTGAAGGTTTAACGGCAATCGTCTCTGTTAAAGTACCAGATCCAAAGTTCTCAAGCCAGACGAAAGATAAGCTAGTATCAAGCGAAGTAAAATCTGCTGTCGAATCTGCGATGCACGATAAATTTAACGATTATCTATTAGAAAATCCAAGTGCTGGTAAAGCCATTGCTAATAAAATTATGGAAGCAGCGCGTGCACGTGATGCGGCTCGTAAAGCACGTGAAATGACACGTCGCAAGACCACTTTGGATATTGCAGGTCTGCCTGGCAAGTTGGCTGATTGCCAAGAAAAAGATCCAGTATTATCTGAACTATACATTGTGGAGGGTGACTCTGCAGGTGGGTCAGCTAAACAAGGTCGTAGCCGTAAAACGCAAGCAATCTTGCCACTAAAAGGTAAGATTCTAAACGTCGAGCGTGCTCGTTTTGACAAGATGTTATCATCTGCTGAAGTGGGTAACCTGATTACGGCATTAGGTTGTGGTATTGGTCCTGATGAGTATAATCCTGACAAAGTACGCTACCACAAAATCATCATCATGACCGATGCCGATGTTGATGGATCGCATATTCGTACGTTGTTATTGACGTTCTTCTTCCGTCAAACACCTGAATTGATCGAGCGTGGTTATGTATATATTGCTCAGCCACCGCTATACAAAGTGAAAAAAGGTCGTCAAGAGTTATACCTAAAAGATGATGAAGCGCTTAAAGCGTATCTATTGTCTTCAACGATTGATAATACCAAGCTACATATCAGTGCCGATGCGCCTGCGATTACTGGTCAAGCACTTGAGACACTGCTTAATGACTATAACCAAACTCAGTTGATCAAAGCACGTCTGCAGATTCGTTTCCCAGCGGTGATTTTGGACGCATTGACGCATACGCCAAAACTTAATACTGACATGACTTATGATGAGTCTGCCATGCAGGATTGGAAAGCAGCGATGCAGACTAAGCTAGATCACTTCGGTAGCGATCTAAGCCCTGAGATTGAATTGGTTAATATCCACGCGCCGCAGCCAAAAAATATGGACGCAGCCGCAGCAGATCTATTGGGTATGACGCCAGTAGTAGGTACTGAGGAAGGCGAAGCGTCAGATAGTGAGGCTTTATCTACCAAGGCACAGTGGCTACCACGCGTCACAGTATACGTGCATCAACTGGCGCATCATTATCTGCTAGATGCTAGCTTCATCAACTCTGGTGAGTATAGCAAGTTGCTACGTTTATCAAGCGAATGGAATACGTTGCTTGAGAGCGATGCCTTTATCCGCCGTGAAGCGTCTGCGGGAACGACTAAAGACATCCCAGTACGCGACTTCGATTACCTATGGCAACAAATGATGCTGGATGCGCGTCGTGGTTTAGCTATCCAGCGTTACAAAGGGCTAGGCGAGATGAACGCTGATCAGCTATGGGATACAACGATGGATCCTGAAAATCGTCGTATGCTACGCGTCACTATCGAAGATGCTATCGCCGCTGACCATATGTTTACTTGCTTGATGGGTGATCACGTTGAACCGCGTCGTATCTTCATTGAAGAGAATGCGCTAACAGTATCGAACTTAGATATCTAAATTTGAAACTGGTTACTGACAATTTATAAAAATACCGCTTTGATATTCAAGGCGGTATTTTTGTTTCACGTGAAACTCATTTGTTAGCGTTTCTATTACCTAATAATTATAATTTGTGGGAATCAAATGGTTGAAGTAATTTTACTCGCTATTGCTTTAGCGATGGATGCGTTTGCAGTGTCGATAGGGTTGGGTGCTAAGGCTCAAAAATACAGTCATCAATATGTACTGCGCTTGGCTATCTATGCTGCGCTTTACTTTGGTATTGCTCAAGGTGTCATGCCGCTTATCGGATATTTATTGGGTGCGGCAATGTTGGGTTGGTTGGCCGCTGCTGCACCTTGGATTGGCGGCACTATTTTGATTGCTCTAGGTGGGAAAATGCTTTACGAAGTGTTTACTGCTGATGAGTCGGATGATGACAGTGATGATCTGGACGTCAATGATGTTGCTATTAACACTGGTAGCGACACAGTAATAGCCACGAGTAAGCATGGACATATCAATCATCGCACTATGTTTACGTTAGCGGTTGCAACCAGTATTGATGCAATGGCAGCAGGGTTTACGCTGAATTTATTGGCACTGAACGCGTGGTTAGCTTGCTTTATTATCGCTATAGTAACCGCTATATTTGGCTGGCTCGGGGTCTATTTGGGACGTCGCTCAGGCACATGGCTAGAAGATAAAGCTGAAGCATTGGGCGGTATCGTGCTTATTGCGATTGGTCTAAAAGTAATGTTTTTTTAGCTAATTTAGTTTTTTACTGAGTATTTATACAAAAGCACCGCTTTGAATATCAAAACGGTGCTTTTTTGTTTCACGTGAAACTCAAGTTAGTAGTTTTGCTTAGTGGTTACTCTTCGTCACTGTCAAAGCGCCAAGCTAGTACGCGAGTGCTTTTTTGACCTTGGCTCATTTCGATGATACGCATTTGAGCGACGTTTAGCTGCTTTAATAATAATTGCAATGGCTTAACGTTTTCAGATTTTGATACTAAGGTTGTGAACCAACCAACGTGTTCTGCAAAGCTCTGACTTTCTTTTGCCATCTTGGTCAGGAAGGCAATCTCGCCACCTTCACTCCATAGCTCTTTGTGCTGACCGCCAAAGTTTAGGTTTTGCGCAGCGTTGCCTGATTTGGTTGAGCTACGGCTGATTTGCTCGCTTTCATTTTTACCACGATGGCGCTGCAAATTGTGCTGCTTGCGGCTATTGGCTTCCATCGCTTCTTCTAATGAAGCATGAAACGGAGGGTTACAAACCACGACGTCAAAATAATCTTGACGACCAATGATGTTTTTAAAGATAAATTTAGGCTCAGGCTGTAGCTTTACCTTGACCGCACTCTTTAGCTTTGGATTGGCTTCACAAATCAGCGCTGCGGTATTGACAGAGATGGGGTCAATGTCGCTTGCTGTAAAGCGCCAGCCATAGCTCTGACTACCAACGATAGGATAGATAGCACTGGCACCAGTACCGATATCAAGAGCATGAATTTCTTTACCCGTTGGCGGTGTGTTATCAGCGTTTACGTGAGTGGTTTGCGCCAATAAATCTGCGATGTAGTGAATATAATCGGCACGTCCAGGAATAGGCGGGCATAGATAGCCTTCAGGAATGTCCCAGAATTTAACCCCGTAATAGTTCGCTAACAGTGCTTTATTTAACACGCGAACAGCCTGATGATCCGAGAAGTTAATCGTCGACTCACCTTTAGGGTTGGTAATGGTATGGTCAGCAAGCTCGGGTAAGGCACGAGTCAATACCGCAAAGTCATAACGACCTTGGTGCGGGTTGCGTGGGTGCAGCTGACCGAGTTTTTTCGCGGTCGCAGGAGATCTGTTTCTGTGTTTACTATTTGCAGGGTTACGGGTCATGGGCTTACTTGTCATAATGTCAGGCTACGATATATGGATATAAGTAACCAGTGTAGCAGATTTCGCAGGTTGCTAATTGTTTATCCGCGCTTTATCGGTCGCTTATCGGTGACGCAATATCAAGTTAAGCCCTAATACGATCATCGCAGTACCCAATACGCGGTCGATCCAATGCTCAAACCTTTGGAAGCGTCGATGTACCGCAGGGATAGAGAGTAGCATGACGACCGTACTAAACCACGCCATCTGTAACACCATCATCCATACGCCATAAATAGCCAATTGCCACAGCGGTATGTCAGGTGACAATACGAGTGTGAATATCGCCACAAAATACACGGGCGCTTTTGGATTGAATACATTACAAAAAAAGCCACGGCGCATGGTGGCAAACGTTGATTCGTTATTGCTAGGCGATTTTTCGATAGTGGTTTCTTTGGTTGTAGGTATAGTTTGACTAGTGAGCGTATCTTGTGGAACGTGAGCACTTGAACTTACTTGTGGTTCTGCTTTTTCTAAAGCATGTGTTTTTTCAAAAATATGAGCTGTGTCTAAATCCGCTGGTTTTTTAGGCTTAGCTTGGATACCTTGCCAACCTAAGTAAATTAGATAGCCGCCACCTAACCATTTAATAGTAGTCAATAAAGGCTGTGAATGAGCAATGACAGTCGCCAGTCCTAATACAGAATAGATAATATGGACGGCAAGACCCAAGGTAATACCGAAACTACAGATCAAACCAGTGCGTCGACCTTTTGCCAACGTCTGCTGTGAGACTAAGACAAAATCAGGACCAGGTGAGGCTGCAGCCAATAGATGAACGCTGGTGATGAGTAAAAAGCCGTGCCAAAATTCCATAAAATACTCTAAACAATACCTAGACCTGCATCATAGTTGCACTTATCGCAAATGAGGTCAACTTTTATCGATTTTTGCACTATGCGAGTCATCTCTATTGCTTGTGTTATAGAACAAGGGTGTCTATATTAAAGGTGACTTCTCACTCAATCTCTACCGATAAATTATTGAGAATTGATCATATAACCACTCATTATATGCCAATGATTACTTTAACAAGGATGGAACCATGACTACGGATAGTAACGCCACAGAGAACCGCATCACTTATAACACACAAGGCCATGTTTGCCTTGTCGGGCTAAACCGTGCCAACAAACGCAACGCCTTTGACAGTCATATGATTGCCCAACTGTCTGACGCCATGACTCGCTACGAGCAAGACGACAACTTACGCTGTGCATTAATATTTGCCCATGGAGATCACTTCACTGCTGGGCTAGATTTGGTAGAGCTACAAGACAAGCTAAACGATGGCGTGTTTGAGTTTAATGATGATCAAATCGACCCATGGGGCATTAGCGGGAAACTACGTACCAAACCCGTGGTCGTCGCGGTAAAAGGTACTTGCTTTACGGTAGCTATCGAGCTGATGCTAAATAGTGATGTGGTCATCGCTAGTGATAACTGCAACTTTGCTCAAATGGAAGTCCAGCGAGGCATTATGCCATTTGGCGGTGCGACGGTACGGTTTGTCGCAGCAGCAGGCTGGCAAAAAGCCATGCCGTATCTACTCACTGGTAAAGCATTTGATGCGCAAACGGCCGATAGGATGAATTTGGTCAGTGAAGTAGTAGCAAATGGGACTGAGTACGAGCGAGCATTGACGCTGGCGCAAGAGATATGTAAAGCTGCGCCTTTGGGTGTGAGAGGTGCATTGTCGTCAGCACAAGATGCTAGCCGTAATGGCGCAGCAACGGCATTGGCCAATATCCATAGCTATCTGCCGCCGCTGTTTCATTCAGAAGATGCGAAAGAAGGTGTGATAGCGATGGTTGAGAGACGTGAGGCTGAGTTTAAGGGGCGGTAGTTTTAGGAAAAATACTAAAAAATTATTAATTTATAGGAATAAATATGGAGCAGGTCGTCGTTAGAAGTGATGATTATAATTCTAAATCGCAAGTTACTAAGTATGAATGGTTGGAGATATTATCTGACGATAATTTTATGACCAGTAACTATAAATATGTACTGAGTATCTTTTTTTTAGAACCTGAGTACAAGGCAACCTGTAAATATTTAGCAGAAAAATATCATACACATTCTAACTCTCTTACTGCTCTAGTAACACATTTTAGTAGAGTTGTTCAAGAGCGTTTAAATAGGTTTGAAATAACTACTGAGGAGGGAGATAAGACCTACTGGCTAGTTACAATGCTTGGCAAGAAGGTAGCGGGTAACTTATTTGAATGGAAACTACGGGACGAGTTAGTTGAAGCAATGAAGGAACTCGACTATATCAATGCCAATGCTATCAAAATAGATAGCATTGGTCATTTAGTCAGTCTTATAAACAAAGACGTTGGTGATTTAAAAAGAGACTTTCTTATAGCGAGAAAAGAGCTGACAGGCAATCAAAGAATCACTAACTCTAAATTGCTGTTCAAATATGATAGCGAAGACAGAGAGTGGGCAATTAACGAAGGGGCTGGTACCGAAGTTCAGTACCATATTTACTTGTCAGACAATAGAATTGGTTATGGACTGGGGTTTAATACGCTGTATGTCAGATTCAAAGAAGAAAAGACTCCGATAGAGTATATCAAGCCTTATATAGATGCTTTCATTGCTTTGAAAGACAGTGACGAGATGATCAAGCTTGCCAATAGAGACTTTGCATTAAATACGGATGAATACGACTTCCAAAATCCTGTTAGAGACGAGCATTACTTATTTGGTCGAATAGTAGCGTTAGATGATGAACAAAAACTGCATTTAGTAGAATACTACAATATTATAAATGATCTAAAAGGCGATCTATTTAATGCCTATAAAAATATTTTTAAACTCGCCAATGAATTAAATATGACTGAAAAATCAAGTAATCAAAATCATCAGCCACCTATCACTAATCCTTTGCTACAAGAAATTAGCGAGTTATTACTAGCCAACAAAAACATTGTTCTTACAGGTGCGCCTGGAACAGGTAAAACCTATTTAGCTAAAACGTTGGCTGAGGCATGGGGTGCAGAATATAAACTTATTCAATTTCACCCTTCTTATGACTATACCGACTTTGTAGAAGGCTTACGACCTATTCAAAATGAAGACGGAAAAGTTGGTTTTGAGCTACGAGATGGAAGCTTTAAAAAGTTCTGTAAAGAAGCACGAAAATATCAAAATAATCAACAGTTAAATAATTTTGAAGAAGTTTATCAAAGATTTATAGATGATATATCCGAAAGCGCTATAGACTTAGTGACGCCTAGCCAAGGAAGTCCATTCACAATTATTGTGAACACGCGTGAAAACATCACAGCTGTTTTATCAAGTGAAACACAGAGACAAATCACATTAACTAAATCGTTGATACAAAATTACTTTGAAACAGGCAAAGCGCTCAACTGGAAGCCTTATCTGATTCCAGTATGCGAATATATCAAAAAGAACTACGACTTAACCCTTACCAATACAGATAATCAGAATAAAAAATTCATTATTATCCTTGATGAGATTAATCGGGCTGAAATCTCTAAAGTATTGGGTGAGCTGTTCTTCTCTATTGACCCTGGCTATCGAGGGGAGAGTGGTAGAGTCACTACTCAATACGCCAATTTGCAAACGGATGAAGACGTATTCAAAGAAGGTTTTTATATACCAGATAACGTCTATATTATCGGCACAATGAATGATATCGACCGTAGCGTTGAGTCTTTTGATTTTGCTATGCGCCGCCGTTTTGCATGGAAAGAAATTAAATCAGAAGATCGACTATCTATGTGGGAAGGTCAAATTGATGATTGGGCAGAGGAAGCCGAACAGCGCCTAATGGATTTGAACAAGGCTATCGAATCTGTGCAAGGATTGAATTCGGCTTATCACGTTGGCCCATCTTACTTCCTAAAGCTTGCCAACTATGATGGCGATTTTGATAAGTTATGGACATATCATTTAGAGTCGCTACTTTTTGAATATCTGCGTGGTTATCCTAATGCTGAGCAACAGATTCAAGGATTAAAAGATGCCTATAATCTACAGTTAGGGTTTGATGATGATCGTAACGACGGATAATACCTCATTAATTTTAGGCTCTAATGAGCCAAACGTTAATAAAATTATAGATGATTTATCACTACTCGCTAGTAAAAATATTGGCGAGCTAGTGACCGCACACCCCAATTTATTGATTTTCCCCACACATTTTGAAGATAACGAAGATGATATTGCCAGTAAGCCAATCTTTGAATTAAATGTTAGTGAGTCTCAGACCGTTTTAGAGACAGGCAATGTCATGGGCTTTATTGGTGTAAAAGGTACACAGTTGAAAATCCAGTCCCGTTTTGCTCGGGCATCTGTTGTAGGTAGTGATGACCAAGCCAATCAAGAAGAGGCTATTGAAGAAGATTATTTTCTACATTATATGCTGCAAAAAGTATTGTGTATTAACCTGTTTGATTTAAAGCACAGTAGAAATCAAACCAACCTATTTGATTTTTTAGTATATTTATTTCCTCATTTTCTTAAAAAAGCGCTCTCACAAGGCCTGTATAAAGAGTATCAAAAGCAAAGCTATAACGACAGTAGTCTCAAAGGGGCTATCGATGTCAAAGCCCATCTGCGACAGAATCTGCCGTTTCGAGGCAATGTTGCCTACAGTGTGCGTGAGCATAGTTTTGATAATCCAATTTCCCAGCTCATTCGTCACGCCATAGAGTTTATCAAACAAAAACCCAATCTGAGAGATGTGTTGCATAGCGACAGCGAAACACTTGATTTCGTCAATCTGATTGTCCAACATACTCCGTCATATCATGTACGTGACCGGCATACTATTATCAATACTAACCGTAAGCCTTTTGTACATCCTTACTTTACGGAATACAGTGGCCTGCAAAAAATCTGTCTGCAAATTTTACGTTATGAAGGTTTGAAATACGCTAACAATGATGATAAGGCTCACGGCATTTTGTTTGATGGAGCGTGGTTATGGGAGGAGTACCTCAACACACTACTACGTCCTATCGGATATGACCATCCCACTAATAATAACCGACAAGGTGGTATCAAGGTCTATGCTCAAAAATTTTCAGGTAATAACGTCCGTCGTTATCCTGACTTTGTGAAAGACAATCGTATTATTTTAGACGCTAAATATAAGCGTATGAAAGATAATAAAATCGATAGAGATGACCTTAATCAAGTCCTGTCATACTTGTTTTTGTATAAAGCAGATATCGGAGGTTATATTGCCCCTACAGAAGAGGATGACTTGGCGCTAAATATGGGATTGCTTAATGGTTTTGGTGGCAGTATCCATAAATTTAAGCTATCCATTCCCCAACATGTTGCAAGTTATCCAGAGTTTAAAAAAGCTATTGCTGAAAATGAAGCAAAGTTAGTTAAGAGTATTGATGAGTTATCAGGTATTCAGAGTAGTAATCAACCACTTATGATTATTTAAAATTCGTCACTATATAATATGAGTTTTAAGGTACGTTTTAGCCATGAGATAATCTCTAATGGCAGGATTAGCTCCAATTTTATAATAACTCTGATAACCACAAAATCTAACGCAGCACTCCAAAATACCACCAAGCAAACCAAAAAAGACCTTGCAATTGCGAGGTCTTTTTTATTTTATTGAGTGTAGCTAATTACATCTGTACCAGCGTTAGAAACTAAGCTGTGATTGACGATTATTTAGCCGACTTGTAGTAATCAACCATCATAGTACCCAAAGTGCCGTTGTCATCGATCGTGACGATTCTGACCGTACCTGATTGTGCTGCGGTACTCGACTGCACTTGTCCAGCGTTACCTAGGACGACTTGGTTGTCTTTGGATGCTTTCGCCTCGTTACCGATAGCGATACTGTTCATGCCGCCTGCCATAGATTTATTACCGACCGCCACCGAAGTTGCGCCTTGTGCCATAGCCGCTTCACCGACAGCGGTAGAGCGCATACCGCTTGCATTGGCTAGATGACCAAACGCTTGTGCACGTTCAGCGGTGGCTTTTGACTGCCAGCCGATAGACGTTGAGCCTAGACCAGCAGCATTGGCTTCACCGCCTACGGCAGTGGCTGAGTTGAGACCTGCATTGGCTTTATTACCGACAGCAACCGTGTCATTATTGCCACCTGCCATAGCTGCCTCACCGACAGCGGTAGAGCGTACACCACTTGCATTGGCTAGATGACCAAAAGCTTGCGCACGTTCGGCAGTGGCTTTTGACTGCCAACCGATAGAGGTTGAGCCTAGACCAGCAGCGTTGGCTTGACCGCCAACCGCAGTAGCTGAGTTTAATCCTGCATTGGCCTGACTACCGATGGCAACGGTATCATTGGTGCCGCTAGTTGTGGCAGCATTGCCAAGAGTGATGGCGGTGCTGCTAGTTGCGTTTGCAGTCTGATGGTCAGTTCCTGTTGCCATAGCAGTGCAAGAAGCGGTTGCAGCAATGGCAAAAGTGAGGGCACTAATCTTTAGTACTGATTTCGGTAACAAGTCCATTTTCATTCTTCATTCCTTTTTGTTAGCCTTGATGGCTTATTAGATAGTTTGGGTAGATGTTGATAGATTATAATCATGGCAACATCAGCGCACTCTGGCACAAACAACTTTATGATAGATAGAGTCCGAAACCTTAATGTAGCATTAATTTTTAATCATTATTAAAACAATGTTCACTTTATATCTTTGACGGTTATTTAAGCCGATAAATGGATAATTAAAGTCTAAAAGCACTTTAATTATTTGTAAAAAATCGAATGCGCCTTAATCTACTAGAGCAGATAGCGTAGCGTATATTGATAATATAGTGCACATATTGCGATGTGTTTTTGACGTTTCAAACCATTATTATTCCAAATAAGAAGAGTAGCAATGCAATATAACTTTGATGAAATAATCGACAGACGCGATACCGGCTCACTTAAGTGGCACTATACCGATGACACGATTGCGCTATGGGTCGCGGATATGGATTTTAAGGCTGCCGCACCGATATTAAGTGCGGTTGAGCAAGTCATGCAGCATGGCATCTTGGGTTATACCAAGCCTACTGATGCTTTATACGACTCGATTATTAACTGGCATGGCAGTCGTTATGAATTGCAGTTAGAGAAGCAGAATATCTTGTTTTCCCCTGGTGTCGTGCCAAGCCTAACGCTGATGATGAATGTCTTTACCAAGGTAGGCGAGGCGGTAATGGTCAACGATCCTATTTATACACCCTTTATGAGTAAGGTTGAGCAAAATGGCCGCAAGCTTGTGCTCTCTGCATTAAAGGAAGTCGAAGGTAAATATCATTTAGATTTGGCTGATATCGAAGCCAAAATCATCGAGCATGAGGTTAAGCTTTATCTACTGTGCAATCCACATAATCCTGGCGGGCGTGTATGGACGAGGGACGAGCTGGAAGCGCTACTTGCGATTTGTAAAAAGCACAACGTGGCGATTGTTAGTGACGAGATTCATCAAGATTTGACCTTGACTGGTCATACATTTACGCCATATCTGACGCTGGCAGAAGGCTATGAGCACAACGTCGTCAGCCTGACTTCGATGACCAAAACCTTTAACATCGCTGGTATCAAAGGCTCTATGATATTCGCTAAAGATAAGGCACTAACCAAAAAAATCAGTCAGCAGCAGCAGTTAAATGATGAGTACGAGCTGAACCTATTTGCGTATACAGCCATGCGTAGTGCTTACGAGCACGGCGGTGAGTGGCTAGAGCAGGCGCTTAATTATATCGAGGCCAATATTGAATTGACCGTGCAGTTTTTAAATGAGCATTTGCATAATATTAAAATCATGCGCCCAGAAGCATCGTACCTAATTTGGGTAGATTGCTCAGCATATAGCCAAGACGATCAAGCGCTGTATGATGCGCTTAGAGCCGCCAAAGTTGAGTTAAACGCTGGCATTAAATATGGCAAAGAAGGGCATTTAAAGATGCGCCTAAATGTGGCCTGTCCTAAAGAAGTATTGATACAAGGGTTAAATCGTATGCACTCAGCTTTGAGTGATATTACGTAGTAAACCTAGTAAATGGCTGATGAATAGAGAAGAAGATAGTTTGCTCGTAATTGGGTTTGCTGTCTACTCTTTGCTTATTTTGATCCTTACTTAGGGAGTGATTATTCAAATTGAGGGTATGCGCAAATAATAATCGCGAATAATTAACCATCTAATAGCCAATAGAGGGCGTAAACTTGTTAAAATAGGGCACCAATTTATCTATTGATGGATATCGATTTATGACCACTGCTGCTGCCACTCCTGCAATCAAAGAAGATCGCATCTTAATCCTCGATTTTGGCTCGCAATATAGCCAGTTAATCGCTCGCCGTGTGCGCGATTCTGGGGTGTTTTGTGAGATGTTCCCTTATGACATTGACACTCAGCGCATCATCGATTTTGGCGCAAAAGGCGTCATCCTATCGGGTGGCCCTGAGAGCGTCCACGCAGAAAATAGCCCACGTATTAACGACGCGGTATTTGATCTAGGCGTACCAGTACTAGGTATCTGCTACGGTATGCAAGCAATGGCAGATCGTTTCGGCGGGCAAGTTCATGCCAGTGATATTCATGAGTTTGGTGCGGCGACTATCGAAGTAAATGGGCATTCGCAGCTGACTGACGGTATCGAAGACAGCAAGACTGACGGCGCGGCTGCCAAGCTAAACGTTTGGATGAGCCATGGTGATAAAGTCATCGAAGCGCCTGAAGGCTTTGACATCATTG
Organism: Psychrobacter sp. Arc9; assembly: GCF_041431295.1. Taxonomy (NCBI): domain Bacteria; kingdom Pseudomonadati; phylum Pseudomonadota; class Gammaproteobacteria; order Moraxellales; family Moraxellaceae; genus Psychrobacter; species Psychrobacter sp. Arc9. The sequence goes on along the minus strand of NZ_JASMRK010000010.1, from coordinate 21,883 downwards.
CTAGTACGCCAAGCTGCCCGATTGCGATTATGGCTAATGATGACAAGCAATACTACGGTCTACAGTTCCACCCAGAAGTGACGCACACCCTACAAGGTCAAGCGCTGCTAGGTCGTTTTGTCCATCAGATTTGCGATTGTGCTGGTGAGTGGACGCCAGACAATATCGCTGATATGCGTATTGCGCAGCTCAAAGAGCAAATCGGTGACAAGCAAGTATTGCTCGGACTATCGGGCGGCGTGGACAGCTCAGTCGTTGCAGCACTATTGCACAAAGCCATTGGCGATCAGCTGACTTGTGTGTTTGTGGATAATGGTCTCTTGCGTCTGCATGAAGGCGACCAAGTGATGCAAATCTTTGCAGAAAACATGGGCGTAAAAGTCATCCGTGTTGATGCCGAAGATTTGTTCTTAGATGCGCTAGCAGGCGAGTCTGATCCAGAGAAAAAACGCAAAATCATTGGTAAAACCTTCATCGACGTATTCGCTGATAGTGCGCGTCAAGTGAGCGAGCAGAGCGATGGTAAAGTTGTTGAGTTCTTAGCACAGGGTACGATTTACCCAGACGTGATCGAATCTGCTAAGTCACATCAAGGTAAAGCACACGTCATTAAGAGCCATCATAACGTTGGCGGTTTGCCAGATGACTTGGCGTTTGAATTGGTTGAGCCGTTACGCGATCTATTTAAAGATGAAGTGCGTAAACTTGGTATCACGCTTGGCCTACCAGAGAAGATGATTTACCGTCATCCGTTCCCAGGGCCAGGTCTAGGCGTGAGAATCCTTGGCGAAGTGAAAAAAGAATATGCTGATATCCTCCGTCTTGCCGATGCTATCTTTATGCAGGAGCTTGAGCGTTCAGGCTGGTATGACAAAACCGCGCAAGCCTTTGCGGTATTCCAACCAATCAAATCTGTCGGCGTGGTCGGTGATGGTCGCCGCTATGCATGGGTAATCGCGCTACGTGCAGTTGAGACCGTAGACTTTATGACGGCTCGCTTTGCGCATCTGCCATATGATTTGATCGAGACAGTATCGAACCGCATTATGAATGAAATCGCTGAAGTATCACGTGTGACTTATGATGTTTCGAGTAAGCCGCCTGCAACGATTGAGTGGGAATAAATTGTTTAAGTGTTCTAAACGGTAACGGCGTTAACCTCGCTAGATATACAAACACGTATTATCTGCGCTCGGCTGCCTTGTTACCATCTTAGACTACGTAAACTTATCTAAACAGCTTTTCAACTCAGTTTTTTGAATTGATATACAGCTTGTCGTCAATAAAAAAACACTCAACTTGGTTGGGTGTTTTTTTTGGTTTATTTAGCCTAGTTAATTCAACTTATTTAACTAATATATAAGGTAAAATTAAAAAAATAATCGACATTATTGGTATAAAAATGAAAGAGTCATTTGTTCTATGTTCAAGTTGTTTTTCTAATCAAGGTTTAAAAATTTCAGCACAGAAGCTCGGTACTAAAAGCAATACGAGCTGTAAAGGTTGTAATGAGAGTAAGGGCTATAAACTGACAAAGAATATTTTAAATGATTTAGCTCATCAGTTTTTCGTAATGGGAAGTAGCATTAAAAGTGATTATGGAGGCGCACCCCGCATCCAGTTCAATGAGCATCAAGAAACAAGCATTATTTGTACTGATGATATTAATCAAGATATAAAGCTATTTGAAAAATATCTTGGTGTGGGATTTTTTCACTATGGGCCTAGATTATGGACTCTAGGTTATATTACACCCTTGGAAGAACTCCAAGATGAAAATAAGAGAATGTATATAATAAAGAGAATAATCAATGAATACCCTATTTTTGAGCTTAACAGTTCAAAAGTATTCTATAGATTGAGAGTTGAGCCGAGTGAACCTAGTAATATAGGCGAGTATGATAGCTCGCCTTTCCCAGGAAAAGGCAGACTAGATTCAAAAGATTTCAAGGTGTTTTATGCCTCACAGGATTTGGAAGTTTGTATTCATGAATGTAGAGTAAGCGTGACTGATGAGTTGTACGTCGCTACAGTTAGACCTGCGAAAAGCTTAAAAATGTTAGATTTGAGTACATCAATTTCAGAACAGTGTACTGAGTTTGAGAGTTTAAATATTTCTCTAATGATGTTGTTCTATGCTGGTAAGCATTCTTACGAAATTTTAAGGTTGCTAAGTTTGGAAGCCTATGAGAAAGGTTTTGACGGTATCATTTTTCCATCCTTCTTTACACAGGCTAGACTAGGCAAGCTACCATTGCCTTCTATATATCAAAGTTTAGATAATAGAATAGATGAGTTTAGAGAGATTGAAATCTCTGGTAAAATTCCGAACATTGCTATTTTTGGGCAACCTATAGAAGATAAACGTGTTGAAGTAGTAAGTATAAATAAGCTAGTTCTAAATAGGGTTGTATATGATTACTTCTTTGGCCCAGCAGATGTGAATTAACCTTATTCATTCTTATTGAACGAGTACTTTCGAAGATTTTATAGTGGTGAACGAATACAAGTTTTAACCATTTACCTGTTCCCAAAAAAAGGCAGCACCTCAAAAGAGATGCTGCCTTTTCTTTATAACGCTAACTCTTAAAACCTAACCCTTCACATTCACCACATAACGCCCAACCACTTTGCTAGACATAAAGCGATCTAGGTATTCTGGCGTTTGCTCTAACGTAATCTCTTCACCATAGCTCTCAAGATTAGGCAGCTTCATATCGGTAGCGACACGTTTCCAGATGGCTTCTTTATCAGCCAATGGGATATAAACCGAGTCGATACCCAATAGCGACACCGCGCGGGTGATAAAAGGAATCACCGACATCGAAAACTCAGCACCACCCGCTAGACCACAGCTCGTCACTGCGCCGCCCGCCTTGGTTTGTTTGAGCAAGTTAGATAGATAGTCGCCGCCGATAGTATCAATGGCGTTTGCCCATAGCTCACGGCCGACAGGTTTGTTACCGATTTCATTGATGGTATCGCGATGACGTACTTCGCTCGCGCCTAATGCCTTTAAGTGTTCGCTTTGCTCTGGCTTACCTGAGAATGCAATCACCTCATAGCCGAGCTGCTTTAAGATAGCGATACTGATTGTACCGACGCCACCTGTTGCACCAGTTACAGCGACTGGGCCATCACTTGGTTTTGCGCCCATTTTTTCTAGCTTTTGGACACTTAGTGCTGCGGTTAGACCGCCAGTACCATAGGTCATTGCTTCTTTTAGCGTCAGCATTTCTGGGCAAGGTAGCGCCCAATCTGCTGGTATAGATATCATCTGACCGAGGCCGCCATCGGTATCCATACCGAGATCATAGCCGAATACTAATACTTCTTGTCCTGCGCTAAACGTGCCTGATTTATCACTGACGACCACGCCAGCGGCGTCGATACCAGGGGTATGTGGGTACTGTTTGGTGATTCGTTTATTACCAGTGGCTGACATCGCATCTTTAAAGTTTAATGATGAATAATGCACTTCGATGAGCAAGTCATTTTCTGGCAAGTCACTAACTTTGCGCTCTTGGATGCTTTTTTTGAATTCGCCATCACTGGTTTCTTCGACGACTAAGGCTTTGAAGGTTGTATCGTTTGACATAGTTATATCCTTATTAAATCTTATTATATGGGTTGATGAGTAATTGTTGATGGCTCTAATTACATTAGAGTCATCATGACAACAGCATGGTTAGAATAAAAAAGCCCATAGTATTATCTAACGAGTAATACAAATGGACTTTTCATATTTATGATGCCTTTAATGACAATCATTACAAGGTTAAAGTATCACTTAAGGTTTTAGGATAACTTTACCTTTTTTGCTTGATTGTACTTTTCCAGAAACGGCAGTCGTGATGTCGTCCAGACTATAGATGGCTTCGATTGGTAATTTTAGGTCGCCGTTCGAAGCACGTTCTAGTAGCTCATCGATTAGACGTTGTTTGTTGTCTAGATCCATTTCTTGACTGGTTTTGCTGCCCCAGAAGCCTTTTACAACGGCTTGCTTAAAGATCAAGCTGCCAGCGTCTAGTGCCATTGGCTTGCCTGACATGATACCAAATGAGACCAGCGTGCCTTTGCTACCAAGTAATGATAGTAGCTCGTTGCTCGACTCACCACCGACTGAATCGACGGCTGCTGTTATCTTGTCATCACCAATGATAGCGCGAACTTGGTCTTTCCAGTCATCATCAGCGGTGACGACATTGTTTTTGATACCGAGTGAGGTCAGCTCTTCTATCGCGTCTTTACTACGTACGAGGTTAATCGTATTTACACCGCGTGCTGCTGCTAGCATCGCAAGCGTTTTACCGACAGCGCCGTTTGCCGCGTTATGAATAATCCATTGACCTTTATCTACTTCCAGGAATTCTAATAGCATTAGGGCAGATAACGGCATCGCAATCAGTTGGGCAGCCAACTCGTCTTCGATGCTATCAGGCATGTTAAATACCATGCTGGCAGGGGCGACAAAATACTCCGCCCACGTCTCGTGCACACTGGCACAAGCCACACGTTGACCAACACTTAGATCTGTCACATCATCGCCCACGGCATCGATAATACCTAGCGCTTCACTACCACCGATGGCTGGCATCTCAGGCTTATAGCCGTATTGACCACTTACGGTTAGCAAGTCATGGTTATGAATAGGGGAGAGAATGGTTTTGATACGGACTTCGTTGGCAGCAGGCTGCGGCATGGGACTGTCGCCAACGCTTAATACGTTGGAGGGTTTGCCAAAGCTGTTATGAATAGCACTACGCATGATGATTTCCTTTATATATTTATGATTTAATTTACGTATAAGTGTATGAATAACCGACTATAAACATCATGTCATTGAGATCACTCATCGATGTATTTTTTCTTCTAGTAGAAACGATACCATGATAATGATGCTTAGAGGTTATCGACTAACAAAGACACTATACTTAAAAATAGACTGGTCGTCTAGGAATTGGATACATTTGCGCTAACGGAATTTTGTTATAGAAAGCTTGGCTTACATCGGTCATATTCTCTAGCGTTAGATAGTCAATCGCATATATATGGAGTACGGCATTAGGCTAGTTCAGTCTATTCTCTATAGAACCTTGACTTGCTTGCCCTATATCTAAACTATCTTATAACGACGATGACTCAGAATTATGATAGCTATCGATACTGTTTAATAAAACTCTATCCTGCTCAGTACATGCTCTTGTACTAGATAGGCGCAGATGTACGCACTTGGCCACGCAAAAATAAAGGCCAGTCCCCAAGAATGCATCAATTCTGTAAAAAAGCCATCAACGTAGCCTACTTTTACTAATAATAGCGCTGACGAGATAATCAGTGACATCATCATCGCCATTAGACCTGTAAATATAAGGCGGTAATATTTGCGGCGCGTACGTATTCTGATAGTGGGGAAGTTGGTCATAGTATTCGGTTGTCCTACATAGTGTTAGCTATGCCCAGCCTATGATGCGGGCATACGTTGTAAGTTAATAGTTAGGTGGTGAGCAGGCATAATAAATGGATAAGGTATTGGCTACCAGTGTTCATCATACTCCGTGAGGTCAAACGGGTAAAATCGTTATTATCAATGGTAGGGTTTGCGATATGTTATTAATATGATTATTGTCTTTAAGGCAGCATTTTAAAGCTTTTTGAAGAGATTATTTCTAAAACGGATATCTCTAAAAATAGCGCGTTCTCAACAGTCGATTTTGCTACGATAACTTACTATAACTAAGAACAAAAACCACTAGGGGTATAGTATGGCAGTTCAAGAGCAACGAGGGTCTCAACAAAAAACATTAGGAATCATCGGAGGTATGAGCTGGGAGAGTACCGAGAGCTATTATCGTCTGATCAATGAAGGTATCAAGCAACAGCTTGGCGGACTACATTCAGCAGATTTGTTGATTCATAGTGTGGATTTTGCGTTGATCAATACGTTACAGGAGCAAGGCAGATGGGACGAGCTAGGCGTGATAATGGCTAGCAGCGCTCAGCGTCTACAAGCAGCTGGCGTACAAGGAATCATGATTGCCTCTAACACGATGCACAAACTTGTCGATGACGTGCGCTCCGCCACAGACTTGCCGTTGACTCATATCGCTGATGCGACTACTGGTGCTATCAAAAAACAAAATCTTACCAAAATAGCCTTACTTGGTACTCAGTTTACGATGACTCAAGATTTTTATAAGCAGCGTCTGATTGATGCGGGTTTACAAGTATTGATACCAGAAGATGAGGCAAGAGCAGAAGTGCACCGCATTATCAAAAAAGAGCTGTGTGTCGGTGAGTTTAAAGACAGCTCACGAGAGTATTATCGTCAAGTGATTAAAGATTTGGCAGCGCAAGGGGCAGAGGGTGTGATCTTGGGCTGCACAGAGATTGGTTTACTTATCAAACAGGCTGATAGCCCGATACCTGTATTTGATACCACAGCTATTCATGCAGCTGCGGCGGTAGATTTTTTATTAGATTAGCGCGGACTGATAAAAATATTTAAGCCTATAACGTTTTTACCAGTCGCTCAAGCAGTTCAAGCGTGCTTTCTTGTTTGACCAAAGTTACCCCTTGTCCTGCCCATAAAGATTGATGTTCTGCATCCATATTTTTAGAGGCATGAGCTCGCATAGATTTGGACATGGCATTTAATTGTGGGTAGGGCGGTAGCTCATCAGCGCTTTCAAATTGAGCAAAATCACGCAGATAATCGTTTAATAAACCACGAGCGAGCTTACCTGAAAACAATCGAGTTAAGCGCGTTTCTGAGCTGCGCCTGCTGTGACTGGCATCGAGTAAGGCTTGTTTATAAATATTATTGATACCGCATTGGTCGGTGGTCAAGAACGCCGTTCCCATTTGTGCAAGCTCAGCACCTGCCGCTTGTACTGCTTTGATATCCTGTCCTGTCATAATGCCACCTGCTGCAATCAAAGGAATATCAGTACAGGCGCGGGTTTGGCCAATCAAAGTCAATAATCCCAATGGATCGCTTTCACTTTGTGGTAACCAACCACCGCGATGTCCACCCGCTTCGACCCCTTGTACACATACCGCATCTGCGCCAATATCTGCCCATGCTTTTGCTTCTAATGGATGATTAGCGGTACCGATGACGCGTGTGCCGAAACTTTGCAGACGCTGAGCTTGCTCAGCACTGATAATGCCAAAGGTAAAACTGGCAACAGGCACAGGGTTGTCATAGAGCACTTGTAGCTGCTCTGCGAAGCTCTGCGCGGGGCGTTCAGGTAGTGTAAATTCGATATTATTGTCTTGATAGTACTCACTCAGCCAAGTGGGGATTTCGGTATCAAAGGTCGTAGATTCTTGCTCAGACAATACCATGAGATTGACCATAAACGGACGGTCGGTGAGCGATTTAATGGTATCAATTTGGCTGGTCAAAACATTTGGCGCAGTCATGCCAGACCCTAATGAGCCCAGCCCACCAAAATTACTCACCCTCGCTGCCAGCTCAGGTGTGGTTGCTCCTGCCATGGGTGCTTGGACGACAGGGTAGGTTAAATTCAGAGTATCAAGTAAGCTCATGACTGGCTGCCTTTTTAGTAGGGTGTTTGCATGACTTACTTTAACAGAGCTGAGTACAGAGTATGTGAGATAGTGTTTATTTAGTTAGGAAATAGGAGGGGTGGGTTTTTGCATTTGAAAAACTATCCTAATGTTTTATTGAAGCTGTTAAAGTGTTTGTATATAAAATCTAGGAGTTCAAAATGTCTTATGATGATGCACTAACTAAAGTATTCGATGCTTCTCATACGAAAGTCTTAGAAAATAAAGAGTTAGCTTTATATTGTAATGCAGATTCTCCACTGTTTGAACAAGCTGAGCAATATTTTGCAAGGTTGAAAAGTCTGAAAACTGAAATATTTTCGTCAAAAATAAATTACAGAAACCAAGTTGTTGATGATAGCTTGAGAATTATAGATGCTTTTAAACCGGAGCTAAGTATAAGTACAAAAGATGTTAAAGAAGAACAGAAACCTTTTATTAAGGATCACTACTTTGATGTACTGAATAAACTTAACAACGCTTTAAAGATAGCAAATTTCAACCTAGAACTATTTAGCAAGTTCAACTTTTTCCATAATAATATCGTAGCAATAGGTGCAAATGGTAGCGGTAAATCTACTTTATCAGCAAAATTAAAAGAGTACTTACCAAAGTCCGCAATGACAATTTCGGCTCAAAAATTGCTAATCATTCCTGTTTTTAAGAATGTTACTAACCCGATTGACACTACAAAAGACTTACAAGAGTCACAGTCTCATGAAAAATCTACTAGATTCAAGTCAGTTTCAGATTCTAACTATTCTCCAGAAACTGATGTAATCAAAAATGAGTTTAAAGTTCTATTAAATAATCTATTATCAGAAAATAATACTTTAAATAACAAATATGTTCAGTCTGTGAGGAACGGAGAAAATTGTAGTGTGCCAGAATCTAAGCTAATTAAAGCTATAGAAATTTGGAATTCACTTATTGAGCATAGAGTTTTAGAGTGCTCTGATGGTATTAATATTAATTTGAAGGCTTTAACTTCTGAAGATAGTTATCCTGCATATCAAATGAGTGATGGTGAAAAAGTTGTTTTATACTATATAGCACATGTACTACAAGCACCTCAGGATGGTTTTATTATTGTTGATGAACCAGAAATATATCTCCATAAAACACTTCTAAGTAAGCTGTGGGATATCCTAGAAACAGAGCGAGAGGATTGTATATTTGTCTATCTTACTCATGATTTAGAGTTTGCTACCAGCCGAAACACTGCTAAAAAAGTATGGATAAAATCTTTCAATCATCCTGATAAATGGGAGATAGAAAACATACCAAGTAATGAGCTTCCTGAAGCCTTACTTTTGAAACTCTTAGGTAGCCGTAAACGTATTCTATTTTGTGAAAGCGAAAGTGGTAAAATCGATGAGAAAATTTATAATATTTTATTACCGAACTTCACTATTACGCCAGTTAAAACATGCTTCGATGTTATCAATTATACAAAAGCGTTTAACGAGCTACCTAACAAGACAGCAGAGTCATTCGGCTTGATCGATTCAGATCACCATGATCCTGATAGGCTATTAAGTCTACAAGCTCAAAACGTGTTTTCATTGAACGTGTCAGAAGTTGAAAACTTACTATTTGACGAAGGCTTTCTAAGAGATTTTAGTAGGCAGATGATGTGTAATGGAGATGTGGTTTCTACTATAAAAAGAGCCGTAATAGAAAAGCTGTCTAATACTAAAGAGCTACAAGTCGCAAACTATATATCTGCCAAAATAAATTACTATTTTAAAAGCTCTCATGTTTCTAAAGGGAATACACGAGACGAAGTCAAAAATCATTATTCCCATTTTACGGATAATATCAATATCGACAAGTGGCATGATACTCGAGAAATTGAATTACAAGATATTATAGATAGTCAAGATTATGATAGAGCATTATTTGTGATTAATGATAAAGGCTTAAAAACTATAGCTAATAGAAACTTCAACATAGGCAACTTTCAAGAAAAAGCTCTTAATTACCTACAGTTCAATCGTGATAGCCATCAGCATTTACTAAAACATTTGCCTAGTGAGTTAACAGCAGGGTAAATCAAAAAGGGTTACCAGTTCAAACTGATAACCCTTTTTAAGGTATTTAAGAAAACTGACCCATTCTTATAACTTTATTAACTGATTTTGCTTATATTTTAATTCAACTGCAATGACCCTTTCGCATTCATCAGTAGCTCAACCACATCATCACCACTAATCACTTCAAAGCGCTTGTCGATATCTGACTCTTCTACACCGTTGTGTTTCATACAAGCGCCGCAGACCAATACTTGCCCACCTTTTTCGATAAAGGCTTCTAGTAACTTACCAGCTGGCTCAAACGGATCGCCGATATCTACATTGTCTAGCGCGTTTGGTTTTGCCAGATGTACGGCATCCACTATTAATATCACAGTAGCAGAATGACCTTTTTTCAGTGCCACGCCTGCCATGGTAAATGCTAAAGTAATTTTGCTTGGGTTCGATTCGCTATTATCAAATAACGTACCGACATAATCTGTTGTATTAGCCATATTATTCTCCTTATAAGACTATATTTGTTTTGTCTGAGTATGTACTCACTACTATCCTAACATTTATTATATGTATTTATATAATGAGTTGTTATGAAATAGTAGCTATAAGGTTGCTTGCTTGTACTATCTGTTAAATAAGTTAAAAGTAATGGATTTCTAGCTTATAAAGTTAAGTTAGTCAGCTGTATCGACAGGCGGCCACGGTCGATCAGCATCACTTTTGATCCACTCAGCCACGTAACCCGTTGGCGGTAGATCCCAGTCAGATTGGCCAAGTGCAGCCAATACTTGTGCCGTGTCAATCACTCTGCCACCTTTGGTCACACCGGTACGCAGTAGACCAGATGAGCAGGGCTGTCCTTTGACCCACATTGATTGCTCAATATATAGCCAGCGCGCGTCGATGCCGACGATTTTGGTTTTGAGCGTGACTTTTTGAAAGGCGCGAATACGCTTACGGTATTGAATAGTGCTGCCAGCGATGACCAAACCCCAACGTTGTTTTAACAACTGCTTGCCAAGCCCAGTCCGTACCGCAAAGTCCATACGACCCAAATCATAAAGCGTAAATACGCGGCCGTTATTCATCTCCAAAAAATTATCTATATCGGATAAGCGGCAGCGGAACTGAATCTCACTGGTGTCCTTAAACGTCAGTGTATCGCCCTTTTTTGCTTTTAGAGCAGCATGAGCAATGGTGCTAGCATAACGGATAAATGGGTACATAAAACACTCTCAAAAGGTTATAAACGTTGGCGTTATTATTTTGTCATTGATGACAGTGATTATTTATTGTCAGAGCCCATATCCTGAGAAGACTCTCTAGTAGAAGCCACACCAATCCAATTAAAATAAGCGCTGACAGTTTCAGGTATCCAGTTAATATCGAATTTTGAAGTCTTGGACTCTTTATCATTGGGGACAGATGATTTGCTTTTGGACTGACCGTTGTCTGAGCGATAACGCAAATAACCGATGTGTCCACCGTGCTCAGTATCTAAGATAGTGACAGCCTCAGAGACATCGTTTGGGGTAGCAGTGAAGCCAATAAAAGGGTCGTCTTTTGCACTGATTAATAGCAGAGGGTGAGTGACGTTGCGCAAATATGGCATGGCGGATGCAGTATGGTAATAGTCGTTTTTGGAGCGATATCCGTGACGCGGCGCAGTAAAGATGTCATCGAAATCACTGATACGATTGGCAGCTTTGATAGAGTTGATTTCATCCTGCGTGAGATCGTTTGCCAATGCTTTTTTGATAATTGGGTTTAGCAGATAAGGCGTATAGATACGATGACTCAAAAAGCTGTGCATAGTAATGGCAGCTGAGGACATATCGACTGGCGCGGAGATAACAACGGCACCTTTACATAGGACTTTGTCCTCATATTCGCCCATGTATTTGGCCAGTGCATTGCCTCCTAATGAGACACCAACGGCATAGATATTGGCATACTGCTCACGCAAATTCTGTAGCGCATGATGCACCTCGTCCGTATCGCCGGCATTATAAAAAACTGTGCCACTAGCAGGAATACCACCGCAACTGCGAAAATGCGCCACTACAAAATGCCAGCCTTGCGCGTGCATTTGGTACGCCAGTGCGCGCGCATAATGACTGTCACTACTGCCTTCCATGCCGTGGAAGAGGACAATCAATGGGGTTTGCTCAAGCTCGCCATCTTTTGATGCTTCTATAGGGTGCGCATCATAGAAGTCATAGGCAATATCACTCTCGTCCAATGAGTCTTTTTCGACCACGCGGCGGTAGGTGGGTGCCTTCGGCGCAAAAAACTTGGGTAAGATGCTTTGCAGATGGGGATTGGTCAGCCAAAATGGTGGCTTAAAAGGTGCTGGAGAAAAAGGTTTGGTTGAAGTTGGCATATATTGGTCTTATTTAATAATCGTGGAAAAACAAATAGAGTAGTGTGATAAGGGTTTTTTATCATAACGCCAGTACCTGTGAAAACCAATAATTTTCAGTGAACGCATAATTACTGAAAACAGCTACTGAAAATTAGCTACTGAAAACAGCTACTGAAAACAGCTACTGAAAATTAGCTACTGAAAACAGCTACTGAAAACAGCTACTGAAAACAGCTACTGAAAACAGCTACTGAAAACAGCTACTGAAAAGTAGGTGCTAAAAATAATTTACCGAACAACAGCTCCTGAAACAATTTAACGAATAAATATACTGAAAAAAGAACTATCTAAAACGGCCGATAAGTAGTTAGTCAGAATTTTTTAGTCTTCTGATTTATCCAATACTCGACCATCCATTGCTAAGCGGGCTTTTAGACTTTCAACATCTGCTTCAGCAAGTGTAGCGGTTAAAGTCACTTGTTTGCTATAGGCGACATCGTCGATATGACCGCCAAGGCTCTCTATCATATAGCGGCATTGCGCTTCAGTCGCAAATTCTGCCAGTATCTGAATCTGGGTCATCGGTACATAAGGGTTTAATATCATTTCATCGACGGCCGCTTGAGCAGAGCCTGCATAAGCACGGGTAAGACCGCCAGCACCTAATTTGATACCACCGAAGTAACGCACCACGACGATAATCACATTGCCGATCGACTTATGCTGAAGGACATTTAATATTGGCCTGCCTGCCGTACCACTTGGCTCGCCATCATCATCGAAACCAGCACTAGTGGTATTATCTGGATCACCGATGATGTATGCCCAACAAAAATGCCGTGCATCGGCATATTGCTCGCGAAGTTGTTCCACGTGAAACATTGCTTGCTCGCGAGAGGTCACCGGATAGGCATAAGCAATAAACTCAGATTTTTTAATTTCGAGTCTCGTGGTAACGGCACGTTTTAGCGTTTGATAGCTCATATTTCATCAGGCTTAGGTTGGATATGTTAAACTGGTCTGACTTTCACTGGCTTTGTATTGAGCACAGTGTTCATTTAATTTTTCATTATAGTACCATTTCTAACCATCGAAGATAACGAGCCGCTCACGGCTGAGTGCTGGCGTCGTTAGTTTCTGATTTAGGGCTGGTATAATAAAACCGATGGTAGTAAATAGTATGCGTTTAGATAAATTCATTAGTAAAGCCACTGAGCTGTCGCGCAAAGAGTCAAAGAAGATCATGCACGCCGGCGAAATCACCGTAAACGATCAAGTTGTTAAAGATCCTGGCTTACATGTCGATGTCGTCAATGATGATGTGATGTGGGCAGGCGAGCCATTATCGGTCGCTGCGGGTAATCGCTATATCTTGTTGTATAAGCCTGAAGGCTTCGAGTGCACGCTAAAAGTTAAAGAGTATCCAATTGTCACCGAACTGATTGCTGTACCAGAATTGGGTAGTCTGCGTATCGCTGGACGTCTCGATGTTGATACTACTGGTGCGTTACTGATGAGTGATGATGGCGGCTGGCTGCACCGTGTCACCAGTCCTAAGCACGAGCATGCAAAGGTGTACGAGCTGACTTTGGCAGATGCAATGGATAGTGATGCACAAGAGAAAGCCGTGAAGAAAGTGGCGGAAGGCATCTTGCTTGAGGGTGATTATGAGCCAACCAAGCCTGCTATTCTTGAGTTCATTGATGAAAAACATGCACGCCTAACATTAGAGCAGGGCAAATACCATCAGGTCAAACGGATGATGGGTTACTTCGGTAATAGAGTAACTGAGCTGCACCGCGCCAGTATCGGTCATATCAATCTAGAAGGCCTAGAAAAAGGCGACAGTCGTTTCTTAACGCCAGAAGAAGTTGCCAAGTTTTAATAAATGAGCACTGAGATTATTAAGCTTTGGCATTGATACTTATCTTGAAATTATCGTTTTAAACCCATTAGCAGCCGCTACCCAGTGTGCTGCTTTTTGCGGTCTGCTATATTAAGTTTATGTCTACTATCTGGCTGTGTTGCCTATCTCTTAAAGCTAAGTAGCAGTTTTGCGACATTAGCCATTTAGTGTTTTGCAAAACTATCCCATATACTACAGTCTTTTTTATCTATATTTTTATGACAGACAACCCTGAAACCAACTCTAAAAATCTGACTAATCAGAAAATGTATTGCTACCTTTGAGTTAGTAATAGCTTTGGAATTGGTCTTAATATCGAAAATCGTCATTATTAAAAACCAGATAGGAATCTCTCTGTGACATTACCTGTATTAAAGTCCGCTAGCCTAATCAGCGTCATACTATTAGCAACCACTGCTTGCGCTCAGCCAAGTTCAGCGGATGCCAACAGTAATAACGTAACGCAAAGCACTACAAATTCGCAAGTAGCTCAGGCAGTGAGTGCGACTGTCGATAAGCGATTGCGCCAAGTACTGACTCAAGCAGGCATCAAAACACAGATTACTTCTATTGTGCCATCCAAACTGCCCAATATGTATCAAGTGAATTTGGCTGGCCAGTTGCCGCTGCACATCACCGAAGATGGTTGCTACGTCATTCAAGGTGAGCTACAGAAGAATCCAAGTAAGCAAGTTATCACCGAAACACCAGTACGTAGCACAAGTGCACAGGTAGGCGAACCTGTCAGTGCCTCAGTCAAATCGTCTATGCTAGCAAATATGGCTGCGCTTAAGAATATGAGTGCTAAAACGCCATTCTTTTATACCGCAGTACCGGGTGTTATCTGGGGAGCAACGCTAGAAGGCATGCCGTTTTTACTATCGGACGATACGCAGTATATTACCGATGGTGAAATATCAGTCATCGAAAATGGTCAATTTATCGGCCTCGATGAGAACTTTGAAAAGCGTAAAAACCAGTCTGTGTTTGCGTCATTGGACAAAGGCCAACTGATTACTTATCCAGCAACCACTACTGAGAGAGCTGTTATCTATGTAGCTGATGATGTGAACTGCCCTTATTGTCGCCGATTACATCAGCAAGTCCCCTCGCTCAATGCAAAAGGCGTGACAGTCAATGTTATCGGCTATCCGATATATGAGGCGTCACCAAAGCAGATGCGTGGTATCTGGTGCCAAGCGGATGAAGACAGTCGTCGTCAGGCATTTGACAAGGCAATGCTGACAGGTGAAATGACACCTGCATCAGCAAGTTGTACGGTTGACCATGTAACACCCAATCGTGAAAAAGCAGCTGGACTCGCGGTAATGGCGACGCCTGCAATCTATCGTGAAGATGGCGTGCTATATCAGGCGAGTTTTGAGAGTCCAGAATTTCTAGAATTCTTGGGCGTTGAATAATCGACTGGTATGGTTAAGTGTTTTTTAGTTTAAAAAATTAAGATATTTGACTGCTAAACAACGTAAAAAGACCGCCTTATGAATCAGTTCATAAGGCGGTCTTTTTGGGTTCTATTCAGAAGTTTTTGCATCTCAAAAGCTGTATTAAATAATTTATGGTAAGACGATATCAACAATTTTCCAATTGATAAGCCCTTCACGCTGCATCTCGATAGTAAGAGGATAGCCTTTTACCTGACCACTAATACTAAAACAATTGATACCGCAGTAGCTCAGCGTTGGCTTTTCACTGTCATTGCCTTGGGCGACTTGCTGCTCAAGTTCTGCCGCTTGTTTTTTCATGACTTGCTGCATTTGGCTTTTGACCACGGCATCGACATCACCGCGCTGAATGATTAAGCTCTGAATTAGGTTTTTCAAGTCGACTTGATCGCTAGCGATGGCCCATGCTGCGGCTAGCTCTTTGGTTGCTGTATTGGCTTGACCTTGGGTATTAATCACTTTTTCGATATTCTGCGGCGTGATAGCACCTTCAACCGCCTGCGCGATAAAACCATTCGCGGCTTCGGTCAACGGCTCACCGCCCAATTCAGAAATTAATGGATACTTAGTCATTGTCGTCGCAAACTGGCTGGTTAGCTGATTTTGGACGCTTGGTCGCACTTGCTCGTAATCAATAGCCGCTGCGATAGTGGCACCGTCTTTATCGTCATAAGCGTTTTTGAGCTGATAAGCGCTGTAGTAAGGCGAGCCTGCATATACTGCTATCGCAATGATGATTAATAGAATAACCAGCTTTTTCATAAGACTTAATACCTTGTCGCAATCGTCATCACTATGAGTATAAATGACCGTAGATGTGACGGTAAATATTAGCACGACTGGGCACCGCTCAGGTACGAAAAGCTTTGCAGTAACCTTAATGAATCGTTTGGCTTTTGCCGCAGCGATGCCAACTGCTAATTTCATCATTTAAGAGCTTGATAAATCAGCAGACCATCTCCATAAATAGCGCAAACTTTTTATAATTGATTTGGCTAAGCAGCCTACACCGTATTTGTTGGTTAAGTCTAAGCATTATGGTTCTATAGCATGGTGAATTATTGTGTTTCATGTGAAACGTTATATATATCTATTAGCTAAGAACCACGAATAAGATTAAGACAACTATCAATTGAGCTGATGATTTGACGAACCGGTGTGGCTGTAAAGACGATAGGAGAGAGCATGAGTAAGCGCGATTTTTATGAAATATTAGGTGTCAGCAAGACCGCTGACAGCAAAGAAATTAAGCGAGCCTACCGTAAGCTTGCCATGAAATACCATCCAGATCGCAACTCTGATGATCCTGATTCGGAAGACAAATTCAAAGAAGCTTCAATGGCTTATGAAGTATTGAGCGACGAAGAGAAACGTTCAGCCTACGACCGTATGGGCCATGCAGCCTTTGAAAACGGCATGGGTGGCGGCGGCTTCGGCGGCGCAGGTGGCGGCAACTTCCAAGATATCTTTGGCGATATCTTTGGTAACTTCGGTGATATCTTCGGTCAGCAACGTGGCGGCGGCGGTGGGCGTTCGCGTCGCGGCTCTGACTTGCGTTATGTGATTGAGCTGACATTAGAAGAAGCTGTACGTGGCTGCAAAAAAGAAATCAGTTTCACGGCTCCTGCGCCTTGTGATACCTGTGATGGTAAAGGGGCAAAAAATGCTTCCGATGTGGTTACCTGTCAGACTTGTCATGGCCAAGGTCAAGTACGTATGCAGCAAGGTTTCTTTGCGGTACAGCAAGCTTGTCCTCATTGCGGCGGTACTGGTAAACAGATCAAAAACCCTTGTTCAGACTGTCATGGCAACGGCGTAAAAGACAAATCACGCACGTTAGAAGTCTCTATCCCTGCAGGCGTCGATGACGGTGATCGCGTTCGTCTAGCAGGCGAAGGCGAAGCGGGCGGCGCTGGCGTACAAAATGGCGATCTATATGTCGAAGTACGCGTCAAACAGCACAATGTATTTACCCGCCAAGGCGCTGACCTATATATGGATGTGCCAGTAAGCATCACTGATGCAGCATTGGGTAAAGAAGTCGAAATCCCAACCTTAGATGGCAAAGTAAAAATCAAAGTGGCAGAAGGTACGCAAAGCGGTAAGTTACTGCGTGTACGCGGCAAAGGTGTGACGCCAGTCCGAACTACTATGAAAGGTGACTTGATTTGCCGTGTGGTTATCGAAACGCCAGTGAATCTGACTCGTGAGCAAAAAGACTTGCTACGCCAATTCCAGGACACGTTGGATGACGACAGCAAGCATCAACAGTCGCCACATAAAAAGTCGTTCTTCAAAAAAATCGGCGATTTATTCGATTAAGAAACAGTCTAACTAAGTAGCTAGTATTAAACTAAGCCCAAAGGTTTCACATGAAACCTTTGGGCTTTTTATTGATGGTATAAAAAGCCATTCATGTGATGATATTTGCTAAACTTACGATAAATATGGTCAAAAATAATTTCACCAAATATAAAACATCTAAGGTAAAAACATGAGCGAACAAGTAAATAATAAATCTATCAACGTTGGGGTAATCGGTGCAGGCGGGCGTATGGGTCGTATGCTTATTGAGGCAGTACAAAACAATCCACAAACTGCATTAAAAGCAGCGATTGAGCGTCAAGGCTCTAGCCTAGTCGGTGCTGATGCCGGCGAAGTTGCTGCTATCGGTCATTTAAGTGTACAAATCGTTGATGACTTAGCCGCTGTGATTAGTGATATCGATGTGCTGATTGATTTTAGCTTGCCTGACGCCACTGAAAAAAACATGCAAGTTTGTGCTGAGCATAATGTTGCTATGGTCATCGGTACCACAGGATTCAATGAACAGCAAGAACAAGTACTGGCAAAAGCAAGTGAGAAAATCACTATCGTATATGCGGGTAACTATTCGACAGGCGTTAATTTATCATTGAAGCTACTCGGTATGGCTGCCAAAGCGTTTGGTAATGATGCTGATGTAGAGATCATCGAAGCACATCATAAGCACAAAATCGATGCACCTTCTGGTACCGCATATATGATGGCTGAAGCCGTCGCAGAAGCTCGTGGACAAAACCTAAAAGACGTCGCTATCTATGGCCGCGAAGGACAAACTGGCGAGCGCGAATCTGGGACAATTGGTATCCACGCTGTACGTGGTGGCGAAATCGTAGGCGACCATACTGTGATGTTTATCGCAGATGGCGAAGTGGTCGAGATTACCCATCGTGCGCGTGCGCGCATGACATTTGCCGCTGGCGCCGTACGTGCCGCAACTTGGGTTGTTGAGCAGGAAGTAGGTCAGTACAACATGCAGGACGTGCTTGGATTAAGTGACTAACGACTATTTATAGTTAATGGTTAATGGTTAATGGTTAATGATTGACTACAAAGTTATAACTGATGGCTCGATGACTTAATAGCAGCAAGGGGGCAGGTATGAATAGTATCAAACGTTATATTAGACATAAACTGATTAGTGCTATTTGTACAATCAACCTTGCCAGCCTATCAGCTTTTGCACTGAGTCTAGCGGTTCTACCAGTAACCGTACAAGCTAGTACTGCTCAAACCTATGTTATCCATACTTATGGCGGGGCTAGCCTACTACCTGCAGTAAGGCAGCAATTAAATAGTAGCGCAGACGGTGGTACGGTGACTACCTATCAAGATAAATTGGTACTGCGAACGACGGCACGCAATTATCAGGCGGTACAGCAATTGTTGTCTCAGATTGACCGTCAGCCACAGGCATTGACGGTCGCCGTACGTGTTGGCAATAGTAGTGGCCTGCAAGGTAGTATTCAGCAGGGTCAAGTCATTATTACCAATCGTGGTATTCAAGGTGCAGGGGTTATTAGTCAGCGTAGCAGCCAGCAGCAGAGTACTAATCTATATCAAGTACAAACATTATCTGGCAGTGCGGCGAGTATCAGCACAGGTACGCTCTACTCACTGACTCAAACCTATAATGCTAATAACTATTCAACTTATCATCGTTCAGCTAACGATAATTTCAAACCACAGATCGTGATTCAGCAGCAAATACTACTGCCAACGACACAAGGGATTGCCGTCACACCAAGACTGCTGCCCAATGGACAGGTGGAAGTACAACTATCCCAAGTAGAAGAAAGCTTAGTGCAGCCGAATTCACCTTATAATCAAATGAGTTCTACTGACAACTCTACTGGCAGTGCTAGCAATGCTATTCGAGGTCAAAGATTGAATAGTACGATTATTGTGCCGCGTGGACAGTGGGTGACGATTGGACAAGCTTCACAAAACTCAAGCAGTAGCACCAGTAACGGTAGCCGAACTATTAATACTAATAATAGCGTGCCTATTTCCTTACGAGTTGACTAGTTATGAAATCGTTACGTACAAAAAAGCGCGATACGGGTATTAACCGTGCCGCGCTTTTTTGTGGAGTAGCATTAAGTACTAGTCAATATAAACCACTTCTAGCGGTGGGAAACCATTGAACTCTACCGATGAGTACGAATTGGTATAAGCACCAGTAGTGAGCCAGTAGATTTTATCACCAATCTCAAGCTCTTCTGGTAGCTGATAACCTGCTTCTTCATACATAATATCAGTTGAATCACAGGTTGGGCCTGCCAGTACTACTGTACCTTCGCTGGTAGACGTCTCCATCTTAGGCGTATAGACAGGGTACTTGATAGCTTCACCTAGCGTCTCGATTAAGCCTTGGAATAGACCAACGTCGGTATATACCCAACGAGTCAAATCGGTATCAGACTTACGAGAGATCAGTACCACATCACTGACCAAAACGCCTGAACCACCAACCAACGAACGACCCGGCTCTAAAATAATCTCCGGCATCTCATTATCATCATAGTCGTCAGTCAGATAGCTGGTAATCTCTTCCGCATAGACTTTAATAGGGTTAACTTCGCTGATGTAATTGGTCGGGAAGCCACCACCCAAATTGATCATTTGTAGCTTGATGCCTTCTTCGTTCTTCATCCAGTCAAACATATATTTAACTTTGGCTAACGCATCATCCCATGCAGCGACGTCTTTTTGCTGGCTACCAACGTGGAATGAGATACCATAAGGCACCAAGCCCAGCTCGCGTGCTTGAACCAGTAGGTCGATGGCCATATTAGGATGGCAACCAAACTTACGTGATAATGGCCATTCTGCTGTCTCTGATCCTTGCACCAAGATACGAACAAATATTTTAGAGCCTGGAGCGTGTTTGGCAATGTTTTTTAGATCCGCTTCTGAATCAGTCGCATATAGATCGATGCCTTTTTCAAAGGCATATTTAACATGCTCAGCTTTTTTGATGGTGTTGCCATACGAGATACGAGATGGATCAACGCCGCAACCAAGCACGCGATCAAGCTCATAAATAGAGGCACAGTCAAAGTTAGAACCAAGGTTTGCTAGTAAATTGATTACTTCCACCGCAGGGCTAGCTTTCATTGCATAATGCAGTTTTGCATTAGGAAAAAGACTTACCATTTCATGGTATTTGGTTTCGATTCGACTAAGGTCAACTACCAAGAAAGGCGTCTCGCGACCTTCAGCAGCCTTGGTAAATTTCTGCCAGCTGGCAGGTTCAAAATATTGGTCAATTTTGATCATTGTCATAGTAGTAAACCTTTTGTGGAAACTGTATCGGTTAGAAAAATTATCGCCAAACGGTGAATGCTAAATATTAACACTCACTGTGACGTAACTATGTGAAGGATAAAGACGAAATAAAAAAGATAAGAATAAAGAGTAGGGCTTTAAGAATTGACGGCTTGTGTCTGTTTTTCTGCTGATTGAGCTTCTTGCTTTTCGCGTATTTTAAGAACTTTGCGAACTTTATCACGAGCACGAGTCTGTTTAAGACGAGACAAGTAGTCAACGAAGATTACGCCATTTAGGTGATCCATTTCATGCTGGATACAAACAGCAAGCAGTCCTTCGACTACTTCGTCGATGACCTCACCGTTACCGTCTAACGCTTCAATACGGACTTTATTAGGACGCTCGACCTTGTCATAGACATCAGGTACAGATAAGCAGCCTTCTTCATACGGTTGCTTTTCTTCTACCAGTGGCGTGACTTTTGGATTGATAAAAACTCTAGGAGAGCTTTTGTCTTCAGACAAATCCATAACGATAAGCTGAATATGATGATCCACTTGACTGGCTGCAAGCCCAATGCCTTGAGCATCATACATCGTCTCGATCATGTCTGCGATTAAGGTTTTGATTTCAGCAGTCACTTCCTTGACAGGCTTGGCGATAGTACGCAAGCGAGGATCTGGGTAACTTAAGATAGGGAGTAGTGCCATAACGCTCACCTCAATGATAGGGACAAAATAGGGTTGGTATTATAAGATAAATGGGGACAAAAGTAATGCTTATCAATACTTTCCCGTTCATATCAGGTTTTATAAGTCTGTAGAATAGAGAGGCTTATGTTTATTGATACAAAAAAAACCTCGCTTAGTTGAACTGAACCCCAAATCTTGGACGGTTTACGTTTATTTCAAGGACTGAGTTCTGTACTGTACAGGACTCAGTCCTT